>JBAXOP010000024.1:0-28619 GCA_037133195.1 Verrucomicrobiota bacterium | reverse complement strand
CCGCTGTTGTAAACCGAATCGGGTTCACTCTCGTTTGGGACCGCAGGTCCGCCTCGGGCTGCTCCCCACCCCGTCTCGCGACGACGCAGTTGCCTCCGGCTGCTCTCCCGTTACTCGTCTCGGGATGACTCGGACTTTCACCTGTTGATTTCATGTATGTGCGTTCGCACTGGCGCGGGCATCCTGCCCGCAAGCGCCCATGCGAGGCGAATGCAACCTGAGCCATGCGCCATTCATTCTCACCCATGGGCCGCCGGGCAAGGATGCCCGGTCCACAGGGTGCCACGGCCTGCGGCCGGAGGCACGCAGCCAAGTGGCGCGGGCATCCTGCCCGCAGCTGAGTTCTGAGACTGCAAAACGCAAGAATAGATGCAGAAATGCTGAACTCTCTTTTCTTGTCGTCTTGCGTCTGAGGAGCAGCCTCCCAAGGCGTTACTTCTTCGCTGGTGTACTTGTTAGGCGGTCCGTAGCGCTCAGGCCGAAACGTTCGGGCCGATACATCTCCTCAACTTTGGCGGCAGGCGCAATAACTTTGCCCGCAGCCCGCACCCGGGCGAGATAACGGAATGTGAAAGCACCCGCAGGTAGATGATCACAGAAGTAGAGGACGCGGTCGGCACGCATCTCGCGGTAATCGGCGGCCCATGCTTGGTCAAGTGCACGCCCCTCCCCCGCTTGCTGAGTTCGGAATTCCGGATGGATCGCTTCGAGAATGGCCGGCAACGGATCGTCGATGGCGACAAAATGCCCGGGGCGCGGCGTCTCTATCCGCAGCGTCACCAGCACGCGGTCGCCTACCTCTAGGCCCGTGGCATCGCCTAGCACGCCATCGGCGGCGAGTTTCTGATAGGCTCGAGACACCGCGTAACCGCGGTCCTGCCGCGGTTGCCCGGTCACCGCTGGCCGAACCACGAAGCTGGCCTCGCCGTAGAGTGCTTGTTGCCGCGGGTTTTTCACCTCTAGCGAGCCGAGTGGCGTCGCCGCGGCAAAGTTGAATTGCGAGGTTATCGCCAATTGCTCTTTTGTTAGCATAACTTCGGAAGCGGCACCGGCCTTAACCAATGTGGCATCGACTGGCTTCACCTCGTGTTCGACGGTGGCGAAGTAGCGGCTGAGAGCTAGTAGCGCCCAAGCGTTTTCCTGGGTCGTGCGCCAGCGACCATTATGACGTGCAGCGAGCAATTCCTTCGCCAACCGGCCAACCTCCGGATCCGAGGGCTTGAAGCCAGTCCAGGCGAGCAGAAGCGCGGCACGCTCCCGCGTCGCACTGCCGAACCACGAACCGGCCTCCGGTGCAGGCGCACGCGGATCTAACAAGCCAGCCATGCTTTTTGCCGACCCCTTGGTCGCCATCATGGCGCAAGCCAACAAAGCGCGGCCCTCGCGGGAAATTTCCGCACGGCGTGCAAACAATTGCTCATGATAGGCGGGCTCTGACTTACCCGCAGCGGCGAGGGCGAAGAGAGCGAGCGCATAATCGTCGAGCGGCGCCTCCCGTTGCTTTGCCCCGAGGCCGCGGAGTTGGTCACTGACGTATTTGAGAAGAGCGGGCCACTTCGCGGGCATGGTTTCGCCTTGGCGTTCTAACAAGCTGAGAACCAAGACAGCATAGGCGCTGGGGAACAGGCTAGCCTCATGAGCACCGGGCCAGTAACCGATGCCGCCGTCCTGGGTTTGCAGCGTGGTGAGCTTGGCGATGCCAGTGTGGATGGCCTCGCGCGTTGCCGCCTTGGTTTGCACGATTGCGGGTAAAACCGCCGCAAGATCCTTGGCCACGATCCACGGCACCAGCGCCGAGACGGTTTGCTCCGCACAGCCGTATGGATACTCTAACAGTGCAGCCGCGCTCTCCCGCAACGACGCCAACCGGGTGTTGGAAAGCGTCAGGCGCAACGACCCGTTGCCTTCTAGCAATTGGGGATTCACCCCGGTGAGTAAATCATTAGATATAGCATTGAGGTCGCTCAGATACGTTTCCTTCAACACAGGAGCGGGAGAGCCGACTTTCAAGGTGGCTGCGAGTCCGTCCTCGAAGGATGTGGCGTCTGTCTCGAGGCGTGCCGACCATTTCCACTCGGCATCGCCCATGGCACGCAGACGCACAGGAAAATCCACCGTGGCGCTCGCGCCGTTGTCGAGAGTGAGGGAGGCGACGAGAGGTGACTGGGCAGGTTCGGCCGTTGAGTCGAGGACGAGAGCCACCTTGGCCGTGCCTTTGGAGCCGGATAGATTGTGCACGACGGCCCGAGCGATGATTTCATCGCCGACGTTGGCAAATTGGCCGAGGGCAGAGAGAATCATAAATTGTTTGCGCAAACTAACGGCGGATTCGCCCGAGCCAAAACGATTGGCACCGGCATGAGCGACCGCCACCAAACGGTAGCGAGTGAGCGCGTCGGGGGCTTTGAATTTCACCGTTAGATTACCTTCGCCATCGCTCCGCAACGCAGGCAGCCAGCATGCCGTGCCGGGAAAATCATGCCGCAGTTTCTGGCCGGGGCCCTCACCGCCGCCGCCGCCGATGAGGTATCCCTTATTAGAAAACCCACAATCTGCCGGGTCTTCCGGGAGTAATTGATAGAGAGACAAGCCGGTGCGCACGCCGAGTGGGAACGGCTGTTCGAAGACCGCGCGAGGTTGCGGCCGCTCGTAACCCGTGATGGCGAGCACGCCATCGTCCACCGCGAAAAACGTCACTTCGGCATCTGCCACCGCGGCACCTTTGCTATCGCGGACGCGCAGGTCCACGGCGATATCGGCACCGGGCTGGACGGACGAGGCACGCGGGGTGACCTCGACGTTGAGGCGTGTGGACGGATTGGTTACGTGCAATTGGCAGAGGCCGCAACGGTACTCTGGCGACTTGAAGCGCCGGGTACTCTGGTCGGCACCGCGGATTAGAATCAACGAAACAAACACATTAGGCGCATCGCCGGATTCTATCGGAATTTCGATGACAGGTGCGTTGCCGTCAAGCCTGTGGTGCTGGCTTCGCAGGACGCGAGTCCCGCGTTCGATACTTACCCGGGCCTCGCCTGAGATCGGGGTTTTCACCAAAATGCGGGCGGTTTCTCCGGGTTGGTATTCGAGCTTGTCGGGCACCAATTCAACTTGCGCGGGATTGCGATAATCCCAGGCGATGGGCTCGTCTCCCGCAACACTGAAGCCATAGGTGACACTCGTCGGGCGGCCCTGCCCATCGACTGCTGTTAGGCGCAGGAGGTACTCGCCGGCGTGCCCCGGCTTGAAGCGTGCGCTCTCGCCGGCGGGCAACTGCCAACCGGTGCTAACGTGTTCAGGTATAAGCGTCTGACCGTCGCTGGTGGCGACGCTTTCCTCGCTGGTTTCGGTGCGGAACGAGATGGCGTTGCCGGCACCTTGCACGCGCACGGTTTCGTGGCGCAAGCGCAACAACTCAGCCTTCACTGCAACGGGTTCGCGCAGCGGTTGGCCGTCTGGCCTAACCGCTGCGGCGCGGGCCACGATTTCATCGGTGTGGCCGAGCACTTCCTGGTCCGGGCGTGCGATACCCAGATAGAAATCGGCGGCATCGCGGGCGAAGGAACCGGTCTCGGTGACCGTCTGCTGGTTGGCATCGGTGATCTCGACGGTTAGGGTTCCACGACGCGGGCCGCCGACCGGAGCGGGCAGGTTTGGTTGGATAGACAAGGTTCCGGTGGCGGAGAGTTTTTGTTGGCCGCGCAGTGTCAGTGATTTCTGGCCGGAGGCGCTAAAGTTAGAGAAAGTGAATCCCTCGAAACCGGCGGGAAAAAATTCATCCGCGGCGTACTGGAGCGTCCAGCGCGCCTGGCTATCACCTAGCGGGGAACCAAAAAAGTAGTTTGCGGCCACGTCGGCAGTCACCGGTGTTGTGGGTGAGAAGCGAGCGGCGAGCGCGAGATTCACCTCGAATGCGTTGGGTTGGACGTCGGCCACTTGGAAAGCGGCGTAGCAGCCGCCCGTCCAGGATTCGTCCTCGTGATCCGGGAAAGCGAGCCGCAATCCGTGATAACCGGTGGTGAATGTGTCCAGTACGATTTGAGTATCGAAGGCACCCCGATCATCCGTGCGAATCGCGATTTCACGGCCATGGTCGCCCGGCGCGTTGATGGTGATGGTGCCATCGAGGCCCGCTGCAACGGTTAGACCGTCGGCACCACTATGTCTAACGAGTCCTTTGACATGGACGGTTTCGCCTGGGCGATAGAGAGGGCGCTCGGTAAAGATCATCGCCCGCAATGGTGGCGACGTGCGTTGCGGCGCATCCCATGAATCATAACTTATCGGCTGGCGAAACCCCGCCAGCGGCAACTCGTCGCCTTGCTGACCGAGCCGCAGCACGTACAGGTCCTCGCCACGGCTCGTCACCAGCCAGCCGGGCTTGGCACCCGGCGGCAACACTGCACTGCCATCCACCGCGCTATCCGCCACTGCGATGCGTTTGAATTCCTCATCTAACAACTCGATATGCGCCCCCGCCACCGGCTTGCCACTTGCCATGGAAAAAACGTTGACCGCAAGTTGGCCGCCGGTCTTTTTCCACAGCACGCCGAAGTCGGTCAATTGGATGAGGGCTTGGGCGCAGGGACGTTTTTTGCCGCCGAGGCCATCCATGGGTTTACCCTCGACGGTTAGGAAAATCATACCGGCTTGCGCGGGTCCTAACAAATCACTCAAATCGAGGGAGGTATCTTGGCGGGCGTCGGTCTGAGGTGCGGGCAGTGCGATTTCTTGATCGAGGATCACCCTGCCGTCGATGAGACCGGCGGGCAGGGCTCGATAGGGTTCATCTGGATTGTGATCTTCACGCTCATCTCGATAGCGGTCGAACGCCCCGACCGCTCGGGCGGCTTTGGCCGGTACGACGAGCCGGGCAATGACGCGAATCGTCTTCAAATTCACCGAGCGGACGGGAAATTTCCGTTGTCCGTCCACGCGCTGGTGACCGGTTATCTCTGGCAAATAGACACGGGGCTTCACCGGAGCAAAACGGAAACTGCGAGTGAGTTGGCCGGCTAGTGGCAGTCCGCTTTCCGATAACAACGAGGCGTCAATTTCCAGTTGGTACTCGGCTGCCCGATCAAACTCGCCGCGTATGGTTAGCCCGCGCCACCCTTGGTCAAAGCGCAGGCCATTGACGGCCGGCGTAATGCGGAAAAATTTTCCGGCGGTTTTTTCGGAGACGTCAGGAGCGAGGTTATCGGAGAATTCGAGGGTAAGTTGGCGGCCACCGTTGAGGTAGCTTGAAGTGGCGAGCGGGGCGAGTGTGAATGGCTGCACGCGGCCAATTTTTATGGCATGTTTGGAGGTGATGCGGTAGCCGCCAGTTAGAGATTCGAGGCCTGGCTTAATCTCGAGATGCCACAGCGGGCCTGGGACGAGCGGAGCTACCGGTTTGATGATGAGGCGGTTTTTGATTGGCGTGGAATTCACGTCGTCGTCGTCGTCGTCATCGGCATCAGATTCCACTGCGGCGATTGCCGAGGGCTGGCTAGCTATTCGTGAGAGTTGCCAGCGTCTGTCCCAATCCTCTTCCGACTCCCTGGTGGCGTGATAATACTTGTATGCCCGGGTATAGCTCACCACTGCGGCGATGGTCTTGCCGTCATCCGCGATGTAGCGGAATAATTCGGCTGCACCCTCTAATTTCATGTCCCGGTTAAACGCTATTTGTTGGTCCGCTACAGGCGATGGATTGTCGTTTTGGCGATCAGCGCCCCTCAGGTCCACGAACTCGAATGGCGGTGTTTTGAGGGTGGCACGAAACGACGACTTGATCAGTTCGTTGTGCGCATCCTTGAGCCCGGGCACCAGCGTGAAGGTAAAAACCTGGCCCATCCCCGGCACTTGCGTTGGTACATACACACCGCTGCGCCGACTCAGCCACGTGAACGTCCCCTGCAATGCCGGCTCGACCGCCAGCGTCGGCTTGGCCGCCGTGCCCACTTCCTCTTGGTCCACCATGTCGCGATCGAAGCGCAACTCAATGGTCGTCGATGGCTCAAGCGTGTCGCCATCCACCAGCCATTGGACAACCGGGGGCGCTGCGCCACTGGCTAACGTCGCAGCGAGGCACATCAGCTGTGCGGTTGCTAGGAAACTTCTCTTCAGGTTGGCGTGCATGAGAATGGCAATGTTAGGGACCCGTTGCATTCAATCCTCAAAACAGCCCGCTGTCGAGCACGTTCAATGTTCGATGTTCGATGTCCGCCTACTCATGGCGCAGGGCCTCGATGGGATCTAGGCGTGAGGCTTTCCATGCAGGGTAAAACCCGAAGACAATACCGACACCGCCAGCCACGGCGACGGAGATGACGATAGCCGGGATAGAGATTTCGGTGGTCCAATGTTGGAACTCGCGGACCAGAATCGAGGTGCCACGGCCGACGAGAATACCGAGCACGCCGCCAGCCAGACATAACAGGAACGCCTCCAGCAAAAATTGCCGCAGGATGTGATGGCGGCGGGCTCCCACCGCCATCCGCAAGCCGATTTCCCGGGTCCGCTCGGTAACTGAAACAAGCATGATATTCATGATGCCAACGCCACCCACAGCGAGCGAAATAGTGGCCACAACCAGCAACAAGGTGCTCATCAGCTCGGAGCTGCGCGACGAGGCTCGGGCGATTTCCGTCATGTCCAGGATATTAAAGTCATCACTATCGCCATCGGCCAGATGGTGACGTTCGCGCAAGATCGCCGCAATTTGTTTGATGGCCACCGGCACCTGCGTGGTGTCGGTGGCCTTGGCTTGGATCATATCAATGTTCGTCTGGCCCACTGGTTGCGGCCGGTTGAGTAATTGGGTGGCCGACGTTGGCGGATAGAGCGGGGTTCCCACCGGATATAGATTATGGATGGAACGGGCTGACGCCGCCTCGGCGGCTTTGACGGGAGCAGCGCTCAAGCCGTTGACGCGGAATTTCACCGTTGTCCACGGGGCGACGATCACGTCGTCTTGATCCTGGCCCATCATATCGGCGCCGCGGCCGCCCAAGACACCGACGACGCGGAAAGGGACATTGCGGATGCGAATGAATTTGCCGACTGGCGACTCGTCCTCGAAGAGTTCGCGCCGCACGGTGGTGCCTATCACACAGACGCCGTTGCGCGAACTCACGTCCGCCGCCGTGAAACACTCACCCTCTTCCAAATCCCAATCCCGCGTCGCTAGGTATCCCGGCGTGCTGCCCGTCAGGCGCTGCGGCGACCAATTGCGTTTGCCGTAAACCGCTTGCGCCTGGGCCCAGACCAAGGGCACAACAACGGTGACGGCCGGGCACTGGCGGGCGATGGCCTCAACGTCGCCGGGTTTTAGGGATTGAAAAGTGCCGGCTCCCTGGCTCACGCCGCCATTATTGACTGCTGCTGGAAAAATGGGAATTTTGCTAGCACCCATGCTGGCGATGGTTTTTTCGATAGCCGCCTTGGATCCTTGGCCGATTTCACGCATGGCAATGACGGCAGCCACCCCGATGATCACGCCGAGCACAGTGAGGGTGGAGCGCATTTTGTGCCGGCGCAAGTTATTCAAGGCCGTGCGCAAGGTTGGTGGCACCAATAAAGCCGCAGCAGATGTTTTCAGGGGGCTGGTAGGCGGGTGGGATGGCTCGGTATGGAAATTGTGGGGAGCGGGTGCCGGCAGCGGGTGGTTCGCTGACGGAGCAGTCGCTGCCAATACGGATGACTTATCACTTTGGGCTATTTGATCTGAGGCTACTGGCAGAATGTCCTGACCACGTGACGCAGGCATCCTATCCGCAGTCTCTTCCTGTTTTGCTCCTGCATCACCCAAGTTATCATGATTGACCGTGCCGCCGAATTCGGGTTGCGGCATGGTGGTGGCGGCGCGGTGGCCGTTGCCACGACGTGCGGAACTTTGTTGGTCTTCCTCGATAAGCCCGTCTGCCATCCGAATCGTCCGGTCCGCATACCCGGCCACCTTCGGATCGTGGGTCACCAGTATAACCGTGATGCCCTCGGCGTGCAGCCGCTGAAACATCCGTAAAATCTCGTCCCCCACACGAGAGTCCAGATTCCCGGTCGGCTCGTCGGCCAGTAACAAGGCCGGCCGGTTCACCAGCGCCCGGGCAATAGCGACACGTTGTTGCTGGCCGCCGGACATTTGAGACGACTCATGATGCATGCGCTCAGCCAGGCCGACCTGCTTGAGCAGTGAGCGGGCCAGTCCGTTAGCCTCACTGCGGGCATGACGATCAACGGCATAGTCCAACGGCATGAGCACGTTGTGGAGGGCAGAAGTACGGGGCAGCAGGTTAAAACTTTGGAAAACGAAACCGAGTTTACTGGTGCGCACCAAGGCGCGTTGATCCGGCGAGAGGTCGCTCATATCCTGGCCATCGAACCAGAAACCGCCGGAGCTAGGGCGGTCGAGGCAACCGAGGATATTCATGAGGGTGGTTTTGCCGGAACCCGATGCACCCATCAAGGCCACCATTTCGCCGCGTGCGATGCTCAGAGACACACCCTTGAGCACCGGCACATCCACCTCGCCCAGATGATAGGTTTTGGTGATATTTTCCAACTGGATCAAGGGGCGGGCCCCCTCGCGCATTACCGGCGGCACAAGGGAATGACTCACCGGAACGGGCCAGGTGGCGATGCTAGGCGAGATCATCACAGACATAGCTGGCATTTCCTTTCTAGGCAGGCAACACCCGCGAATCCCCAACTCTGAAGCAAATGGGGGGATGAAGCAGGCCGGGCAAGCAAAATTGGGATCAGAGGCATGGTGGATAGGAGCCCGTGGGGATGGGCGCTCAGAGGATACGGACGCGGCACGGGAATTCTCTCACCTGGATTATTGGCCTCACCTACAGGGTTCGGAGATGATTTCGCTCCAACCTCTTCAAATCAGCGTTCATCGGCGTGCCTCTGCGGTTCATTTCTCTTTCTAGCACCAGAACCCGGCGGGCGGGTGTGACACCTGGAGTGACTCGGGCTATGGAGTCACCGCATTCTTGTGGATGTAGCGGAAGGGGGGGGCATGGGTTCGTGCCGAAGGTTCTGTTTCATGGGGTTGAATCAAAGAATATGCCGCTGAGCGTCACGGTTTCGCCGCGAACCTTGTTGAAACGAAACTTGGCCGACTTGTTATATGTGAATACCAGGTACTTGCCGCCGGCAAAGCTGTCCACGATCTTGACCGGTGCGACGAGTTTGAGCGTGGTTGCATCCATCATCTCCACAGCCTCGCGCCTGCCCTGCTTGTCCCAGTCAACGAAGTAAAGCGCCACCTGATAGTCGTGTTCTGCTTTGACGCCGATGGTCAGGGTCATGGTCTGGTCGCCATTCGAGACACAGGCAGCGTTGCGCATCTCCCCATTCATCGAATCGGCGGAGGCCGCACGCGTATCATTCGTGGATGATGCCCACAATACGGGGTCCGGGGCCAAGCGATTCTCGTTCTTGGCTGAACCGCCGAATGCCCTGAAGTAGCTGATGGACGAGATATATGACGGCAAGTTCGTTTTATCAACACCTCCCCCATTGTAATTGCAAAGGACATATCCATCCTTGCCGTAAACACCGCCCCAATTCCCGCTCGTCGTCGAATCCAGTTTGACAAATTTGGCCGCATACGTCTCTGGCGGCTCACAATACACGGGCGTATTTCCGTTATACGACACCTCCATGGAGTAGATTCCCGGCTGCACCGCGGCAAAGTAGATAAATTCGGAATCCTGGCTCGCGCTGCCGATACCCGTTACGGCATGGAACGTGCCGTTCCATGCCACTGTTCCGTTGATCGATATGGCAGCAATTGTCTTTTCCACCTTTGGAATCCCGATCTTGCCGATAGTGCCGACGGGAGCGCTCACCCTGCATCTGCCCGTGGCTACGTCAAAACTTGCGCTGATTTCGCCATGGGGGGTCGGGGTCTTGCCCGTCACATGGGTAAGTGACCTGCCAAGGTGCGGAATGATATCATATGTTTTGAAGCCGGGGCTTGTCGGTTTGATGCCGAGCACTTCCTCATGGAGCCACTTGACAGGACCCGCGCCCCAGGGATGGCAAAGACTGGTAATGCCACTCTGGCTATTCGGAGCAGGGTCGTTTACGCCGATTCCGCTATTCCAAGACGGCCGGTAGCATTCCCATGGTGCGGTTCCGCCCAATTTCATGACGCCCCCCCAGAGGTCCCGTATGGACGAGAATGCGTCATCATACCGGTTCATGCGCGCCATTGCCTCAATGATGAACAACTGGCAAAACGGATCGAGTGACAAACGGTTCACACGGTCGAGGAATTCCTTTTCTACAATCGCCTGCCGCTCACTGCTGCTTAGCATTCCTGAAGCGGCAACCTCAGCAAGCGCATGCAATCCGAATCCGGAGTACCAGGTACTGTTGTTGCGAAGTTCAGCCATTTTGGCCTCGGCATACCCGGCATATTTGGCCTGCAGGTCGGCACGTCCGTAGGCTCCCATGGCTGCCGCAAAATCCTTCCATAACCGTATCGACAACATTTTATAGGCATTCTGCGCCTCCTGTGCCTCCGGCGACGCGGCCCTGTACCAGATTTCGAATCCAGCGCATAACCGCTCGTCCCAACCAAAAAAGCGCAGGGCGGGGTTTGTGCCATAGATGTTGTATGCTTTATCGAGGATTGCGCATGCGGCATCCATGTGCTTTTTCATCATCGCGCCATCCCCGGTATAATCATAATAATCCAGCAGTCCTATCACCCAATAGAGCGAGTAGGCGATGATGCCATTATTTCCCCCAGCTGTGATATCAATGTTAGCCTTTACAAAATCAGAGTTACCAAAAGCCACGAGAGCCGCAGCCTGCGAGGCCGGCGCATCACCCACCCACGGAATCCTGTCGCCCCGTTCCATCAATATGGAGCTGAAATAATCCGACACCAAGCATATCTTCACACCATAGGCGCACATATACCATGCCTTGGTCAACATCGGATCGCTGCAGGAAAAGCTGCCCGCGTAATTGGTCGGCTTTACCTGACAAACCGCCCGGATGCCCTTGATATGCCATGGGCTGGCGGATGACTTCACGTGGATCCACGCGAAGCGCACCCCTTCGTAGAGTTCTTTGTTGAGTTCAAGCCGGTAAGTGTCGCCATGCTTGACTGGGGCCATCGTCTTGTGCGGTGCGGGTTGGTTGTATTCACTGATGCTCATCTCAACCCCGCCCGGGCAATCCGGACTGTCAAACTCCACCCAAGCCGCGCTCTCACAGCCAAAATCCAACACGATCGTCCCGGCACCCGTGACCGTTACGTCCGGGGCGTTACCCGTTAGAGATGTTAGATTGGCAAAGGATGCCGGTTTATCGGCGGAGACCACCTTGGGTTTGAGCAGATAGACCTCCAGCGCGTCAGTCGCCTTGGGGGACGGCCAGCGGTAGGCGACGAGCGGATCGACGGATTCGGGCACCGCGGGTCCGCTGAAGCTGCCATTGCCGACATATGCGTAGGGCTCGGCAATCGGCGACTTCCCCCAGATGGGCTGGGTCTGTGCGTTGGCCAAGCCGCCCAGCAGCGCCAGCATGGCCATCCAGCATATCATAACGAATCGATTTTTCATTGGCTATCTCCTTTGTTTCCCAAACTTTCGGCGTCTGTTTCCGACGCTCGGGAATCTCAAACGGTGCCGTGTACGGTTTCCTTTCATTCTGCTTCTTGCGGCGGGCTTTGACATCGATGGCCGCATGGATCTTGATACCTGCCTACTCGGAAGAGGCGGCTGGCATCCACCCACAGGGCAATAATTGGAAGAGAGCCTTGCGCGGAGGTGGGGCTATTCATTGCAGAAAGGCGAACATCGAACATCCGACGCCGAACGGATGAGAATCAAGAGAGAAAGAAAACGCCTTCAGGCTGTTCCTTTCGTCTCTTTTGTTCGACGTTGGGCGTTGGATGTTCGATGTTCGGCGTTCGTATTCTCTTCGTCTTGACGGTGCCCGTAGGCCACACCTTGGGCAGTGCCGGCAGTAGGTCGATCTCGCCAGCATGGCTCTGCAGGAGCATCTCGACGATGCCCGAGCAGCCGCCGAATTTACCGTCTATCTCCGTATTGATGTGGATCGTGTAGCTCACTTGAGCGATGCCCGTTTCGAGATCAAGTTCACGCCGGTATCCGCTCACGTCGCCATTCCGGGGGAAACTTAACTTCAAATCCCCCACTGTCTCATACGCCATTTGCTGAAGCGGACGAGCCATCATCTTCGCGCCAATGAAGGGGTGCGCGTCGCCATACTTGCCGTCAAAAATATGCCGGCGAGCCTCGGGGAATGCATTCAAGGCATCCGGACTGCTTGGGTCATAAGGTCCGCCAGCCCACAGTGTGCCTTCGTTGAGTTGCAAGCGTTCCTGGTCCACCCCGAAGAGCACCATGGCTCCGAGACGTCCGATGCCTACCGGCAGGGCTTCGACCCACTGCCCGGCTGGACGATTGTACCACAGGACTTGGCTGGCTGGCGTTCGAATGGTCGGTCAGGGTCCATGTTCCATTGGCATTATTTCCCAACCACACCGCCTTCACTGTCTGTACAAAACAGGCGGCACCCGACATCCGGTAGGTGCCGTGGGCATACTGGCCGATGATCGTCTCACAAGTCGGGTTCACCACCGTGATGGTGCCAGCATCCTGATTCAGGGTGCCGGGCCTGCTGTACCCGGGGCGCGCAACGCCATGATTTGTTTCCGGTATTCGGTATCCACATCGAGCGTTATGGACGCCTCGATATAGTTGGTGAAAAGATCATAGACGAGTTGTTGTTCATACGAGTTGCCTTGGGCTATCGGGCCATGCTCCGGGGAGACGCTCTCGGGGCTGATCAGTTTGCCGCCCGGGCCTTCTTTAAGAGCGTCCTCCCAGAATTCAAACTGGCGGATAAGTATTGTTTCATAACTGGTCGTTGATACGCGGGAATACTCCCATCATTTCGTTTCCTTGAACATGTTGACCACATCCTTGGCGCGTGATTCCGGCGTAACCTTGAGCTTATCCAATTTGCCCGCCTTGATCACGCCTTCGACGGTGGTATTATACGGTGCGTGCAATTTAAACTCGCAGTCCCAGTCCTTGGGCCAGGCAGGTAGCAGGTAGATTTTCCTCCCGTCGGCCTGCAGCAACATCGATTGCACGGCGATTAAGAGCACCGAGCCATGATCCTGATCGGGAACCCAGTCGAAGTTAGGACCCCAGAAAGTCGGAAAGCGCGAGGCCTCATTCTTGCTTTTGGCCCGCGCCACCACGTTATCGCGAGCCTGCCCGGCTTCGCCCAGATAGGCCATGAAGATATCGTCCTGCCGCCAACCGTTGGCTCCTTTGTCAATTCGATGATTGAGCGCTTCCAAGCCCCACTCCAAGTTGGGCTTGCCGATGGCAATCTGGCGGAAAGGAAATACTGCGTAAAGCTCAGGGACCTCGCTATTATTCTTCTGTTTATAGATCTGGGCGGGGGCTAGCATGATTTTTCCATTGGGCGACTTCGTGGTCGGTAAGGGCGGCAACTTCGCCTGCAACTGCTTCCAAAGCGCGCGATCCCCGGGATTCGTTAGATTCTCCGGCAACGCCAGCAAGCGCGTGGTCGTCGCGTGCAAGCCGGCGAGTTCCGGCATCGGATTGACGCAGCCCACCCATGTCTCCAGCGCCTGTGACGGCTGCATGTCGAGCTTGCCATCGGATCCGGTCTTGTAGTGCTGGTCGAAGAAGCCGAGCAATTCACGCGCGGCGGGCAGCAGGGTTTCGCGCAGGAATTTGGCATCCTCGGTGAAGGCATAACGGTCTAACAACAATGTGACCAATTCCGGGCCGGAGACCCATTCATATTTATGCCACTCGCTGGCCTGGAGCTTGTCGGCACGTGTCGCGAATGGCTCGGTGCCATAGGTTTCGGCAAACACATCGCCCCAGAAATAGATGCACTCGGGGATGTAGGCGCCGCCATGACCCAGATACTTCTTCGTGCGGAATTTGAGGAATGGCATGAGGTCGCGGACATACATGTTGAAGAGCGGCTCCAACATCTCGAAATCCCCCGACGCGCACATGGAATGGTAGGGCAGGCGCGTGTTCTGCCACCAATAACCGGGCCCCCATTGCCGGTAATCGGCATCCTCGAGTTTCTTGTCCGCGAAGGGGACCGTAAACAGGCTGCCGTTGAATTTGATCGGGTACTTGCCACGGCCGACACAGGCCGCCATGTAGCGCTGCAAGGCATAAGCCCGGCTCAGAACAAAGGTGTTGTCCTCTACCACTTTCTTATCCTGCTTTGAGTTGCCGAACACCATCGGCTTGCCATTGATGTAAGCCGTCACCTGTCCATCGCGGGCTAGCGTGAACGCCGTGTGCTGCCAGACACCCGTCGTATATGCCGCGTCTTTTGTCCATGTCTTGTCACCTAGGATCAGCCGCAGATCCAGTCCTGTGAGCGTATCAAACAGAAATCCGTCCGAGCCGCCCGGGCTGCATTTGTCCGCAATTCGCATCGAGCCCCCCCCGGATGGCTTGATCCAGGCTTCGATGGTCAGGCTGCCAACAAACGCACGCTGATCCAATTCCGGCAAGGCCTTGGGACCTTCGGGCACGGCGCTGAAAATCCGGGCCGGATGCTCCGGCGCTTTGGCATCCGGAGCGGTTGTTGCCAACGCGAGTACGTCGGCAGCGCTCAGCGCAGCCGAGTATACCCCGAAGCGCCCGAACGTTCCCTTGAAACGATTGGCACCGCTTTGGTCCACCCCGATGCTCAAGGGATGTTTGTTAGGTGGAATGATACCGCCGCGCAGCGCATCCGGTGCCTCGTCGTTCTGAGTGATATGGATCCAACTGCGATTCCAGAAACCCGCCCACCATTTCTCATGCGCCGCCCTTCGTTCTGGTAGAGCCAGATTGCGTGTAGTATCGAGAATGGTTTGAATTTCGCCCAGCCATTGATCCACGGTGGATGGCTGCTTGGTCAGCACGGCGATCTCAAACAAGTGACTGGTGCCAGCGGCGGATTGCAGGGTGCGGTCATTCACGCGTTGCGGCCGGCTCGCGGCGATCAACGCGCCAAAGGTGCGGTGCAACAGCGGTTCGGCGCGTGGAAATTCCTCCACGCCCTGCGTTTTCGCGAGATTGGTGGGACCGACCGATTTGATATTGCGGTGATACCAGCCGATTCGCTCCTTGAGTCCGCCGATGACGGTGTCGGGTTCCACCACTGTTTTTTCGGGGAACAGCGCGCAAGCGAGCACATCGCTTTGGGTCTTATCCGGCAGTTCCGTGGCCACATTGCGCCAGAGTTCCATCATCGCGGTCGCAGCAGTCGGTCTAACGGTTTTCGCCTCCACGCAAATCACCGGTCGGTTGGCATCCACCCACAGGCGTAGATCCACCTGGGCATCCCCTTCCCCGTAACAGGCGCTCAACGTGCCATCCTTGGCGGTTAGAACCTGCCGGAACTTCTTGGTGCGCTCGGCCGGGCCATCGCCCACCTTGATGCGCAGCGCGCCCACTTTCACCAGACGTCCGCTATCGTCCCAACTGTCGGTCCTGGCGATGTAGAAGCGCAAGTCACCCGACGGCTCGATCCACGCGTTGAGGGCGATCTCGCCATTACCCAGCGGCATAGTGCCGTTCGTGTCCGGGCTGGGCGTATCCCAGACGACCTCGTAGGGCGATGGCGCCGCCACGGGTTCGTCGGCAGCATTCGCGCCACAGAGCGCCATGCTTGCCAGCGCCACCTGTATCAGAATTGTGCTTTTCATGTGATTTCCTTTTACCCTTCTACTTCTCGATATGTTTCATCACCTGTGGAATAATTGCCGCAGCGAAATTCGCATGTATCGTTGCCGTCGATTTTGTTCCAGCGGCAGGGGTTACTTCGGGCCGAAAGCCGTGATGCGCTGGAGCAACAACCCCTTCGGCTTGTCGTTGATGGTTTCCACCTTGATGAACCTAACTTTGCGGCCAGGCACCTGGGCCCCCGCATCCAGGTGGGTCAGTGGCACGGTCCAGATGGCTTCCCAGGTCTTGGCGCGCCAAGCTTCCTGCCAGGTTTGCCCGTCTTCTGAGGTGGACAGAATGAGCCCCTCGGTTCGCCGCTCGTTAGGTCGGTTTTCAATCGTCACTGCATGGACGGATTTGACGGCACCGAGGTCCACCTTGGCCCATGGGTTTTTCTCATCGCGTGTGTGGAACGCGACGGCGAGTCTTTCGCCGGTGAAAAGCCGCGTATGGTTTCCCGGCTTATCCCAATCCCCCCCCAAGCTGGAACTAATCTCCAGCTTGGCATCGGCGCTGAGGATCGCTCCGAACTCACTCCGATAGTCTTGCGGCGTACGCAGTTCCCCGATGATGGTGCCGGTTTCCAGCGGCTTATCCAATGTCACCTCGATGACCGTCACCGGCGTATCCATGTCCTTCCTGGCTAACTGGACCGACCATTCCGCGGCACTTTGTTTGAACGAGCAGGGCACGCCGGTCAGCGTGCGGGCTGACAGAATCTTGTTAGGGAGCGGATCGAAGGCGAGTCCTTCGGCGGGCCACTCATAGACGAGCAAGTAGAGTTTGTTGTCCTTGTGGCAAGAACCGCCCCACGTGCCGTTGCGATATGGGCCGCCGCGGCTGCCATAGATAGCCGCTCCATACTTCTTGAGCCACTCGCCCATGGCGCGGGCGACCTTGGTCTCGCCCTCGGCGAACGTACCGTCGGGCCGCGGGCCGAAGTTGAGTAACAGATTGCCGCCGCCGCTGGTGCAACTCACTAACATCTTGATGCAATCCTCCGGCCCCTTGAAGCCGCCCTCGCCGCCATAAGCCCACTGCCCTCCGACATGCAGGCAGGATTCCCAGTCATTGGCGATGTCCATCGCACCGATGAATCCCTCGGGTGTGTAGTAGTCGCCCTTGACCATCTTCGCCAGTTCGGGCGTGGGTGCCTTTTTGTCCTGCGGCGTATCCGGCCCACAGAATGCGGCGGCGCGGTTGTTGACGATGAGCTTAGGCTGGAGTTGATACATCATCGAGAACAGCTCGTCAAATTTCCACTTGCCCCAGTCGCGGCCGCCAACGTGGTCGAACCACATCACATCCACCGCTCCGTAGTTGGCTAACAATTCCTTGACCTGGGCGCGGTAAAACGCATCGTATTTCACGTTGTCGCCTACGAGGTAATCCGGGTGATACCAATCGCGCGTCGAGTAATAGAGGCCGAGTTTCATGCCCTGTTTGTGGCAGGCATCTGCGTATGCCTTGACGATGTCCTTGGCATACGGGCTGTTCATGATGTTATAGTCCGAGACCTTGCTCGCAAACTCCGCGAAGCCGTCATGGTGCTTGGCAACCAGCACCATGTACTTCATGCCCGACTCCTTGGCAAAGCGCACCCACTCCTCCGCGTTGTATTTTGTCGGGTTGAATTGTTTGTAATAGTTATCATAGACCGGGTCATCCGTGCGCGGCGTCTGTACACCGTTGATATCCCACGGCCGATTGGCTTTGCGGCCCCAGCCAATCTCCACTTTTCCGATGGAACACGGCCCCCAGTGAATAAACATCCCGAACTTCGCGTCGCGGAACCACTGCATGCGCTCATCGCGCTGCTCCTTGGTCTCGTTCATTTGCGGCACCTTCGACAGATCCGCCGCGCGCGCCATGCCCGCTGCCAGCAAGACTGACAGACATACCCTTGATATTATCTTCATTTTGGTTCCCTCAATTTGTGTCTTATATGTAGTTTATGGTTTCCCGCTCATTCCAGACACTTCCAGTTCGCAGAGGCTCGGCCAAACCCCATCGGGCAGGCCGGTGTAAATCACACGCAGGAATCTGGCGCGGGGGGCTGCCACAAGAGGAATGGCGCACACCCGGTCTGCGGAAGTTCTGGCAGACTGATCGGACGCCACTCGCCAGAGTTGGCCGTCCTCAGAGACTTCCACGCGGAAGCGGTAATTGACGGCCTTCTCGAAAGTGATCCTGACCTGCGAAACAAAGTAGAAATTCTCCAAATCCACACGCCACCAGGCAGGCAAGGAGTTGCCAGCGGCGCACCAGCGGGTGTCCGGGTTTGCGTCGTTAGCATGGCGGGCAGGATTGTTTGGCTGCTCGCTGCTGGAGGAAGTAGGCCGGCTGAGTGCAAGGTTTGCGGCGTTAGAGCTGCGCAGCTCGTCACTCGGCGGTTCAGTAAGCGGGCCGGGATAGGGACGCGTGCGGCAAGCCGGGCTGGTAGTCGCGTCCCAGGCAGGGGTACCGGTTGTGGTTAGGGTGATGGTGGTGTTTGCAAGCCCCGGCGAGGAGGCGCGGATCAGAGTGGTGCCCCCGTGGTAAGAGCGGAACTCCATGGCGGCTAGACCTTCGCGAATATCAATGTCGGAGTTGTTCGTGAAGGTGATCGAGCGACCCGTGGGAAACTCACCGGGACCCGAGACAACCTCCAGCGTCACCGGCGGACTGTTAGTGATGGGTTTACCACCCGCATCTAACACCGAGACGATCACTTGGCAGTCCTCGGTGCCGTCATTGGAAAATGTGCTGCGGTCGGCTTCCAGTTTGAGTTTGGCGGGCGTGCCGGCAGTGGGCCATGGCGGCGGGGCAATGCCGCGGTAGGCATTGCGATACCAATACCAGGAGCGCAGCGGCAGGCGGAAATAGTCGATCATGCCCATGCGTCCCATTTCACCGCAGATGCTGCCGTGGTGGAAGGCGCACCACAGGGCCTCGCCGGAACGCCATTGAGGCTTCTCCAGGGCATCGCCCCAACCGGGATCATAGACACCGGGACGGTTGTCCACACGGCTGCCATACTCCGAGACGACGCTGGGAATACCGGGATTAGAGAATTTGGCACCGTCGCCGTTATAGCTGGCGACATCGCCGAGTTTGTCAAAGCCGTTGCGCTGTGCGCCGCCGACGGTTGCGGGGCGGGTCGGGTCGAGTTCACGGCTGAGTTTGATCATTGCCGCCGCCAGGGCGAGGGCCCGCTCCATTTCAACGGTGAAAAACGGTTCGTTAGACATACTCCAAATGATGACTGACGGATGGTTGCGAGCATCGAGGATCATCTCCTTGAGTCCGCGTTTGGCGTTTTCCTCGAATGGCAGCCAGTGCTCCTTACCGGGCGGATAGGCACTGCTATTCCAATAACCCTCACCGCTGAAGCCGCCCATTCCCCAGAAACAATATTCCGACCAGTACAAAACCCCCAACTCGTCGCAGGCATCCAAAAACGCCGGATCGTGCGGGTAGTGCGAGCCGCGGATGAAATTCATCCCGGCTTCCTTGATCAACTTCACATCGCGCCGATGCCCGGCGTTGGTGACCGCATCGCCCCAGCCGGCATGATCTTGGTGGGCGTTGGTGCCGCGTAAGCGCAAGGGCTCGCCATTGAGGAAAAATCCCTTGTCAGACGTAAACTTGAACCAGCGAAGACCCGTTCTAACCGTGGTTTCATCCACCGTCTTGCCGTTCCCCACCAAAGCCACTCTCACGGAATAACAGGACGGATGATCCGGATGCCAAAGCTGGGGGTTTTCAACCACCAGTTCCGGGCTGTCAACCGTCACCGTCTGGCCGGGCGCAAGCGAACGGTTTTCAATCGCCGTCCGGGCCACCACAGTGCGGCCATCGGGAGCCACGAGCATTGCTCTAACATCACATAAGCGTGGTGTCTTGCTCTTGTTGCTGAGTGTGACAGCCACTTTGACGAGTGCCCTATCCTTGGATACTTCCGGAGTGGTCACCAAAACCCCGTTGCGCGGAATATGCAGCGGATCCGTGACCACCAACCTGACATCCCGGTAGATGCCGCCGCAAAATACATGCTCGCCGGCCCGTGGCGGCAGGACCGGATCCCACCGGTTATCCACCCGCACGGCCAACACGTTGGCACCGGCCTTGACCTGCGGTGTTAGATCGACATCAAATCCGGTATAACCACCGTCATGCGTGCCGACCGGCACGCCGTTGAGATAGACCGAGGTATGCTGGAACGATCCCTCGAATTCGAGGCGCGCCTGCTTGCCGGCCCAGCTTGTCGGAACCGTGAAATGCTTCCGGTACCAGCCCTCGCCCACATAGAACTTGGAGGCCCGGAAATAGGGCATGCTGAACGAGTGCGGCAACCCGATGGGTTCCCATGCGGAATCATCAAGCAACGGCTTTTCACCATCCTTCTTCACTCCCAGACGGAAAAGGAAATCGCGGTTGAAATTGATCACCTGACGAATCGATGCCGGATCCTTCGCAGGCATTGCCGGAGTCTGGGCCGCATGACATGTCAGACATAATCCGATGAGAAGAAGCAACGTCCAAATACCTGATGTTCTTGTCATTGCACTATTTTCTTTTCGTGTGATTTCTTCCATTTGAGTGATTTACTTAACAGTTATCGGAAGCGCGGCTTGGAACCGGCAGGTTCCACTTCATACACCGCCGCTCCGTTTTCCATCCGCAGAAACCTCACGCCTTTCGCTTGCGCTGCGGGTTTTATTCCGCCATCACCACCCGCACCGGGCCTATCAGGCCTGAGGAGTTCAATGGCTTTTCTTTTTCGAAAGGAACATTGGTCCTGGTCCTTCTTTCTTGCGGCGGAAGGCTGGCATCGCCAATGAGCCGGTTGGGCCAGAGATTGACCACTTCGATCTCCAGCGCGTTCCCGCCCGGTTTGACGGCACCGGTGATCTCCACCCGCCACGGAGCACACCACACCACACCAAGATCCTTGCCATTGAGTTTGACGCGCGCCGTCTCTTTGACCGTGCCGAGGGAGAGATACATTTTAGATTGTCGATTGTTGATTGTTGATTTTTCAGAAGCCCCCCCCGCATTCGGCAATCGCAAATCATCAAGCGTCAATTGCGGAAGATCAAAGACCTTCCGGTACACCGCCGTGCCGCTGAAATGCTGCACCGCCGGTTCGGGACGCTTGCTCCAGTCCTCGAGTTTCTCAAAGGCGATGAATCCTTTGGCCTGATCGCCGTCCAGGCCATGGGTCGGATAAAACCACTTTGGATCGAATTGCACCGTCCACGGCCCACTAATCTCGAGCACCGGTTTGAATTTCAGGAACTTCTTCCCAGATCCCTGAACCCCGACCCCTGTCACCTCCTTCTTGAACACCACAAACATCGAACCGTACGATTCAAACTCCAAAGGAACGGTCGTGCAGCCGTCCTTCTGCGTGAACACATCAAAGTCACGCCGTTCGCCGGTCACGGCATCCCAGAGTTCCGGCTGTCTGCCGGACACGCGGAACGTGGCTTCAACGGTTTCCGGCCGGTTGTTGCGATTGGCCAGGAAATAGATCTCCGCGCCGTCGGCGGTGCGGTGGATGAAGTCAATAAAAGCGTCTTTGCCGGAATGCTCGAAGTCCGGCTGGACTCCGTCAGCTAGCAGAATCCCGCGCAAAGGTTTCCCCAAAAAGACCCGGCCTTTGCCGAAGATCCGCTGCTTGACCTGCTGTCCGTCGCAGTCGCCCCAAACTTCGGCCGCGATCTTCTTCACCTCGGCGTCGCTCTTGGGATAGTCCTTGAGGCCCGGATCGGATTCCGGCCTAGGCCCGACCACCGTCGCGCCGGCATCCACCAGATCCCGGATCTTGCGAACCACTTCCACCGGCATGTGTTTGGAGTCCGGCAGCACCAGTAGCCGGTAGCTCATGCCATCGGGCAGCACGATCCTGCCCTCTTTCACCGACAACCGCGTCAGCAGCACCTCGGCATTGCAGACATCGTAATCATAGCCCTTGCCCAAGGACGGCTCAACGTGCTTAGGGTGCACGTAATTCGGTGCCCAATCGCCATTGTAGAAGAGCACGTCGGCGGCAAACAAGCCGCTCTGGAGCAACGCCTGGCAGCGGTTGACGTAGCTGAGCCATGGCCCGGCGGCCTGCTGCCACCAGGTGACGTTGGGATTGAAATGCGTGCCGGCGCCATACTCGTATCCCGGTTTCCCATCCTGCGGCCGGGTGCAGGTCATCGTATGGAAAACGAAGCGGTTGATCCCTTCGCAGAAGGCGCGGTCGGCGGTCGGTTTCAGAGAAGCCGGCGCATCGCCCCAATGTCGCGACAAGGAAGTGAACGCTTCGGCGGAGGCCGTCTTGCGGCCATAAACATGGGCGGCCGTCGCGGTTTGCTTGCCGACCTTGTTCTGTCCGTCTGAGGTGAGCATTCCGTCCTGCCAAAACTCACCCATGGGACGTTGGTGGCGTCCCAGGTTTTTCAATCCGTCCATACACATCGTGGCCGACCATGACGGACCGGCCGCCTCGCCTTGGATCTCCAGTCCTTGCTTGCCTGCCAGTTCCGCCAGGCGGCCATAGCTGCCGTCAGCCATGCAATCGGCCACCGTCTTGCGGTAGTCGTGCAGGAAACGATCGGAAATCTCCGCACTGCCCACCAACTTTCCGGCGAAGACGGGCAGATAGGGCTTGGGATCGTAGCCGCGATACTCCTGGAACTTCTTCAGCAGCGCGCCCGTCCAGTTCGGGTAACCATCCTCGAAGCTGTCGGTATGCAGGTACTTCAAGGTCTTACCCTTCAGCGGTCCGGCATCGCCGAGCAGCACGTCGCCCAGATTCTTGAAATGCAGATCGAGCGCCGCCGGATTGAGCCAATCCACCTCCAGCACATAGCCGAGCTCGGGCAACACGCAGCGGACATCGGCACCGGTGGCGACGTGCCCCGTACGAAGGATCGTCCAACGCCCGGCGGGCACGTCCCAATCCAGCGAGCCATCCGGCTTCATCTTGGAACCTAAATCCACAATCTCCGTGGGTGGAATGGGCGTGTCCGATGGCAAGGCAACCCAGGGAACCAGGACCGATTCCATCACAGATGCCGCCGCTGCAAAGCAGTCGGCATCCTGGCGATTGCTCTTGGCATCAAGCGCTTTAAGGCGCTCCTTGCCGAGTTCGGCAGTGTCACCATCCGGTTCGCGGAAGGCGACCACGGCGCTGTCGCGATAGTCCATCTTCTCCTTGGGCCAGGTCATGTAATGAGCGACATTGCCGCAATGGGGTGGTTTGTAACCATCGCGCGGCTCGGGGATGGGCAGTTTGCCGGAATAGGCTTGCGGTCCGCTGACCGTCAGCTTCGACTGCACGAACCAGCGGGCGTTGAATTTGGGCGTGATCCAGGCCCCGCCCATGCACCAGCCGCCGCCACAGAAGTTGACGCCCACCTCCAGCCCCAGGCGATCCGCTTCCGCTAACGCGTGCTTATAGAGTTCCCGCCACTCCGGTGAAAGGAAGACCGGGCCGCGCGGCATCGGCTCAACCCCATACTCGTTGCCGGAGCAGACCAGCATCACGCCGCCCATGCCCTTGGCCTTGAACTCCTCCAGGTCGTGGGTGATCCCCTCCTTGTTAACCAGACTGTTAAACCACCACCAGAAGCAGGATGGCTTCGCCGCATCCGGCGGGGCTTGGAATATCTTCGAGAGATCATCCGCTGCGACCAACGTCGGCTGGCCCAGCAATAATCCCATGAGCACCGGTATAAATATGTTTTTCATTAGAGAAGCAATGTTTGTTTTCATCGTGTTGCGGTGTTTCATTGGGACACTACTTTTGTGTTTGTTTGACGGTTTCTGAGAGCGCAGATTGGAACCGGTAGGCTCCGGAGCCGACAGCATAGACGGCGGCGCTGTTTTCCATCCGAAGGAATATTACGCCTTCCGCTTTTGCGGCGGGCTTGCCGGATTCGGTCACTCCGGTGGCATCTTTGGCCGGCACATACACGGTCGCAGTGGTGTTCACTGGAATCGTGATATCCATCGTCAGCTTACCTGCCCTGAGCCCAGCCTGCCGTGTGCTTGTCGAATCGGTCGAAGGGGCGCCCTCCCGTTTCCAGTTGCTCACGATCCGTCCGTAGAGCGAGTCGTAGTGCGCCTTGACCCAGGTCAGGTCGCCGACAGGCACGGGCTTGATGATGATCTTCTTGAACCCGACTGCAGCCGGATCGCGCTGGATGCCCGCGAGATCGTGATAGAACCATTCATTGATGTGGCCGAGCATGAAATGGTTTTGCGAATTGCCGGGCTGATAGTCCCAGTCCTCTGGCAGGCTGGTGGCCCCGTAATTCAACTGAAACCCGTACCCCGGCTTGTCCGTCTGGTTGATCATCGCGAAGATCACATCGGAGCGTCCGCCCTTGGCCAGGGCGCGGAGCAGATACGGGAACCCGATCTCCCCCGCCTTGAGGCCGTCGGCCTGCAGGCGTTTGACGAGACTTCCTAACACCTCCGCCCGGTTTTCTTCCGGCACCATGCCCATGTCCAGTGGAATGGCGTTGGCCGTCTGGGTCCCTGCGGCGTATTGCTTGGTGGCGGCATTGAAAAACTGTTTGTTGAATGCGTCGCGGATCTCCGCGGCGAGTTTGCTATAACGGGCGGCATCCCCGGCCTTGCCTAACAATTCGGCTATTTTTTCGAGGATCCGGGCGTCGTCGTAGAAGATCGTCGTGGCCGTCACAGCATTGGGTGTGCTTTCGAGCTGACGCCAATCGCCGAGGCCATCCGAGAGAATACGACCGCCGCCGGCCTTTTTTTCCAGATACGCCACATAGCGCGCCATGCCGTCGTAGTAACGGCGGAGCAACTCGATGTCCCCGGCAGTCTGATACTGATGCCAGGCCACCTGAGGAAAGGCGCTGCCCCATTCCGGCGAGTCGCGGAAGCCGCCGCCGAAAACCGGATATTCCGGAGCGATGTTCGGCACCATGCCGTCGTCGAGCTGGCTGTCCGCCATGTCGTTCATGAGCTTGTTGAAAAAGACGTTCAGGTCATAGTTATAGCGCAACGCCGGGCCGTTGAGATGCGTCTGCTCGAGCCAGCCGAGTTTCTCGCGGTGCGGGCAGTCGGTCATGACGCTGACCATGTTGCTGCGCTGCGCCCAGCGGATCATTGTGTAGATCCGGTTGATCAACTCGTTCGACGTGGAAAACTCGCCGATGGGCGTTGACGAGGTATGCACCACACGGCTTTCCAGTGCCTCGACCACGGGCAGCGCGCCGCCTTGGGACGCGGCGATGCATTCCACCTGGAGATATCGATAGCCGCAGTAGAAGAAACGCGGCGACCAGGTTTCCTTGCCGCTGCCGTCCAGCCAATAGCTGCAGGAAATGTTCCCGCCGACGCTGGTCTGATCGATCGAGTTGTCGGGCCTGACAATCTCGGCGGGCGACAGCTTGACGGCTGCTCCCCTAGGACCGCTGACCGTGATGCGCGGCATCTGCGCCGCGTTCTGACCCAGGTCATAGAGCGTGACGCCCGGCCTGATGGCCGTGATCTTGACCGGCTTGAACGTGTCGAAAGCGCGGACCGGCGGCGCGGCGCACGCCAGCCCTTTCAAGGCCCCGCCCGGCCCTTGCGTGACCACTGCCGGCTCCCACTTGGCGTCGGAGAATCCCGGTTGATCCCATCCGGACTGGCACAGTCTCGCGTCATAATCTTCGCCGCCATACACGCAATTGAACGTGACCGGACCAGAAGAGACGCGCCACTGATCATCGGTCACCAACGTCTCGCTGGTACCGTCCTCGAACTCCAGACGGAGTTGCGCGATGGCTTTCTGCGGGCCGAACGAACCGGTGAACTTGGCATAACGCCCGCCTTTGACGTTATACATCCCGTTCCCTAGAAACAGCCCCACGGCATTGTTGCCCGGCTGCAGGGATCTCGTAACATCAACCATGTCGTAAAGACAGGTTTTGTTATACTTGGTCCAGCCGGGCGTCAGAACATCTTCCGTTACCTTCCGGCCATTGAGCGCCAGCTCATAGTGACCGAGTCCGCAGACCGCCACGATCGCGCGTCGCAATCCGCTTTTGACGGCAAAATCACGGCGCAACAGCAGCGACGCGTGCTCTTGTGTTGCGGCGCCAATCCATTTCGCCTGCCAATCTTCCGGCTTCAACAAACCCATCGTCCATGCCGCCGGCTGGCTCCAACCCGAAGCCTTACCCCCATTGTCCCATGACCGCACCTTCCAATGGCATTGCCTCCACGACCCCTGTGGTTTTCCATGATACTCAACCAAAACGCTCTGCTCCGACACCACCTTGCCGCTATCCCACAGATCGGCCTGGTCCTTCTTCAACAATACTTCCGAACTGGCCACCAGAATCTGATAGGCGGTCTGCTTGATGCCTCTTTCAGGTTTCAGGTTTCCAGTTTCAAGTTTCCAAGAAAGCCGCGGTTTCCCCACATCGATGCCGAGCGGGTTCACGAGGTATTCGCAGCGAAGATTTGTCACTTCAGTGGCCTGGAGCGCACCCAGCGGTACCAGCAGCAGGGCGGCGAGGCTGGTGAATATGGTCATATTCAGGGTGTGTTTCCTCACTTGGAATCGTTCCTTAAGTCTTTGGAGGTTGCCAGGGCGATGACACGGCCTTGATCGCCGACCGCGCAGTAAAAATGATAGACCACACCGTCATGCTTGATGACCCAAGGCTTGTGGGCATACGTATTATCCCAAGGCACCGAAGACGCGGTAAGATGCGGCCCGGTCCATTTGGTCCAGTGAACCAGGTCGGTCGAACAAGCAAAGGTATCGAACGCCCCCGGTTGCCAAAAAGCCCCGAAGTAGAACATCACCCAGAGATCGCCCATCCGCACCAACTGCGGGTCACCGCTGATGCCGTTTTGCTTGTCTTCGCCATTGGCGACGACCGGTCCCGTGCCGTAGCGCTTCCAGTGGATCATGTCATCGGACACGGCCATGCCGATCCGCTCATAGCTACTTTTGAGTTTCCCGTTGTAATACATCACGAACGTAGCCCCAAGCGTTTTGGATTTATCCCGGATGATCTGACTTCTGTAGAGCGTCTGCTTCTCAAACTCGCGCACATCGGGCTGCTCGCGGCTGAGCACCGGGTTTTCCGCGATGGATGTCCATTCGCGCACTTCGGTGGGCGTTTTTGTCCACGCGATGCCGATGGCCAGTGGATCAGTCTCGTAGCCTTGTAGTGCCCCGCCAATGTAGGACAACCAATACTTGCCCTCGAAGGGTTGCAGTTCGCTAGTGCCGCCCCACGTCGGATCGCACAACGCGATACCGCCGTCCACCTGGCAGCGATCCCATCCGTCAGGCCGGAAGCTCATGATCTTTCCCAGCTTCTGCCAATGCAACAGGTCGGTGCTGTGGGCGAGAAAAGTCTCGTAACCAACGGCCTTGGTGATGCCGGTATAAACCATATACCACTGATTGTTTTGACGGAAAATGCTTGGGGAATCAACCAACTGGTCCGTTTCTCCGCGAATGACAACGCCATACTTAAAGGGAGTTTTGACCTCCTCATAGACTTGCCGCATTCGCTCGATAGGAATGGCAGTGATCACTTTGCCAACATCGCGGCTACTGCGTGTATCAAGGTCGTTCAACTGCCGTTGAACCGGGATGGAATCATCGGCGGCGTGCAGCGCGGTTGGCAGCGCCAGCAGCAGGGATGCGAGGCCGGCAAGAAGTGTGTGTTTCATGGTGTGTTTCTTTTTTTCGTGCGTTTTCACTTGCGTGACAGATCACCGCTGAGGCGGATCACATCCCCCGGTTTCATCGTCAGAGCCACGGTTTTTCCACCATAGCGCACATGGCATGCCTTGCCGGTTAGACTGCGCAGCGCCACCGCGGTCAGCTTGCCGTCCGCCCACGCCATGTCCACCTCGAAGCCGCCACGGGCACGCAGACCCTTGATCGATCCGTTAGGCCACGCGCCGGGCAAGGCTGGCAGCAGGTGCACCTCGCCCGCCTGGCTCTGGAGCAGCATCTCGCAGACGCCTGCCGTGGCGCCGAAGTTGCCATCGATCTGGAAGGGCGGACAAGTGTCCCACATGTTAGGGTTGATGTTGTACTTCAGAAGTTCGGAATACATCTTGTACGAATGGTCGCCATCTAACAACCTCGCCCAGAAACTGACTTTCCACGCCTTGCTCCAGCCGGTGCCGGCGTCGCCGCGGGCGAGTAGAGACACCTTGGCTGCCGCGGCAAGGGACGGAGTTTTGGTCGGCGAGATCTGGCGGCCCGGATGCAGGGCAAACAAATGCGACACGTGGCGGTGGTCGTTATTCTGCTCGTCGCGATCCACCATCCATTCCTGCAACTGGCTCCACTTGCCGATTTTCGGGACTAACAACTTGTCACGCATGGCGGTGAGTTTCTGGCGGTACTCCGGATCGACACCGAGAGCCAGGGAGGCTTCGATGGTGTTGGTGAAGAGATCCCAGACGAGTTCCTGGTCGAACGACACGCCGTCTTCGCGCGGCCCCTGCTCGGGCGAATATCCCATGGGTGCCACCAGGGTGCCGTCGGGCAGGGCTTTGAGCCGGTCCTCCCAGAACTCGCACACTTCCTTCATCACCGGATAGGCCACGTTCTTGAGATAGGTCTTGTCCCCACCAAAAGCATAATGCTCCCACAAGTGCTGGCAATACCAGGCGCTGCCGGGCGTATTCCATTCCCAACTCGATCCGCCGAAGATGTTGTTCTCGGTCTGCACCGTCCATCCGCGTTTTGATTTGAAATAGGCTGATGTCTGCTCGGTGCGCACCTCGCGGAGGCTGAAGATATAGTTGAGCAGCGGTTCGGCGCACTCCGGCAAGTTGGCGGTCTCGGCCAGCCAGTAATTCATCTGGATGTTGATGTTGGAGTGATAG
>JBAXOP010000023.1:0-29010 GCA_037133195.1 Verrucomicrobiota bacterium | reverse complement strand
TTATTCCTGCCACCGCATGAACAATACTGTCGGGTTAGCGCATGCTTTCGTTACAGAAGGCTCCGGGCAGGATGCCCGGGCCACGTGGCGCGGGCATGCTGCCCGCCGCCTCTTCTTTATTCCTGCCGCTGCATGAACAAAGCTGACCGTATTGGACAGCCTGCCTGTCATGGACGCCGGGCTTCCAGCCTGGCGTTTCATGCGCTGACATGCGCGACACCCAATACCGTTCGATTAAGCAGGAAGAGAAGAGGATTTAACGGATTGAAGAGGATTACACGGGAAATAATACCTCAATCTATCTACTCCTCGGCTCACCCTAAAGACGTCTGCCAACTAATTCATAACTCTTTCTTAATCAGTGCATTCCGTGAAATCCGTGGTTTCTATTTTCCTTTCCAGGATAATTGAACCGTCTTGGGCGGAACATTGGATATTTTTCCGGAAATTCCTGCACTCTGGAGTATTTTCCGGATTTTTGCATTTTTTCCTCGACACTTCTGGCGAAAAATCTTCCTTAGCCGGGTCTCATTCTTGCGGCATGAATCCACCCAAAACCCACCCAAAACCCGCCCGAAATCCGCCCGAAATCCGCCCAAAATCCGCCAAAAATCCACTTCACCCTGCGAGGAAGCACTTGTGGACCACAAGCGACAGGCATCCCTCGCCATCTTCCATGCCAACTTTGACTATTTCCCCATGACCCTCGCTGATATGACAACGAATCTATTCAAAAATCGCATAATACAGCTGATAAACATGAAAATGATGAGCATTTGCGCGATTGTTAAGCCATTCGCAATAGGTTTGGCGGCGAGTGCGGTATTTTTGTCCGGCAACACGCATGCCGCCATCACCATCTCCGGTACTACGGTCACGGTCACCACCGATCCGTCCGCATGGTGCACAACGAATGGTACGGTGATCATATCCGGCGGCGCGACGCTCCAGTTTCTGCCAAGCGCACAGGGCAATTACACTCTCGCCAGTGACTTCATTTTCGCTGGGAGTGGTGGCACGATCAACCTTAAATTCAAGGATAATGACACAGACTTTTTGTTCACCGGCACGTTCACATCGATCGCCACCGGTGCACAGACACTTGCCGTATCCGCCGGCCAATTAGCCAATGGCGACCGTGAGTCGGTCACCTTCAACACAGGCATCCCGAACGTCGGCGACGGCAGCGCGCTGGGGCTTAATGTCATTTATACAACCCAGTCGGGGGCGGCGAGCTGGGTCAATCTCAATGCGGTCAACACCTTTACCGGGCCAATTTCCTTGGTGAGCATCAACGCCAACCCCGGCTACCTGACCATCGGTGGCACCTTGACGCATTTTAACGGCAACACCAAAGGGTCTGGCACATTGAACAGCGGCAACTATGCGGGCAATATTGCCCTCGGCACCAACACCGTCCTCAACTATGCCAGTTCGGCAGCGCAGACGTTGTCCGGCGTGATGTCCGGTGCTGGCGCTTTGCAAGTGACCGGCACCGGTGCCCTGACCCTCTCGGGCGTCAACACCTATACCGGCACGACGACAGTCAGCACAGGCGGCTCGCTGACTCTCGGCAGCACGGGTGGCTTAAAATTCGCCATCACAGATGCCGCGACGAACAACAAAGTCACGGGCGCGGGTGCCGCCACGATCAATGGCAGTTTCACCGTCGACACCTCGGCGGTTACCGTTGCGTCAGGTTCCTGGACACTGGTCAATACCACCACCAAATCCTTTGGCGGCACCTTTGGCTTGGTCGGCTTCACCGGCCCTGTTGGCAACATCTACACAAAAGTGAACGGGGGGCAAACCTGGATATTCGACAAATCCACGGCCGTGCTTAGCCTCACCTCCAAGGCAACTATCACCGCGTTCGGGATTCCTGGCTCGGTCGGCGTGATCAATCAGCCCGCGAAGACCATCGCTTTGACCGTGCCGTTTTCGACGAATTTAGCGACACTCGCCCCCACCTACACGTTGACCTCAGGGTCGTGTAATCAGACCAGTGGTGCCCCGCCATCACCGACTTTTGCCACCAGTCTCACGGCGACTTATTCCGTCACCGACGGAGCTGTCACGAACAACTATGCCGTGACGGTCACCAAAGCCGCCGCCAGCAGCGCGTGTGACATCACGGCCTGCAGCTTCGGCGCGCTGGGTGCCGCGACCATTTCCGGGAACCTAATCACCTTGATCGCCCCCTCGGGTCAATCAGTGAACTCGCTGGCCCCCACCTTCACGCTGTCAGCCGGAGCCACGATCAATCCACTTTCTGGAAGCTCACAAAACTTCACCAGTTCGGTGCCATATACCGTTACCGCCGAAAATGGCGTCGCCACCAAGACCTACACCGTGAGCGTGGCGTCCTACAATGCATGGGCGCACTCCGGCTCCCTGTTCATCCTGACCACACCGGACGGAGCCAACCTCCCTGCCAGCGCCTCGGAAACCAATTTTCCTCTGCTGGTTAGACTCAACGCCGGTACCTTCGACTTCACCCAAGCCCAAACTGACGGCAGCGACATTCGATTTTCCACCTTGGCGGGCACGCCGCTTTCCTATCAGATTGAGCAATGGGATTACGCTAACGCTACCGCCGCAGTGTGGGTGAAAATTCCGACCATCACCGGCAACGCGAGCCAGGAAATCAAGATGTTCTGGGGCAATACCGGGGTTACGAGTGAGTCGAATGGGGCCAATGTTTTCAATGCGTCCAACGGGTACGTCAGTGTGCTGCACATGAATGAAACCGTCGGCGACGTGGTTGGCAACACCACACCCACCGATGTCGGCACGATCCTGACCAGCGGTATGATCGGCAAAGGTCGCAATTTCACCGCAGGCAAAGGGATTCTGGTTGGCACCAGCCTCACCAACTTTCCCACGGGCTCCAGCCCGCATTCGTCGGAAGCCTGGATCCACCCCAGCGCCGCCGGCACCAATGTGATGGGCTGGGGTATCGAGCAGGGCCAGGGCAAGGTGGTGATGCAATTCGCCAGTCCACCCCACATGAACGTGGATTGTTATTTTGGCGGTGGCAATGTGACGGGTGCCAGTACCCTCGCCTTATCCCAGTGGATCCATGTCGCTCACACCTATCAGAGTGGAGCGGCAAAAATCTATGTGAACGGCGTGCTGGACGGCACCAGCGCCAGCGGATCAATGGTCATTCCCACACCCGCCAGAATGTATATTGGCGGTTGGTGGAGTGGCTACAATTACGTCGGCGACATCGATGAGGTGCGCATCTCCAATGTGACACGCTCAGCCAACTGGATCAAATTGGAATATGAAAACCAGAAGCCCCAGCAATCGTTGCTAGGCAATCTGGTGCAATCCGGTTCGACGTTCTCGGCCACCCCACCATCGGCGATGCTGAGCGAAGGCAGCAGCGTCACCTTGAGCGGTCAGGCCGGCGGTGCCCAGAAAGTCTATTGGAGCCTCATCCAAAATGGCGTGGAAACAGTACTCGCCACCGATCAGTTCAGTTATACGATCACTGCTGGCCGGACCACCGGCAACCAATCATATATCATCCGCTTCAAGGGGATCTATGCGGCTGGTAATCAAACGGTGGACATTCCCATCACAATCAACGACACGATTCCCGATCCGGCGTTCACGCTGAGTGCCTCGACCAGCCTGTGGGATGGCCGCCAAACCATGACCGTCTCGCCGGTCATTTCCAACCTGGAAGCGTTGCAGGCGGCGGGCGTGGCCAACCTCAATTACACTTGGAGCGTGGCGGGCGTGGCGGTGACCAAGACGATTAGCGCAGGCACTCCCAGCGTGCCGGGAGTGATGACGCTCACCCGTGCCCAAGGCAGCGGCCCGATGACCGTGACGCTCGTACTGGACAACGGGGGTTCCCTGGTCACTGCCACCAAAACCATCACGGTCCAAGAGCCCGCGAGCGATGCCTGGATGCAACGAACGCCGGGAGCCACCGAAAAAGCGGTCGACAACCAATTCTACGCGCGGGACCCGAATACCAACACGGGCACGATCTATTACAATGGCACGCAGAGCGGGGCCACCCAGGTCTATCTGAAAGTGTTCGTCACACCCGACGGCGGAACCGAGACACAATACGGGCAAACTCTCCGCCAAACACCGGTGGTCGGAGCCTATAGTTTCAGCGTGCCAATCGCTGCGGGCAAGGTGACTTACAGGCTGGAGTATGGCACGACTACCGGCGGCGTCGATACCACCGTCGCCACTGTGAGCAACCTGGTCTGCGGCGATGCTTATATCATCAACGGCCAGTCCAACGCGCTCTCTATCTACAGTTTGCCAAGCGACTTCACCAACAGCACCTGGATTCGCACCTATGGCTGGACCACCGCCACCTGGGGCAACGCGGTGCGCAACGGTGGAGATTTCCTGATCGGCTATTGGGCCTATGATCTGGCCGATTACCTGCAAACCAACCGCAACATGCCTATCTGCATCATCAACGGAGCTGTAGGCGGCACCCGCATCGACCAACACCAGGCGAATCCGGCAGATCACACCCTCGCTGGCAGCCAGTATTCGATCTACGCCAACCTTCTCAACCGTGTGACCGCTGCAAAATTGACCTATGGAATCCGCGGCATTTTCTGGCATCAAGGGGAAAATAACAGCGGTGCCGATAGCCCCACCGGCGACTATGATTACAAATCCTATCAACAATACTTCGTGGATATGTCAGCCGCCTGGAAACAGGACTATCCCAACCTTCAGAGGTATATCATCTATCAGGTGATGCCATATCCATGCTCGATGGGACCCAAAGGCGACCAATTGCGCGATGTGCAGCGGACATTGCCGTCCATGTTCTCAAAGATGCATATACTGAATACACTGGGGAACTCCGGCTATCTCGGTTGTCATTTCAGCGCCGCTGGCTATCAGAGCATTGCGGATGGCATCGCGCCCTTGGTGGACCAGGATTTCTACGGAATCGTGCCGGGCATGTCGGTCACCCCACCGATATTGCAGCGTGCCTACTATACCACCGCCGCCAGAACTGAGATCGGCCTGGAATTCGACCAAAACATGTCGTGGAGCAATTTTTCATTGCCGAATTACTGGCTGAACAAGGTCGGTGGCAAGGTCATTTCGGGCAGTGCCACGGGCAAGGTCATCAAACTCCAATTAACCTCCGCCGGAACCCCCACCTCCACCCTCGACTATCTGGAAGACACCCACTGGGCTTACACCGAATCCGTGTCGAGCCTGCTCTACGGAGCCAACGGCATTCCAGCGCTCACCTTCGCCGATGTGGCCATCGCGCCTCCCACCACGCCGAGCACAGCCAAGGATATGCTAACCTTTGTGTTCCCCGGTCTGCCAGCCACCACCATCACCGGCACTGATATCAGCGTGACTGTGCCGTATGGCACGAATGTCACGGCGCTAACGCCCACCTATACGATGTCTGCCGATGCCATGGGCAGTCCGGTTTCCGGCAGCACAGGCGATTTCACAACGCCGCAGACTTACACCGTCACTGCCGCGGATAGTTCTACCAAGACCTATACTGTGACGGTCACTGTGGCACCACTGGTGCCGCCCACGCCGCCCACCAATCTAGCCGCCACGCCGGGAAATAACACCGTCGGCCTGACCTGGACCGCTTCCAGTGGCGCGACGAGTTATAAGGTAAAACGTGCAACAACAAGCGGCGGACCCTATACAAATCTCGGAACCCCCGGCAACACGAGTTATACCGATGCCACGGCACTCAACGGCAGCACCTATTATTACGTGGTCTCCGCCGCCAATGGCGACGGAGAAAGCGCCGACTCGTCCGAAGTGAGCGCCATGCCCGCGCTGATGGCAACAACCACAACCCTCGTCGCAACTCCCGGCACTACCGCGACCTATGGCACGGCGCTGACCTTGACGGCTACGGTGAGCGCATCGGCCAGCGGGTCGGTGACGTTCAAAGATGGTAGCACAGTCTTGGGAACAGGCACCTTGAGTGGGGGCCAGGCAAACATCACCACTGTCGGCACGCTGGCGGTGGGCAGTCATTCGCTCAGCGCCAATTACGCTGGAGATGCCGCTTATGCGCCCAGCAATTCCGCCGCGCTTGGTTTTACTGTGACCCAGATGCCGCTGACCATCACCGGGGTGACGGTGGCCAACAAAGTCTATGACCACACCACCGCAGCTGGTCTAACGGGAGGATCCGTCTCCGGCACGGTCAATGGCGAGAGCGTGACGATGGTGGCCGGCAGCGGGACGTTTGCCAGCGCCAACGTGGGAACGCAGGCCGTGACGGCCAGTGGGTACGGCTTGGCAGGACCATACGCAGGAAACTATGTGCTGGCATCCCAACCCGTGGTGGCCAACGCCACGATCACGCCGCGGCCGCTCCTATTGACCGGCACGCGCCCCTATGACGGCACGACCACGGCAGCGGCGGGGATTATAACAGCATCTAACAACCTTGACGGGGGGAATCTGGTATTGACGGGCAGCGCCAATCTGGCCGGCAAGGATATTGGGGCGCAGGCACTGGCGTCCGCCTCGACGGTGGCCCGGGTGCAGAGCGCCACGGGCAGTACGGGTGCAAGCTTGTTAGCGAGTTTCAGCGTGGCTTTGACCACGCCGCCGGTTTCGGGCAACACCCTGGTCGCGGTGATTTCCACCCGCGGCACCACCGCCGGCAGGGTCACCGGCATCACACAAACCGGGGCTATCTGGTCACGAGCAACTGAAGCCACCAATTCCAATGGCACGACCACCGAAATCTGGTATGCCACTAACATATCCGGCGCTGCCACGTCTCTCACGATCAATCAGGCATCAACGCGCTCGGCCGCGGTGGTCATGGAATATAGCGGCATTGTGCCTATCGGACCGCTAGATCAGACAGCCAACACCACCGGCAGCAGCACGATGCCGGTTACCGGCACCACGTCTGCCACGACCCAGGCCAGCGAACTATGGATCGGCGGCATCGGCTATGTCAGCAGCACGCCCACGCTGGGCACACTTCTCAATTCCTTCACACCCATTGCAAGTTCACAGACAACGAGTATAGCTCCTGCAAACGCCAAGGTTTATGCGCTTGAGCGGATCACAGCGGCCACCGCCACCGCCTCCTCCGGCGGCACCCTCAGCACCACGGCGCAATGGTCGGGCGCTATCGCCACCTTCAAGGCCGACACCAGACCGGCCTTTACGCTGAGTGGTTCGGCAGCGGCCAATTACACACTAACGGGCGCCACCGGATCGGTGCAGATCACGGCTGCGGGATTGACCATCACGGCTATCAATCAAACCAAGACCTACGGCCAGAGCATATCATTCGGCAGTGGCAGTACGCAATTCTCCAGCGCCGGCCTGCAGAACGGTGAAACCATCGGCTCGGTGACGCTAGCCTGTGACGGTGGCGACGCAGCGGCGGGGGTGGCCGGCTCGCCTTATCCGATCACGCCCGGCGCGGCCACCGGCGGCACGTTCACTCCAGGAAATTATACGATAAGTTATGTACCGGGGGTACTCACGGTGAGCGCGGCGACGACGACCACCACCGTGGCAAGCAACCTCAACCCATCGAACTATGGCGACCCAGTGACCCTTACCGCCTCAGTGACCGGTGCCACGCCCACTGGCAGCGTGACGTTTTATGCCGGGGCCACGGTGATCGGCACTGGCACCATAAATGGTTCATTCCAAGCCAATTTTACCACCAGCAGTCTGGCGGTCGGAACTGAGACTATTACAGCCCAATATACCGGCGATGGTTCTAACGCCGCCAGCACCTCCTCGCCGCTGGAGCAGGTCGTTCAGGCGTCTGCCGTGAGTTCAGCCAATGATATTCTCACCTTTGTATTTCCGGGCCTGCCTGCCACCACAATTACTGGGACTCATATCAGCATGACCGTACCAAACGGGACGAATGTAACCGCGCTGGCGCCGACCTTCACGATGTCCACCGGGGCGACCTGCGACAAACTTTCCGGCTCGACCCAAGACTTCACCACCCCGCAGAGCTATACCGTACGGGCTGCTGATCTAACTATCAAAAGTTATACTGTGACTGTCTCTGTTGCTGAAGCTCTTGTAGCTCCTATGATAACCAGCACTGTGCCTCCCGGCGCCGGTAATTTCGGTATTGCCTACAACCATACATGCACTGCCACTGGTACGGAACCGATCACCTTCTCAATCGTCTCGGGTGGCTTGCCGTCAGGTCTAACACTTGAATCCGCCGGGGTGATATCCGGCATTCCGGACGCGCCTGGCACCTTCAGCGGTACAATCATGGCATCCAACGGCGTGCTGCCTAACGCCACCCAAGATTTTACGATTGTCATTACTTTCAACCAAGCGCCGACTGTCGTCATAACCAGTCCCGCTAATAATGCAACTGTGACTCCCAACTTCACCATTGACGCCGCCGCTGCGGATAGCGACGGGACCGTGGTCAGCGTGGCCTTCTATAGCGAAGGCACTCTGCTCGGCATCGACACCACCAGTCCCTACAGTTGCACATGGCGCGGCGCGGCGTTGGGTAGCCATGCTCTGACGGCGGTGGCTACTGACAACTGTGGACTAACAACTACTTCTGCTGTGATGAACATCACGGTCGTCGCCGGCGGCACTGGCTCTGATCCCGACGGTGATGGAATCTCTAATTTGTTCGAGTTTGTTCTCGGCGGTGACCCGACGGTTTACTCGCGGTCCATCCTGCCAACATTAACATATTCCGCCGTGGGTACTTGGTTATTCGAGTATGATCGCAGCGACTTATCTCTACCTCCGGAAACCACCCAGGAGGTGGAATACGGTAGCGATCTCATCGGTTGGACCTCGGTGACGATTCCGGTGACTAGTATTGGAAGTGTGACGATCACGCCGGGTAGTCCTTCAGATCATGTGACTGTGACCATCCCGGGAGATAAAGTCATGGGTTTCGTCCGCTTCAAGGTCAGTCTTCAAAATGGTCCTAGCGATGTTTTGATCGTGACGGCACCGACGGTGAATCATGCGCCGGTAGCATTTGCGCAGAGCGTGACAATGAGTACAGGGACAGCCAAGGTGATCACTTTAGTGGCCAGTGACGCAGATGGGGATGGGCTGACTTATGCGATAGTCACCCAACCGGCTTACGGTACCCTAACTGGCACAGAGCCCAATCTGACATACACGCCAATGAATGGTTACAGCGGAACGGACAGCTTCACTTTCAAGGCTAACGACGGCAAAGTTGACTCGACGCTGGCAACGGTCACGATCACCGTCACCCCGGCTAGTTCGGCCAAGGACATCCTTACCTTCGAGTTCCCAGGTCTACCCGCACCCACGATAGTTGGGACCAGTATCAGCCTCTTGATTGCTGGCGATACGGTTGTGTCGGCGCTTGCGCCCAGCTACACGGTTTCTGACGGTGCCATGGGAGCGCCTCCATCCGGCACCATCCGAGACTTCACCAGTCCGCAGAGTTATACTATTACCGCGCAGGATGGCTCCACTAATAGCTATACCGTGACGATAAGTACGGGCATCGCGCCCGTTTCGCCGACCCTTTTCACTTGGTCAAGCGCCACGGATGGCTACTGGAACGACGCCGCAAAATGGACCAATGACCAGGCAAGCGGCACCGCGCCGCTTGCGGGCGGCCAAGCGAACTACACCCTCAATTTCAAGACCGCTGGCACATACACCGCCACTAACAACCTGAACACGGGCTTCCTGCTCAACCAACTTAATATCATCCCCAGCGTGACGCTTGCCGGGAACGGTCTCGCCTTCGCTGCTAACGGGGACACCCTGCCGCGAATCAGTAAATTCGGGCTAGGTACGGCCAATATCAGCACGCCCCTCAGCTTGGTCTCTGATCTAACCATCGGAGGAATCACCCCCGGTGGGATGACACTTTCGGGCGTGATCTCCGGGACGGGAGGGCTTACCAAGACCATCTCCGGCACGCTGACGCTTTCCGGCCTAAACACGTACACCGGCAACACCACAGTCAGTTCCGGCACACTCAGCCTCACCGACAATGCCGGGCTGAAATTCGTCATAAGGGATGCATCTAACAACAAAATCACCGGTGCGGGAACTGCCACATTTGATGGGGATTTCACCATCGACACCTCCGCCGTTACTGTGGCCTCCGGCTCCTGGACACTGGTCGATGTCGCAACCAAATCCTTCGGCACCAACTTTACCGTGGCCGGTGCGGGTTGGTCGGCAAGCGCCGGCGTCTGGACCAAGGTGGACGGCACATCGACCTGGACCTTTAATCAGACTCCCGGCGTGCTCACACTCAGCACGACCCCGATCTCGCCGTATAGCATTTGGGCGGATGGATTCCCTAGCCTCGCCGACAAGACCCCGATGGGCGATCCAGACATGGACGGTATTCCGAACAAGGTGGAATACGCCTTCGGCCTCAATCCGACCCTCGCCTCATCGGTAAACCCGATTGTCGTGCCGTTTGACAAAAACACCGGCACGTTCAGTTACACCCGGCTTGCGGCCAGCGGTCTAACATACACGGTATGGACGTCCATGGATCTGGCAACATGGGCCCAAGATACCGGTGCGAGCCAAGTGCCGGGTGTGCCGGACAGCAATGGTGCCGAGACAGTAGTGGTCACGCTCTCGCCAGGCTCGATCAAGGGTGTTAGGTTGGAGATTGCCAGCGCGGATCTTTTCAACCCACCCTATGATCTGGTAATTTTCGCCGAGCACACGGTTGATGCCTCAGCCTCCACGGTGGTGGCGGCCCCCACGTCTATCCAGGCGGATGGTGTCACGACCTCCACAATTACCGTCACCTTGCAAGACATAAGCGCCACGCCGGTTCCGGACAGGGCCGTGACTCTGGCATCCAGTCGCGGTGCGACGGATACGATTGCGACAGCCTCAGGCATCTCCAATGCCAGCGGGCAGGTCACTTTCACGGTGAAATCCACGACGCTTGGAACGGCGGTCTTCACCGCCACCGATACGACCGACGGCGTGCTGCTGAGCCAAACGAGCACGGTGACGTTTGTGAGCAGCCCCACCGCGCCGAGTTCGGCCAAGGATATTCTAACATTTGAATTCCCGGGGCTGCCGGTCACCACGATTGACGGGACGAACATCAGTGTGAGCGTGCCCTATGGAACTAACTTAACAAGCCTGGCACCGATTTACACGACCTCGCCATTGGCCACGGGCGTTCCGGCATCGGGGGCCACTGGGGATTTCACCGCGCCGCAGAACTATACGATCACGGCGCAGGATAGTTCCACCAAGGTTTACACGGTGACGGTTACGATTGCCCCGCTACCCAATTACGCGGCCGCAGTGATGGCCCTCAACCCAGTCGGGTATTGGCGCTTGAATGAGACGAAACGGAGCACGGTAGATGCGGCAAACAACAGCAGCACGCTTGGGGCCAGCCTCAACGGCAGCTATTTATATTATTCGCCTGCTCGTACTCCCGTTGCCGGGGCCTTGGCTGGGACCAGCGAGAACGCTCAGACCTTTAATGGGACGAATCAATACGTCGATATTCCCTACGATGCACAACTCAACACCACGGTTTTCTCCGCGGAAGTCTGGGTGAAACCAGCCAATTCAAATGCCAACCAAGCAATCTTTTCCAGCGGTCAACCCGCTGCAAGCAACCGTACCGGTTGGGTGCTTTACCAACTCAATGGCAATAACTATAGCTTCCGACCCTTTACGAACAACAGCAGCCTTACCGTGACCGGAGCCGCGACTGGCATCGGTGACGCCGTCACCTCGGTCACTGTCAATGCGTGGCAGCATGTTGCCGTCGTGAACGACGGAACGAATTGCATTCTTTATGTCAATGGAGCGGTTATCGCCAGTGCTCCTTCGGCCGCGTATGTGGCGGCAGCAAGTGGTGGAACTGCCATCGGCAAACGTTACGGTACTGCGAACTATTTCACCGGATCGCTCGACGAGTGTGTGTTCTACAACTCTGCGCTTAGCCCGGCTGATGTTCTGGCCCACTATCAAAACGGGATGACCGCGGGACGCAACACCCCTTACGAAACTCTTGTACTGAGCAATAATCCGGTGGGGTACTACCGCCTCAATGAGGCAGCATATACGGTGCCCGCTATCCCCCTTGCAGCAAACATCGGGAGCTTGGGATCAGCCGCGAGCGGCACTTACGACGCTGGCACATTCCTTGGGTCGGCTGGGCCGCCATGGCTTACCGGGCTGGGCACGGACAACTATGCCTGCCGCTTTGATGGAACCGGGCAAGTCGGTTGTGGTAACGACAATGGGTTGAATGTTGATCAGATCAGCATCGCCGCCTGGATAAAGTCGGACGGCATCCGGCAATACATGAACATCCTGGCCAAGGGCGGCAACCTCTGGCGCCTAAATATCGACCAATCGACCAATCATCTGGTATGGGTCTGTCCCGGTGGGGGAACCATCGGCACCAAAAATGTGACCGATGGTGCCTGGCACCACGTGGTGGCGGTGGCCGGCAGAGGCGGTTCGGCGCTGTATGTGGACGGCCAACTTGATACCAGCGGCAAAGCCATCACATCCATCCCGGACAACACGGATCCTGTGACGATCGGATCACAAGGCACCTCCGGGGCATGGCGATGGAATGGCAGTCTCGACGAGGTGGCCCTGTTCAACACCGCGCTCACAGCGCAACAGGTAGCCGACCTCTATCTGGCGGCCGGGCCGCCTGCGGCAGATATTCTAACATTTGGACCCGGCGCGCTCATCAATGACACTGCCATCACCTGGACCGTGCCTCCTAGTACGGACATGAGAGCGCTAGCCCCCACCTTCACGCTGTCCCCCGGCGCGACTTGCGATCATGTTTCAGGTGGCGCATATGGTCCCACCAACCCGCAGGTTTACACGGTCACCTCTGCTGATTTCCTCGTTACCAAAGCTTATACAGTGACCGTCGTCAGAGCCGCGCCGCCCAGCCCCGCCGACCTGAGCGGCTTGGCGCTGAGCAGCGGCCCGCTCACGCCCGGTTTTGATCCCGCAGTCACCGGGTATTCGGTCACAGTGCCGGGCAATACCGGCATTCTATCGGTCACCCCGAGCGCCGTTACCGCGAATGCCACGATTGCCATTCGGTTGAATGGCGGGGCCTACGCGCAAGTTTCATCCGGGAGCGCCTATTGGGATTTGCCGCTGAATACCGGGGTGAACACCGTGGATGTATGGGTGACCGCCGCAGATGGCATTACGAGCAAAGTCTATACAATCACAATTACCCGGGAAACGCCGCTGAGCTATGATATCGCCTTGGTGACTTCGGAACCAGCAACCGTGAACGTCGGTGAGGAGTTCGACTGTTCGGTGACGATGCGAAATCTGAGCCCGGTGGATTATCCGGGGGGATGGCTCGTTGCGTCCTGGTCTCTGCCATCTGGGGTGGAATTTGTCAGACTCCCAGCCACCAATCCGGAATCGGTGATAGCAGATATCTACGGCAATAGCGTTTGGATGCAATACACGGGTTCCATCGGGGGCAATCAATCGCTGGTTATGAGCATGACATTGAAATGCACCGCGCCCGGAACGTATCATCTGATAGAAGGCATCATGTCCAATACCCAGGACGATGCCGACCCCAACAATAACTGGGTCTATGCACCTGGAACCACAGGACAAACACGAGCAATTGCCGTCGATTCACCACCAGTCATCACCACTCAACCGTTGGCCAGCCAGACGCTGCCTCACGCCGCATCCGCCACCCTCACGGTGAATGCCAGCGGCTATCCAGCGCCCACATTCCAATGGTATGAAGGCACCAGCGGCGACACCACCCACTTGCTAGATGGCGCAACCTCCGCGAATTTCACCACGCCGAACCTAACCACTGACACCAGCTTCTGGGTACGGGCCAGCAATTCGTCCGGCACTGCGGATAGCAATACAGCCACAATTACCGTGCTCCCGCCGATCTTAGCAAAAGACATTTTGACATTTGTCTTCCCAGGGCTGCCAGCCGCCATGATTGATGGGACCGATATTCACGTGTCCGTGCCTAATGCCACGGTGCTGACAAACCTCGCGCCAACTTTCACGTTGTCCACCGGGGCGAGTTGTGACCATATTTCCGGCCATTTGTATGATTTCACTAATCCGGTGGTCTATACCGTTTCTGCGACGGACGGGACGACAAAAGCCTATACGGTGACGGTGCTCGTTCAACCCCCGGGTCCAGGTGGTATTGGTGAAGGTCTTGCGTTGTGGCTTGATGCAAGTGCATCGGACATGATGACACTGGATATGGACGGTGCCACCGTGCAGAATTGGCGCGATAAGAGGGGCGGCAGCGCCATGGCCACGCGTGATGCCGGAATGCCGACCTTGGTGGGTTCCGGGATAGGAGCCCTGCCCACGGTTCATTTTGACACCTCATCCTGGATGACTGATGGTGTGAATCACACGACACCGGTGACTATTCTTTACGTATCCCGGCAGACGGGAGGATCCAACGGACGCGTGCTTAGCGCTCAGGACAACAACTGGTTGTTGGGATATTGGGGAGGCGGCCGGGAACGATTCTATTTTGACGGAAATTGGGTTTATTCCGGCCCGAACTCAGACACCAACCCGCACTTGTATGCGGCGACCATCCCGGGTGCCGGGCAGAATTCGACGGTGTACGCAGAAGGCACTCAGCTTGCGTCGAATCAAAACAGTGTCTCAGGTCCGAATAATCTGCGGTTGAACGGCACCGGCATTTATGGCGAGACGTCAGATTGCGATATCTCGGAAATTCTCGTGTATAACCGCATCCTGTCAGATTTTGAGCTGAATATTGTGGGCGGCTACCTAACGGATAAATACACTCTAACCACGGCATATCCGCCCTTATCCCCGCAAGCGCGAATTATCGACCTGGGAGTGGCGGGATATCCAGCCGTCATAGACCATGTCGCAAGGACGATCGCGTGGACCGTGCCCTATGGAACGGATGTGGGGACGCTTGCGCCGACGTTCACTCTGTCTGCCGGTGCCACCTGCGACAAGGTTTCCGGCAATGTGTATGATTTTACCGAGCCACAGGTTTACACGGTCACCTCCGCGGATTTCCTCGTTACCAAAGTTTACACAGTGACCGTGAGCATGGCACCTGCGAGCGCGGCCAAGGATATTCTAACATTTGAATTTCCGGGGTTACCTGCCACCACGATTAGCGGGACGAACATCCGCGTGACGGTACCGATAGGGACTGATGTGACGGCGCTGGCGGCGACCTACACGGTTTCGCGTTACGCCAGGGGAGCATCTGCTTCAGGATCTGCGAGGGATTTCACCAACCCGCAGACATACAGCATCATTGCCCAGGATGGAACTACCAAGGAATATATCGTGACAGTGACCGTGCTATTCGAGACACCGCCCTTGATTGTAAACGAGATCTATCATACGCCGGACGCCGATATAAATGGCAACTGGATGAGTGCCGGCACGGTGGATAGCGGCGACGAGTTTGTGGAACTGGTCAACACCACGGCCGGACCGCTTGATATCTCGGGTTGGTCGATATCGAATGCCACTGCCGTGCGCCACATTTTCGCGGCGGGCACGATTCTCCCGGCCGGCAGTGCGGTTGTGGTGTTAGGGTTGCTACCCGACCCACGAACGGTTAACTTTCTCTCCCCGAGCTACGGGGCGAGCACCGGTTCGCTTAATTTGGGATTGGTGGATTCAGTGATCGTGAGGGATGCTGCCAACGCGCTCATCCAACAAGTCAACTACAGCGCGGTGGCCACCAGTCCGTCGGAGTCGCTCAATCTGGAAATTGAGGGCGAGCCATCCGCCTACATTAATCACAGTTTGGTGGCCAAGGCCTATGATTATTGGGGTGGGCCGATTCATCATTCCGCCGGCACCAAGGTTGATGTTTCCCCGTGGGGATCCTGGCCGGTATTAGCAGCGAGCATCAACCCAACAACCTATGCAAGGAATTCCGGAGTACAGGTGGATGCCGGTACCATCACCATCGATCCTCCACAGTTGACGGATTTCGTGGTTGATATGTTTTCCACCGACGAGTCGGCATTGACCGTGCCCCGCCAAGTCATTATCCCAGCGCATGCAGCATCGGCGCACTTTGATGTGACCGTCGTCGATAACAAGATGGTCAATTGGGATGTGACGGCACAGATCTATCTTGATGCCATCTATGATTGGGGCAATTGGAAAATGTTTTGGGGTATCGGCGCTCCTGATGTTACCGTCACTGGTTCGGCAGGGATGCCGGAGATAGCCATAGAACAACCCACAGGGACGGATCTAGTTTCGGGGACCGGTAGAGTTGATTTCGGCACGGCGTTGACCGGAGTGGCAGTGCCGTTGACCTTCACGATCAAGAACACCGGCAACGCTCCTCTCAATGACATATCAGTGACCTTGGACGGTGCCAATTCACCTAACTACAGCGTCACCACGGCACCCGCGGGCTCCGTGGGGGCGGGTGAAAGTAGCACCTTCGTCGTGACCTTTACGCCGTCGGATGCCGGCGTGCGAACAGCGGTTTTGCAAATCGCGAGCAACGACCCAACCCACAACCTGTTTGACATTAATCTAACGGGTATCGGCACCAACCCGGCCCCACCGCTCATCACCAGTGCCGCACCTCCGGCCACCGGAATCGTGGGCGCTAGCTACAACCACATGGTTGTGGCATCGGGCAGCGCCACGATCCGCTTCTCGGTGACATCCGGTGGATTGCCAACCGGCCTAACACTTGATGCGGACGGGCTGATCCACGGCACGCCAAGTGGGGTCGGCACCTTCAGCGGAACGATCAGCGCGTCCAACGGCTTGGAACCCGATGCCACCCAGGCGTTTTCCATCACCATCCTCGAAGCGCCGCTCTTTACTAGCAGCATGCCGCCGGCCACCGGCAAGGTCGGTACGCCATACAGCCACGCATCGGTGGCGAGCGGCAGCCCGTCGCCCACCTTTGCAGTGACGGGTCTGCCCACGGGTTTGACAATGACAGCGGCCGGAGTGATTTCCGGCACACCCACTGCGTATGGCACCTTCAATGGCACGCTTACGGCGTCCAACGGTGTATTGCCCAATGCCGTGCAAAACTTCACGATCAGTATCGTGCAAGCACCGGCGTTCACCAGCGCGGCACCGCCCGCTAACGGCAAGGTCGGCGTGGCCTACAACTACGCCTGCATGGCGAACGGCAGCCCCCCTGTTAGTTATGCGGTGACTGCGGGCAGGCTGCCCACAGGCCTAACCATGAACAGCGCCGGAGAAATTTCCGGTACGCCTAGCGAGGTGGGGACTTTCAGCGGCACGCTCAGCGCCTCGAACGGCACCGCGCCGGACGCCACGCAGGAATTTACCATCACCATCACGCAAACGCCGGTGCTGACCCTGACCCTCGGCGACACGGTCATTGAAGGAGGGACGCTCACCGGCCAGTTGTCCGTAACCCCGGCACGATCAACCCCACTGCTGGTGACGTTGTCCTCCTCGCTGGCTAACCGCCTCAGCGCAGGTCCGCCCGTGACGATTCCCGCCGGTGAGACCCGTGTGCCCATCACCCTAACCGGCATTCAAGACAGCCTGCTAGAGGCCGCCACCGAAGTGCGGATCCGGGCCAGCGCGCCCGGAGCGAGCGCAGCCGAGGCTGTGGTCACGTTGCTGGATGATGACTGGCCGATACTGACGCTGGCCCTGGACCGCAATGTGGTGGCGGAGAGCGCTGGTCCCAACGCGGTCATCGTCACGCTCACCCGTGATTTGGTGTCGTCGCAGCCACTCACGGTGTGGCTAACCAACAGCGCTCCGGCGGCGGTTGCCACACCGGAAACGGTCACCATCCCGGCGGGAATCCAGTCGATTTCCTTCCCGATCGGGGTGATCGATAACACGACGGCGGACGGCCCCCTGACGGTGCAGCTAGGTGCCGAGGTGCGCTTGGCCGGTGCGGGCGTCATCAGCAAGAGTTCCTCGGTAAGTCTGGAAGTTGGCGACGATGAAAGTGCGCACCTTGAGTTTATCTATGAGCGGGGTTGGTTGCTAGAGGGGACCAGCGGCTCCGTCACGGTCAGACGTCTAGGTGGCTTAAACACCGCCGCGCTCACGGTGCAACTCGCGGCTTCTCCAGCTGATAAGTTGGCGGTGGATGCCAGCGTGGAAATTCCGGCGGGGGCGGCCGAGACGCAATTCACCATCTCCAGTATCGCCAACGCAACGGAAGACGGGCAAGTTCCGGTGCGCCTGGCTGGCACGGTCGAGGGCTACAGCCCGGCGCAAGTTGAGGTGATAGTGACCGACCGGCCGCTGCCCGACCTGGTGCCGAAGAACCCCGTAGCGCCCGTCGCGGTGACCACCGAAGCGAGCTTCCAAGTTTCATATCGGATAGAAAATAGGGGAGCTGCGGCCACGGCGCGGTCCTTCGTGCAACGCGTGTTGCTATCGAAGGATCCCGTGGTTGGCGACGATGTTCTGCTGAGCCAATACGTATTTTCGGGCACCCTGGACGCCGGTGTGGGATTCGACCGGACGGAAAATGTCCGCGCGCCTCGTGAGGCCGGCACCTATTGGCTGCTGGTCGTCACCGATGCCGCGCAAGCAGTGGAGGAAATGTTGGAAACCAACAACACCGTGCTGTTTGCCCAGCCGATCACCGTCACGGCCGCCTATGGAGCCACGGTGCAAACCGACGCGGAGCAGGTTCCGGCTAACACGCCCATCGTCTTCACCGGTGCCGCCACCTCCCAGGGTGGCACGAAGGTGCCGTATGTGATGGTGAACATTCACATACGGGTGGCGGGCACTGAACGCATCATCGCCGCCATGACCAATTCCGCAGGCAACTTCACCACCCCTTGGCGGCCGCTGCCCGGCGAGGGCGGCGATTATGAGATAGGTGCTTCACATCCAGGGGTTGCCACCGCGCCCACTCAGGACACTTTCGCGATTCTAACGGTGAAAGCGGATTTCGCGAGCACTACCATCGCTTTGGATGAAGGTGCCAGCGCCAGCTTTACGGGCAATTTCACCAATCCAACAGCCTATAATCTAACGGGATTGGCGTTAGCGGCCGTGGATGCGCCTGCGGGGCTCGGGGTGCAGATCACGCTGCCAGCTACGACGCTCAACGCGGGACAGACCCTGCAGGCGGGCGTCACATTGACGGGCGCTGCGGGCTTCCATGGCAGCCAGAGCATCACCCTGCGTTTCACCACTGACCAAGGCGTCACTCTGGATGTTGTGGTACCGGTCACGGTGCGGCAACTGCTGCCGTTGCTGGTGGTTACGCCAGAGAGTTTGAAAGCATCCGTGCTGCGCGGCGGTCAAAAGACATTGAGTTTCAGCATTGCCAACAACGGCGGCGCGGCCACCGGAGCGATCCACATCCTGCTGCCTAACTTGTCATGGGTGCAACTTGCCACGCCGGCCACGCTCGAATCTATTTTGCCGGGTGGTTCGGCATCCATCACCTTGCTGCTAGCCCCCGGTTTGACTGAATCCCTCACTCTCTTCAGTGGAACTCTGGTGGCAGCCCCCGCCAGTGGCAGTTCAATCAATATCCCCTACGAATTCAGAGTCGTCTCGGCACAGACCGGTAACTTCCAAGTGGAAGTGGTTGACGAAGCATACTATTTCACTGCTGCGGCTCCAAAGGTAGAGGGTGCCACGGTCACCCTGCGCGATGCGATCTCGGCGGAGCAAATCGCCGTTGCCAACACCGCCGCCGGTGGCGACGTGACATTCTCAGCCATCAGGGAAGGCTGGTACAGCTTGGAAGTCACCGCTCCAGACCACACCCGTTGGCAAGGTAATGTATTTGTCGATGCGGGTGAATCCAACCATCGCCAAGTGTTCATCAGCCGCGAATGGGTCACCTACAATTGGAAGGTCGAACCGATCCCACTGGAGGACCATTATCGGATCACCGTGGAAACCAAATTCGAAACAAACGTGCCCGCCCCGGTCATAACTGTGACCCCCGGTGTGCTAGATGTGGCGGACCTAACGATTCTCGGACAATCCAAGGTGATCAATTTCACGATAGAAAACCACGGCCTGATCGCCGCGGATCACGGGAATTTAACCTTTGGGCAACACCCATTTTATGAAACGACTCCGTTAATTTCAGATATTGGCATGGTCCCGGCGAAGAGTTCGATCATTATCCCTGTAATGGTGCGCAGAATCGGTGAATACGCCGAGGACGGCTCCATCCGCACGCTCAACTCTAACCAAAATGCGGTGGCCAATGCCCGCCAAGCCATCGCACATTCGAGCGTTCGGATCACGGTCCCGTGCGGATTCCAAGGTACGTTTGATTACGACTACATTTGCGGGTTCATTCCGGTACCCAAGGCGATTTTGATTCCTGTCAGCGGCGTGTACTGCACCATCGAAATCCCGGATCCGCCGCAATTAATCTGGCCGCCATGGAATCCGGGGACGCCAGAGTTGCCGGATTGGCATTTACCACAAGACTGGCCGTTAACATTTACGACTCCGGTTGACGGTTGCGGTCTGCTTAAATGTATTAACGTACTGAAAGATTGTAACCTTGTCGCACTTCCTGACTTTTCCGGATGCTTATTGGATTTCTGTCAAGCGTCATCGTTGAATGGATATCTAGATGCCAGTACCGGGTGCATTTGTGAAGCCGCGAAATTGCTCCTTGTGGCACCTGATCCAACAACAATTACGAAATGGGCAGGGCTTGGCTTAAAGGTGGTTTGCGGTACGCAAACTGCGCTAGGATGCTATAAATCCATCATGGAATGTGGCACCGCGTTGGGGTTGACGAGCCGCACGGCGAATCAAGCCAACGTCGCTGGGGATTTAGGCATCATTCCATTTATTCCTGAGGCAAGTCTTGCGGCGGCGGATCTGCTGGACGCCCGCTACGGAACTAGTGCGCGAAGAATGGCAGCTCAAGGCGATGCGCTCGCATATGTGCTGGGAAGCAGGGAAGCGCTGCTCATCTTTGCGGCTGACAATAACTGGACGATTAAGAAAAAATATATACAATCGATCATCGGGAAGACCGACGAAGAGCAGAAAATCACCAGCGATGAACGTGCTGAGATCATCCAGGCGGCTAACAGTATGTCGGTGGATCCGAGCTGTTTGGATATCATGATCGACCGATGGAATCTGACCATCGACCTGATGCATCAGGGGATTTCCAACTATCAGGACGCGCCTGAAGGACAACGAAACAATTTCATTGCATCCGACGTGTTTTCTCTCCTCGCGCAGCGGGTTGTGGATGCCTACGCGGCCAGCCTGGCAGATGGTTTCGACAGCCCGGAAGCTGATTTCAATTCAAACCTCCAACGTGTTCGCGCGGTTCTGACGGCGGGCGGTGGCGGCGTCTGCGCCACGGTGAAGATCAAGCTCGACCAGCAGGCAGTGATGACCCGCAGTGCGTTCCGGGGCACATTGGAACTCACCAACAATAAATCCGATGGGTCACTCACGCAGGTGGGCTTTGATCTCGATATCCGTGACGCTGCGGGCAACGACGCGAGAGACTTGTTCAATATCCAAGTCACAAAGTTGGACGGCCTTGCCGCCATCGACGGCAGCGGCCTGATTGATCCGAAATCCTCAGGTTCAGCCCAATGGACGTTGATTCCGCGTGATACGGCGGCACCATCCGCAGACACGACTTACACAATTGGCGGCACCATCCGTTATGACCAGGCTGGCACCTTGTTCAGCATTCCGGTCACGGCGGTGCCTATCATCGTAAAGCCGGACGCCGCGCTCTATCTGAAGTATTTCCACCAGCGCGATGTCTTTGCGGATGATCCGTACACCGACCAAGTGGAGCCCTCTATCCCCTATGCGCTGGCAGCAATGGTGGAAAACCGCGGGGCCGGAGCCGCTCACAACCTGCGCATCACCTCCGCGCAACCGCAAATCGTGGAGAATGAAAAAGGCCTGCTCATTGACTTCCAAATCATTGGAACGCAAGTCGCTGGACAAAATCTAACACCATCACTCACCGCGGACTTCGGCGACATTCAACCCGGCCAAAGTAAGATTGCGACATGGTGGCTGACTTCCAGCCTGCAAGGCTTGTTCACCGATTACCAGGCCACCTTCGAACACCTCGACGGCTTCGGCGATGCGCGCCTGTCATTGATCAAAGGCATTGAGATTCATGAGATGACTCACCTCATCGAGCCGCTAGGGGCGCTGGCTGGCGCCTCACCCGCCTTCCTCTGCAACGACGTGGCGGACATCAACGATTTCCCTGACACACTTCATCTGAGTGACGGCAGCACCGCGCCGGTGGCGGCCTATCAGATTGCATCGGTGTCCGGCAACCCGAGCGCCGGCAATCTCAGCGTGACACTCACCGCGGCGCTCGGTACCGGCTGGAGCTATCTGCGCATCCCAGATCCATCTAACGGGAGCATGCACCTAACCGGAGTGCAACGCTCTGACGGTCTGCAGATTCCGCTCGACAAGAACGTGTGGAGCACCGACCGCACCTTCATTGGTTTTGGTCAGCAACCCATCCGCGAGAACATCCTGCACCTCGTGGACTTCAACAGCACCGGAACCTACACCCTGACCTACGCAACGCTGCCCGGCAGCGATATCACTCCGCCCAGCAGCCAAGTGGCGGCCCTGATGCCGCAATCCGGCGTCACAATTCCGGTGAGTTGGTCCGGAATCGACGATCAAGGCATTGCCAGTTTTGACATATTCGTCCAAGTGGATAGTGGATCATGGTTGCCTTGGTTCATTGCTACCACTCGCACCTCAGCGATCTATCAAGGTGAAGTCGGCCACTCCTATGCCTTCTACAGTCGGAGCACCGACCGAGCAGGAAACATCGAGGGCAAGGCCCCCGCTGCCGACACCTCGACGCGAGTTTTGCTGATCAACGCTGCGCCGGTCATTACGCCAATCCCCGACCAGATCATCCCCGAAGGCAGCACCTTCGTCTATCAAGTCCTGGCGATCGACCCCGATTCCTCATTTGGTGGTTTGAGCTACGCGGTTTCCTCGAGTGTGCCGGGGATTGTGATCGATTCTACCGGTCGTTTGAGTTGGGTAACAGGCGAAACTGACGGTGGCAGCGAGGTGGACTTGACCGTCACAGTCAGCGACACGGGCAGTCCCGTCGCGTCTTCCCAGATCAGCTTTCATCTGAGCGTGGCTGAAACCAACAGTGCGCCACTGGTTCAGCCCGTGGGACCGCAGTATGTTGAAGTGGGCAAGACACTCACTGTGGCGATTGCGGCAATCGATCCTGATCTGCCAGTGCAGACGCTCACCTATGCCTTCGCAGGGAATGTTCCCGTGGGCATGATCATTAATCCGACGACGGGAGTCATCACGTGGACACCTGCCAAAGAGGATTCGGCGCGTTCCCATCCGGTGACTGTGACGGTGACGGATTCTGGCATACCGGCGGCGAGCGTGCAGGTGGCCTTTGCGGTCAGCGTGCCAGCCATGCCAGCCACCATTCTCACTCACCCTGCCTCATTCATTATCGATAGTGGCGGCTCCGTTACACTCAACGTCACCGCCACCGGCACCGAGCCGTTGACCTATCAATGGTATCGGGGCACAAGCGGCAACACCGCCACTCCCGTCGGCGGCAATTCGTCGTCCTTTGCCACACCTAACCTGACCGCCACCACGAGTTATTGGGTAAAAGTCACCAACGAGGGCAATCCGGTGGGTGCCAATTCCAATACGGCCACAGTAGCACTCAAGACGGTGACTGGGATCACGCTCGGCTCTCTGGCTCATGTCTATGATGGAAGCTCTAAAGCCGCCATTGCCACCACGGAGGTTGCGGGACTCACGGTGACCTATCGCTACAATGGCATAGCAAGCGCTCCCGTACATGCAGGAAGCTACGAGGTGGTCGCGACCATCGTTGACGCGACATACGCCGGAACCGTCACGGGCACCTTGATCATTTCCAAGGCCGCAGCCACAGTGACACTCAGCGATTTGGCGGCGACCTACGACGGCACGGCGAAACACGCGTCAGCCGCGACCACGCCGGACGGGCTAGCAGTCACGTTGACTTATGACGGTTTGCCAACTGAGCCGACCCATGCAGGAAGTTATGCGGTGGTGGCCACCATTGAGGATAACGACCACACCGGTACCGCATCCGGCGAATTGATCATTTCCAAGGCCGCGGCTACGGTGACACTCAGCGACTTGGCGGCGACCTACGACGGCACGGCGAAACACGCGTCAGCCGCGACCACGCCGGACGGGCTAGCAGTGACATTGACATATGACAGTTTGCCAACTGAGCCGACCCATGCGGGAAGTTATGCGGTGGTGGCCACCATTGAGGATAACGACCACACCGGTACCGCGTCCGGCGAATTGATCATCTCCAAGGCCGCGGCCACGGTGACACTCAGCGACCTGGCCGCGACCTACGATGGCACGGCGAAACACGCGTCCGCCGCGACCACGCCGGATGGACTAGCAGTGACATTGACTTATAATGGTTCGGCAACTGAGCCGAACCATGCGGGGAGATATGCGGTGGTGGCCACCATTGAGGATGCCGACCACAGCGGCACAGCATCCGGCGATCTGGTGATTGCCAAGGCGTCACAAGTCATCACCTTTGCGCCGCTTGCCGATAAACCTATCGACACCCCTGCCTTTGGACTAGAATCGTCAGCCAACAGCGGCCTTGCTGTGAAATTCTCGGTGGCGTCCGGTCCGGCTGCGGTTTCTGGTTCACAGATCACCCTCAGCGGCCTAGGCGAGGTGGTGTTGCGAGCCGAACAACCTGGAAATGATGACTGGCTGGCAGCAGTACCCGTGCAGATGAGCTTCCATATCGTGGCTGGCAATTATGCGCAAAACTACGTGTGGGCCAAGGGATTCGGTGGCAGCGGATCCGACACCGCCTATGCGGTCGCCGCCAATACCAGCGGGCAGGCATATCTTCTCGGTGATTTCGAGAAAACAGTGGCTTTCGGCGCTTCTATCTACACGTCGGCAGGCGGCAGTGACCTGGTGTTGATGAAAATAAACGGCGACGGCAGCATCGCTTGGTCCCACCAATATGGGGGCGTGAATGCCGACTACGCCAAGACTATCGTGGCAATGCCGACAGGGGGCGTGGTCGCTGGAGGAGAATTCTATACCTCCACTACTATCAGTGGCACCACCTTGACTGCCGCCGGATCCAAGGACATCGTGCTCACCAAAGTGGATGCCGACGGCACCACCCAGTGGGTCAAACGCTTCGGCGGCACGTCGAGTGATAGCTTGCACTCGATGGCGTGCGATGCCGATGGCAATCTATATCTGGCCGGGCAGTTCAATGGATCTATCAGCTTCGGCGCCACCACTCTCACCAGTAGCGGCGGCAGCGATGGTTTCATCGCCAAGCTGGATGCCGTCGGCACAGCACTGTGGGCCCGCAAATTGGGCGGTACAGGAAACGATATTGCCTACGCCGTAGCTGTGAATGCGGGAGGTGGGATTGCCGTGGCCGGGGGCTTCAGCGGCAACGCCACTTGCGGCGGGATTGCGCTAACAGGTGCTGGCGGCAGCGACGCATTTGTCACGTTGCTAGATGCGGGCGGCGGGTTTGTTTGGGCGAAACGGTTTGGAGGAAGCGGTGCCGACAATGCCCGAGCCGCCGCTTTCGATAATGCTGGCAACCTCTGGGTGTGCGGTTCGTACAGCGGATCCTCTGCCACCGGTTTCGGAACCACACCGATAGCGAGTGCCGGCGCGGAAGATCTATTTGTCGTCCGCTTGGCCACCGCCGATGGCTCGCTCGCCGAGGCCAACCATTACGGCGGCAGCGGCAGCGAATCCGCACTTTCACTGGCTGCCGATCCCTACGGTGCCATGATACTCGCCGGATCCTTCCAAGCCACGGTCGCTTTGGGTTCTTCCACCCTTATCTCCTCCGGGGGCTCCGATACCTTCGTGGCCAAACTGCGCGCCGGTACAGGCGTCGTCTGGGCCCTGCGCGGCGGCGCTGCCAATGATGACCGCAGCCAAGCCCTCGCGGTTAATCCTAGCGGCGAAATTTTCCACGCCGGAGTGTTCGATACTAACGCATCTTTCGGCAACCATGACATCACCGGTGGCGGCTTGTCGGATTGGTTCGTCGCCAAAATCAACGGGCCGCTGCCGTCATTCACCGCCGGGTTCGCCGATATTTTGGTGAATGAGGGCGACGCGTGGTCGCTGGCCACCGATACTCTCGGGGTGGTGCCGGTCACGTTCCAATGGTTCAAGGACGCTATTCCGCTCACCGGTGCCACCTCCAACAATTTTGGCGGAGCCGCCGCCAGGTCGGTGGATGCCGGGGTTTATGTACTGCAAGCCACCAACGCCTATGGCAGCTCCAGCACCCAACCGGTACGCGTGACGGTCACCGCACGCCTTCCCGACCAACGACTCGCCATCGAGCCGCCGTCCGCGACCGAGGAGAACCGCCGCATCGAGGCACCCGTTTTCCTTGATAGCCTGGGCGACGTAAGCAACGTGACTTTTGTCATTCCCTATAACAAGACATATCTAACTAACCCGGTATTTGTGCCTGGGGCGGGTTTGGTGGCGGACGACTTAAGCGTGGTGATTGACCAAGCGGCTGGCACGGTGCGAGTGGCGGCCAACGCGCTACTCTGGACTTTCCCCGAGGGGCGTGAATTATTGGGCACGCTTAGCCTAACCACCCGCAGCGTCCCCGTCGGTACCAGCATCACCCTCACGCCGATATTGCTTAATATCAGCGACGAATTTGGCCGCCCGATCGGCGGCTACACCAAGCTCCAGGGCGGCACCATGGGTATTTCCCAGCGCGGCCTGACTGGTGACGCTAACAACAACGGACAACTGGATATAGGCGATGCCGCCGAGCTGAGCCGGCTATGTGCCAACCCAGCGCAAATCCGCAGTTGGGACCAATCGCTCAATGACCTCACTGGCGACGCCAGCCTCAGCGAGGCCGATACCACTGCTGTCCTGGCCGCGGTTGCCGGGATAGATAGCAGCGCCACTCTGCCGGGCGACTTGCTTCCAGGGGCGCAGGCCCGTCTGGCACTTACCCGCCTAACCGGTGTTGATGCCAACAAGGTACTCGCCCAGGTATATCTGGATGGAGTGAGCACCGGGCAGGCCGGATTCTCCTTCAGGGTGGGCTATCCGGCATCCGTCCTGCGCATTGTCGGTGCGTCCTCACTGAGTATTCCAGCAGGCGGACTGCCCGCGGGTACAACTTCGCAGTGGAACGTGGCACCATCCAACAATTACGCAGAGCAATCCGGTAGCGTGGCCTTTGCTGCGGCCTGGGATTCCCTGCACACCTTCACCAGCGGTCAGGCCGTGGCTAACATCGTGTTCGAGATTTGCCCTGCCAATATCAGCCAAGTCCATTTCCTGCTGCAACTCACTGCCACCGAAATTGCTCCATTGAGTCCTAACGGCCCGTCCACACCGCTGGCCGTGGCCGGTGGAAATGTCACCTTCTCCCGCAGTTACGCCGATTGGGCGCTGGCGACCCTCGGCGATGCCAATGCCGATGCGAATGCCGACGCCGATCAAGACGGGCAATCTAACGGAATTGAATTTGCCGCCTCCACTGATCCGGCGAATGCGAATTCGCGCCTTCAAACCACCGCCGCTGGCCTGACTCCGTCGGGTTTCAAACTGCGCTGGTTGGCAGCGACGGGCGTAAGCTATCGCGTCCGCTGGAGTGCTGATCTGGTGAACTGGAACGACCTGACCACAGGGCCAGTCTTAGGAGCTGGTGTTGAGGTGGAGATCACCGATACCGTGCGGCCTGCTGGAAACCGGTTCTATCGTGTGGAAGTCATCCCGGAGTAAGCGCCATTTTGCCAGCGGCACCCCGCCGAAAGCCCACAATTGCGCTGGGCTGCCGAATCGGGAGTCACTTCTGTTTGGAGACTCCGGGCTGCATGCCCGGACCACGTGGCCCGGGCATGCTGCCCAATACTCGAGCGGATCACGCATAAATTGATGGCAATTTGCACAAATTTCGCAATTTTCATTTGACACCGTGTCCCAAGCGCCACTATTTCCGCGTTGGCCGGCGGTCATTTGAAGCGAGCGCCGTCTGGATCCAAGCACCCGAGACAATCCCAAAATAAATCCCCGTTAATAGCTAAGCCAATGAAACTCAGATCGTTGATACTCTCCACCGTGATACTGGCAGCCTTACACACGTCCTCGGCGCTGGCGGCGCTGGTGGTGACCTATGCTGAACAACCAAGCGCGGTAACCTCTACGGTGGGTCATACATCGATGTTCACCTTTGACAATCTTTCCACCTTTCAGAAACTTACGAATGTGACGTGGACGGGCGTTGGCACCTACGATCAACTATATATTAAGCCGGCCGATACATATGGTGGAGCTGTGGATGCAAGTTATCCCGGCGGCAGTCCCTACTCGCGGCAAGGGCCGGATACGCCAGTTTCCACAACCACCCTGGCTCTGTCCCAGCCCAGCGCTTACTTCGGGTTCTTGTGGTCCGCCGGTGATAGTACTAACGTGATGGATTTTTACAGTGACAGCACCTTGGTGGCAAAGTTTACCACAACAAACCTGATGAAAAACCTGTCGTCCGACTACTACGGCAACCCGCGCAACCGATCGCTGGATTACTGGGAGCCGACTGGGTTTATCAATTTTTATGGCGATTTAGGCACGACCTGGAACAAAATCGTCTTCTCGAATAACTCTATCACAAGCGCATTTGAATCAGACAATCACACCAGTCGCGTTGGTGCTTGGGGAACACAACCGGGAGACACCGGTCCGATGCCCGGAATTCCACTCGAACGAGTTGAAGGGCTCTCGGTTACGTCGCTCACTGCGGTTCCCGAACCATCCGGCATCCTGGTGACAGGTTCGGTCTTGGCCCTTGGATTGTGCATCCGCCGCCGCACTGCCATCTGACATCACGCAGGTAACGGCTCACAAACTCAATTTTTGAACTCAAAACAGCCACGAGGCGTTTTATGAGTTCTGCGGCTGCCGAGTCCCCTCCCCGCCCCC
>JBAXOP010000022.1:0-29557 GCA_037133195.1 Verrucomicrobiota bacterium | reverse complement strand
TCTAAAGCCTTCTAGCGCCATCTCCTACCTTCTCACCCTTTCCCCGTGTTGCACTATCTCGCCGGGGACACCTTCAAACGTTACCGCCAAGCCGGAGGTCCGCGCCAGCAACTGGTTCCCGATTTCCTCATCGCCGCCCACGCCCAAATTCAATCAAACCGCCTCGCGGCAATTGATCGTGGCTATCTGCGCCAGTGGTTCCGAGGTCTCAAGGTGCTGGTGCCTGAGTAGCTTTCATGTGAGACTCCCGCAAGTTCAGACTTCTTGAGCTAGGTATTCTGCATTCACTTCAAGGCTCTTTGATCCACACCAGCGAGCGGCCGCCGCGGTTGAGGCGGGCGTAATTTGGAATGGCCAGCAGCGGTTTGCCGTCGCTGAAGCTGCCTTTGATGATATCCACCCCTCCTAACAGATCTGCCTGCCATGCGCTCGTCAGTGTTGCGTCGGGGGCGAGCACCGACTCCACGTTCTGGTCGGCACTTTCGATATTATATACGAGGGGACCGCGGCGCAGGGCGACCCGGCCGGAGGTGGCGGCGATTTTGGCGCTTGGCTTGATGCGTTGCAACGTCAGGGGTAGTTCCAGTTCCACGTTGTCGCCGCTTTTCCACTCTCGGGTGATGGTGGCATAGCCGTGCTCAATGACCGGGGTGACGGGCTGGCCGTTGAGCGCGAGCGACGTCAGGCCGGATACCTCGGGGATGTGGGTGTAGAGAGAGCTGGTTTGGCGGTTAGGAATGCGCAGCTTCAACGTGAAGGTGGCCGGCTTGGCTGGGATTATTTTGATAGCCACCTTGCCTTTGGACGGGTACCCGGTCGTTTGTACGACTTGCACCGAGGTGCCGCCGAGCTTGTCGATAGTCACGCGGGTGCCGGCGTAGAGGTTGACAAATAAGGAGTCGGCGTTGCGGGTGTACATCCATGTGGGCAGGTTAAGCAAGGTGCGAGGGATGTTGCCGACGCAGCAGGGGCAGACGTGCCAGAGGTAGCGCTTTTCGGTGGAGTCGAGCGGATTGGTGTAGGTGAAGTTTTTACCTTCCAGGTCCACGCTACCGAGTACCGCGTTGTAGAGGGTTTCCTCGAACAGATCGGCGTAGCGGGCGTCCTGCCAGGTCATTTGCAGGCGGTGTTGGAAAAACACCTCGCCGCAACCTGAGCAGGATTCGCAGTAGGCATTGTTAGGTAGGGAGTAATCCTTGCCGAAACCCTCCGAAGTTTCTCCGCTGCCGACGCCGCCGGTGACATAATACTTGCGGTTGACGATGTTACTCCAAATGGATTGAGCGGCGCTGTGGTAATCAGGGTTACCGGTTTCCATCGCGATGTCGGCCAAGCCTGTATAGAAATACACGGCACGCACCGCGTGGCCGAGCGCATCGTATTGTTGGGCGACGGGCAGATGCGATTGGTCGTACTCGCTGCCGCCGTGGCGCGAGTCCAACAGAAACTTTGCCAGCGCAATGTAATCCTTGGACTTAGCCGGCTCGCCCATGGCCACCAGATGCCGGGCAAGTTGGACGAGCGCCATCTCCAGCTCCTCATGGCCGTCATACCACGCCTGCTTCGGAGCTGGGCCGATGTTGCGCACCCAGCAATCAGCTAGGCGGATGGCGGCATCTAACATCCGGCGATCCTTGCCGCCGCTCATCCGGTGGTGGGCCATGGCTAGATCGATGAAATAGCCGGCCTGATAGCCCTCGTGATCGTTGACGTTGCGCCAGCGTGCGTGGCCTTTGATAATGTATTGGGTGTGCAAGTATCCGTCCGGAGCCTGGGCGCTGAGGATTTTAGGAATCCAGTCATCAAGGGTTAGGCGCAGGGCTGCTTGGGAGGCGATGATTTCCTGGTCGCCTTGAGCGTCGATGAGTTGGGCGAGGCACATCGACTCGACGATATTATAGAACCAGCCGTCAGCAAACACCGGGCCGACGTGCACCGCATCTGTCTTGCCGGCGAGCTTGCGGCCGGCCTGCACGAAATTCTCAATGCCGCCCTCGCGCGTTTTCGGGTCGCTCATCTTGCGAACACAGTGAGGGATCCAGTTGACGATGAGGCTTTTAATGCGCGGGCTCCAAAACGGGCTGCTCACCTGATAGGGCGTGGTCCATAGCGATTCGAGATGGCTGGTAGGCGGCGGGCTAACCACCGATACGCTCACTTTGTCGGACCCCTTCAATTCGCCATCGTCGGCGGATAATTGCAGGACATATTCGCCGGGCGCGGTAAAGCTCGCCGTGGTGACCGCTGCGGTGTGGTCAGCGAATGTGACTTCGCCCGGGCCTGACAGCTTGGACCATCCGAGGGTGAGGGATGGCTTGGGTTTGCCGTCATCCTTGGCCTTGCCTGATAGATAGGTGATTCCCGGCAGCACCACCGTGCGGGCGATGCCGGCGTTGATTGTCGGGGCAAAGTTAGGCGAGTGGCCGGAGTCATAGACACGCCATTCGAGCACCCCGGTGGAGCTTTCGCCATCGGCATCCATTTCCAGCCGCAGCTTCGTTGTCTTGAGTTCGGGAAACTCGATGGTGTTGAGGTGGTTGCCCTCGACGCCAAGGACCTTTGCGCCGACGATTTCGGCAAATTGCTTGCCATCCCAATACTTCATGCGGCCGGCCTTGGGCAACCGCACGCCGCCGCCGTCACTGAACCAATAGACAGAGCTTGAATTGATAGACACTGCTTGTGGCCACTCGTATTGGAGCCACTGGGTGCCGTGTTGTGGCCAATTGCCGTAAGCTCCGTGGCTCTTATCGCCAGAGTTGCGGGGGGTGGCACCGTCCTGAATCGCTGTGAGTGCCTCGTGGCCTGAGACGAAAGACGTCGAGGCGGCGGCGACCAGAGCGAGGTTGGCTGCGGTGGGTTCGGTCGCTGGCGATTGAGCGGCAACATGGTGAGTGATGACGGTTGCCAAGAGCAGAGCAAGGGCTGGGAATTTCATAGATGATTGGATGGGTATGGAGGATGAATCAGGGTGCCAGTTCGTTGGTAAACTCAGTTTCCACGTTTTCGAGAAACACCCCTTGAAATTGGCCCGCCTGCAGACCATCGGGCAGTTGTACCTCAAGCTTGTGCTTAGCGTCTGGTTGGAGCGTGGTAACCTCGGCATAAAAACCGCTGAACGTGCGCTCCCGGCCTAACGGAAAAACGTCGCCATAGGCTTTTTTCACCTCGACGGGTTGACCGTCGATTTTGAGGTTCACTAGCCATGTGTCTTTGGGATCGGCGATCTGGATGAAAAGCAGCAGGCGGTCGGAACCGCGCCAGGTGGCTAACAATTCCTCGGTGGTGTACTCCACTGGCCAGGTTTTGCGGCGAGCGGCGAGTTGTTCGAACACGCGCTTCGGTACAGTTAGATCGGAGCGGAACATCTTGTCAGCAATGGTCGGGTTGTAGCTACCAACTTGTTGGCAGTGGTCGATGCGGCTGCCGGCGAAAGTGACCGGCACGCTCAACTCGTCGTTCTTAGCCTGGAAGGAGGTGATTTGGCGGCCATTGATGGTCACTTTGTCAACCTTGTGACCGGCAGGCAGGAGCACCCCCAGATCGGCCGGGCGACCCGCTTCGGCGCTTGCCCCGGTGATCTGCAAATGCCCGCCGTCGAGGGTGGCAGTGCCGGTGGCTTGGAGTAGGGCCGGGCGCTTTATAGAGCTGGTGGGAACCACTTCGAGGACGCGTGCTTCGGGGCCTTTGATAGACAAGTTCACCTTATCGCCAAAATGCCAGGAGCAGCCGCCTGCTTTTCCAATCAATCTTCCCACGTTCGGATAGAGTTCGCGCAGGATGAATCCGTCACAATTGGATAATCCGATAGAGGAGTCTAACATAAAAGTGGAGTTCATCTCACGGTAGTTAGGATTGAAGAGGAAGACGAAGCCGTGGTCGCCGTCGCAAGCGGCGGAGCCATCGCAGCGGCCTAACACCGGCGGGCCGATGATGGGGCGGAGTTTTTTGAGGAGAGTGCGGTTGGCATCGGTCCAGTCCATCCAAGCGCGGAGCCACTGTTGCTCGGCGGGCAGGAAATGCTTGAACTCGGTTTCGTCACGGGCCGGCAGTAAATCCACCACATGATTGAATGGCGCGCTGCCAATTGAAGAAATGACCGAGTAGCGCCAACCCAATAAATCCCAGTCGCGAGCGTGGAAAGCATGGTCGCGGACGCATTCGCCTTTGGCATTACTGCGGGGCGTCTGATGGGTCATGTAGCCTGGTACCACTTCCCACGGCGTGAATTGTTCCATGTGATAGAACCAGGTGGCCCAACGCTGCCGGTCACCCGAGACGCGGCTGAAGTGAAGATCCGGAAAATTTTCAAACGAGCCGGGTTGTTCATCGGTGGTGGTGGGGTGAGGATAGGAGCCAGCGAGCCATGTCCACGGGCCGTACCACTGGTATTGTTGGCGACCATCGATGACCACGTCCGGGATGCGACGGCGCAATTCCTCGAGGATATATCGGCAGCCGTTCCACTGGGCGTATTTGCTGGTAGGTTTGGCACCTTCCTTAGTTGGCTCGTAGGCGATCCACCAGTGGTCGAAACAATACCCGCTGATGCCGGTGCGTTTTTGGAAGGCGACGAGTTGATCGACAAACCAGTCTTGAAAACTGCGCACGCCGGTATCCACACCGACATAGCCGCCGGTTTTGCCGCCGCACCACGCGGTCCATTCAGGGTTTTGTTTCCAACCAAGTGTCGGATAGGCATACGCAATGAGTTTCACCTGCTTGGCCTTGGCATAGTCGAGCATTTCCTGGATCGATGCCGGGATCGGGTCCTTTGCAATATCCCATTGCCCCATGCGGATTTTTTGGCCGAGGCCTAGCCACAAACAGTTTTCCCAGCCCCAAGCGTCGGCGTTGTCTTTGAGCGGCGCGACCTCGCTATTAGCCGGGGTGAACAACGCGTTGCCGACGCCGATGGCGGCGCATTGGTCGAGGATGCGTTTCCATTCGCCGCGACCGGCGGGGGTGGCCACATCGATCTGATAGTCATTTTCGCACCATGGCACATGCACGCGCAGGCTCTTATCTGGCCGGAACTGGACGAAGGCATCGACGCAGCGGGTCATCGCATCAAACTCCGTCATGTCCAGCGTGGGCTGGCCGTCGAAAGCATGTTCCGGTGCCTGCACATATTTCCACTCGGCGAGATTGTGCATGGGCATCTCGTTGCCGCTTAGCTTTTGCAGGCCGATGCACACGCGGTCGGAGGCAAACGGCCCGTAACTGGCTCGCCATTCGATCTCCGGTTGATAGCCCAACGCAATCTTCGAGTCATTGCGTTCCCATTTGAGAAAAGGGTTTTGAATCGCCAGAAAGGCGCTCCACGCAGGTTTCGCGTCAGGCTTACCGAGGCGCAAAAACACAGCACCGCTGGTGTTGCTAGCCTTGATTTCGCGGGCCACCAAGGTGTGAAGATCGCTGCGGAAAACCTCCACATCGTTGACGCGGCAGGCGCTGTCTTTGGGCAGGGTGAGCAATAATTGCTTGCTAACAAAACGCCAGTTAGGCTTCAACTCATATTTCACTTGGAGTTGCTTGTCGCCGAGCGCATAGGTGTAGGTGACGCTTTGCTCGTCGTGATTGGTGGCTGTGCGGTTGATGGCGGGAATTGCGAGACGCTCGCCATCGATGGTTAGCCTAGCGGTATCCCCGTCAAAGCTGAGAGATGCGGGCGAATGGTCCAGCCTCAGACCGGTCAGGCCGCTGTCACCGAAATCGGCGCTGAGCAGGCCGTTGTGCAGTTGGATAAGTTCCGCATGGGTGAGTGCTGGCGCAAACAGGGCCAGGCCGAGGGCGACGGGGAGGCAGCAGGTGAGGATCGTGACGGGTGGTTTCATGAGTGGAGGATTGATAGATTAATGACTTCGGAAGACAGCGATTTCGGCCAAGCCGATGTTTAGAGTGCTAGGTTTGACTTTGTCGATGGCGAAAATCAGCCACTTCACCCGTTTGGCGGGAAACTTGATCTCGGCACCTTTGCGTGCGTCGTCGGGCAATTCACCCACCTTGACGCTGGAGCCATCGCTGAAAAAAAGCATGCCGGAGCGGATTTGGTCGAGGTCGTTGCGGCGGTCAAAGAGGCAGATGCGATCGATGGATTGCTCTTCCGGCCAGGTCAGGCGCACGGTGGCGGTGTCCCGTTCGCCATTGGAACACCACTCGCGGTGGATGTCGCCGGGGTAGCCATCAACCGCGCCGTCGGTTAGGCCGGCAACGTCGTAATCGGGATGGGTGGAACTGACCGTGATGGTGGCACGCGGGGCGATATTGTCAGGGCCGGTGAGTGGGCTGGGCGGCAGGACCGGATCGGTGGGGGCGAGCAGGCGCACCTCCTGCAGGCACATGGCATAGCGGCTGCCGGGCGGGCGTGAGAGGAAGGTGGTGCCGCCCCAACCGGAGCTGAAATTGGCGGCGTAGCAGAGCCAGAGGCTGCGGCCGTCGTTAGAGATGAACTTGGAGGGAATGTTCACGAAGTAAGCTTGCTCACCGAAATGGTTGAGGAAGGCGGCGAGTTTCCATGGGCCGGTGATGCGGTCTGATTCCAGCAGATAGGTATGGTATCGCGACACGGTGTTGCCGCCATCCGTCACACACATCAGGTATTTCTTGAGTGGCGCGTTGTAGGTCATGGTGACGCATCCGGCGTGGTCACGCCATTCGGCGATGGGTTTTATTTTCGTGAAGTCATGGGTCCAACTGGCCTCGCCATTTGCCTGGTTGCCGGCAAAGAACTCATACTGCTTGGCATCATTGATGGTATCGATGCCCGGGGTCACGCGTGTTAGATAGGCTTGGTCGGCAGTGATCCAACTGTTATAGGCATAGCGGCGGTCTTTGCCATCGCTGGCACCTTGGGCCACCAGATAGGCCTTGCCGTCCGGTGAGTATTGCATGGCTTTGCCGAAATCAACAAAATGTGGCGAGCCGATTTTGACGGGTTCGCCGTTGAGTGCGTGCTCGCCGAAGAGTGGGTTGGCGGGAGTGCAAGGCGTCTGGGTCCAGGATTTGCCAAAATCGGTGGAGGTGCGGAAGCCGACGAAGGGACCGAGCCACGGCCAATTGTAGAGGATGCCATCATCGCGCCGTATGCCGCCGCTCGGGTGCAAGCAATAGGTGCCGTAATACCACACGCCGTTGTGCACGAGGCTGCCGCATGGGTAGCGGCCCTCATAGGGACGCGGGCTTGATTTGAAAATCCCCTGATCGGTGACGGTTAGTTTGAGTGGATCATCGCCGCGGATGGTGGCGTGGCCGGTAGTGGCTTGGTCGCCGCCGGAACTCGAGCCGAGGCCGTTGACGTTGCCATCGGTCCACGGGGAATACAGATTGCCGTCTGCAGCCCACGATGGGTACCAGGTGTCCGCACCCGTGTATTCCGCATGCCGACCGGTGAAGGCTATACCTACCAGCGAATCTGATTTTGGATACGGACAATCCGCTGGAATCTGGCTCGGCCAGGGCGTGAGGGCATTGGCCGGTGGCGGTGGCGGCGCGTCGATCAGGGTGGTGGTGGCGGGTTCGGCGGCGATAACACGCGCGACAACCCACAGCATGCCAATGGCAATGGTGGACGACTTTTTCATCGGTTTCATGAATTATTTTCCTGCGCTTGGGGAGGCTGCCAGGCTGGTGATTTCGCCGGGAGCCAAGACTCGGCTGAAAATACGCACTTCGTCCATCGCGCCTTTCCACATTCGGTCGTGGCCGTTCCAACAACCGAGCTTGACGTGGGTGAGATCGACGGCGCGGGCGGCCTGGGTTTGGGAGTTGGCGTCTTCGAGGCCGTTGACATAGAGCTTGAGGTTACGAGCCTTGGCGTCATAGGTCAACGTGAGGTGGACCCACTGGCCGAGGCGATCCGGAGTGAACTCGTACTTGGAATGCACCTCGCCGATACCGTTGAGATGAACATTGATCTTGTGGTTGTCCTTGGCGACATTCCAATGGATGTCGCCCCAAGTCCAGTTGTCACAATGTAGGACGGAGGCATAGACGTCCTTGGCGTAGTCAGTTAGATTGACCCACAGCGCGATGGTCACCGCCGTTTGCAAGCCTAGGTTGGGCAGTTCCAAGAACCCCTTGTCACCATCCAACTGCAACCCCTTGCCTTGTTTGCCCACCGCGTGGCTGGCACCGCTGGCCAGTTTGGCGTCTTGCTTGTTAGAAGAGGCGTCCCTGGCGGTGGCCCCGTCCTCCTCGAACGAGTAAGACGCCAAGGCGTCGCTGGTTTGCGGGTTGAGCCGCAGCAGATCGCGGGGCACGACGGCGGTTTGGGTACCGTCGAGGCAGATGACACCGGTGACCGCAACCGTGTTGGTGACAGCAACCTTTATCATGGGCGCATAGTGACTGGTAAGCACTTTGATAGGGGCCGCAGCGGAGGCGTCGCCCATGGTGAAAGACGTGCCGTCGGCGGACACCTCTTTGACCACACCCTGCAAGCTAACCAAGCGGCCGACCGCGGATGCTAGATTTTGGATTTTCACAGGGCTGGCGGGGGCACCGCGAGAGGTGCCCTTGGTGGGCGGGCTGGTCAATTCGATGTAGCGCTCCTTGTCGGGCTTGGTTTTGATAGTTCCCGTTAGGCTAACACAAGTATCCGCAACGCATTTATCCTGGCCGGTTTTGCCATCCTCGACGCGGATGCCGGACTTGCCGTCGAGATCGGCGACGTAGAAGAAATCCGTTGAGCGTTCCAAGCTCAGCGGGTCGGCGGCGGCCAGGGTCACGGGTTTGCTCAGGAGAATGACCGGCGAGCCATCCTTGAGATTGCCGACATCGGCGATGCGCGTGAAGGATTCGTGTTTGGCTAGAGCGGCGATTTCGGCGGCGGAGAGGACTTTTTCAAATAACCGGAATTCATCCACTTCGCCGCTCAATCCACGGGCGCCGGCCATCGCGCCGCCGATGCGGGCGGGCTGGGACAGGATGAGGTGCGGTGCGACGGCGACGCTTCTGCTAACATCCAGTTTGCCATCGATATAGAAGGCGACGGATTTTTCCGCTGGATTATAGGTGACGGCCACATGCCGCCATTCGCCGGCCTGCGCTTGGGTGAAGTGGAATGCGGACGATTGTGGTGCGAGTCCCTCGGCGGCGAATTGCACGGCACCTTCGGAGTTAAGCATGAGTCTGAGTGAGCCACCATCGGCGCACAGCAAGCTCGAATCGGGGTTGACTTGGTGTGGGTTGATCCAGGCCGCAATGGTGGCGCAGGCCAATTCACCTATCGGCGAGACCGCGATAAAGGCACCGGCTCCGTCCAGATTGACCGCGCGGCCGCGCATGCCCAAGCTGCGGCCAGCCCCCTTGCGCAGCACGCCGGATTTGCCGTTGCCACTGCTGTCGCTAGCCATCGTGCCGCTCGTCTCATCGAAATCATAGGCGATTATCCGTGTGGTCGGCTCAGCCATATTGACCGCCAGAGTGCCTTCCCCCTGCAGGGCACCGTCATCGGCAATGAGCTTGAGGACGTAGTTGCCGGCTTTGTCAACGTGTACGTCGGTGAGCAGCCGATCCGCATGAGTGAAGGTGACATTGCCCGGCCCGCTGGCTTTGCTCCAAAGCAATTTCACCCGGCCGTTGGGCAAACCGTCATCATGAACCGCCGCTTCCACGGTGAAGGACGGATAGCGAAAATTGAGATTGAGGGCGGGACCGGGATTGACGGCGGGCGCTTGGTTAGGTTTGTCGATTCCATCATAGACCTTGAAGCCCCAGAGCGCGGCCCATTGGTCCGGACGGCCGGTGTCCTGGCCGAGGAGGGTGATTCTAACATAGCGGGCCTGTGTGTCTCCCTTGTCGAGCATGATGCCAGGCTCTTGGTTCTGCTTGCGATCGGCGAAAATTTGCCAGTGATTGGCATCGTTGGAAGTTTCGATGAGATAGCGGTTGGCGACCTGAGGGTACTGGAATTCGGATTCAACGCGGCGGACCGGGGAGATTTTTCCAAGGTCCACCTGGAGCCACTGCGGGTAGGATTTATCGCTGGCTTTCCATAGCGTACCGTTGTTTTCATCGGCGGCAAATGGCGGGCGGAAATCCGCACTCAGGAACGAGGATGCGGTGGTCGGTTTACCGAGGGCGAGATTGGTATCGCGCTTGGTGGAAGCGGCGAGGTAACCGACTCCAGCGTGGCCGGGACGGACTTTTTCGATCGAACCGTCGGTGTTGAAATACAACTCTGAAATACAGGTTTGGCGGTGGGCTCCGTCGGGGTCGTGTGGATTGTCGTGGCGGTGATAGACGATATAGACTTGGTCGCCATCAACCAGCATCGAGTGGTGGCCTGGCCCATCCACGGTATCGTCGTCGCTGGTCTCCAAGATCGGGTTTTTTGCGGGATCGTAGTCAAACGGTCCGGTGGGAGATTTGCTGGTGGAGTACTTGACGTTGTAGGTGGAATCTTGACACATGGCATCCGAATACATCAGATAGTAGATGCCGTTGCGCTTGAACATGTAGGGAGCTTCCATGCAGCCGTTCACCAGGCCTTTGGGCGGATTCGGCAGCTTATCATGTTTGAAGTATTGGATCGGCTCGCCATCGAAGCTGCGCATGTCGCGCTTGAGTTTTGCGACGGTGGGGTGCCACCACGTGCTATACCAAATATAGGCCGATTGGTCGTCGTCGATAAAGACCTCGCCATCGAGAACGATCGAGCCTTTGGGTGTCTGGTCGGGAATCATCTCCTTGCCGTCTGCGCCCATCAGATTGGTCCAGGGACCCACTGGCGTGTCCGAGGACGCCGCCCAGATCTGGCACGGCACACTACTATACATATAGAAATTTTCCTGGAACTTGACCACCGAGGGAGCCCACTTGAAATCGGTCTTGGGCCAATTCATCGAGTGCCAAGTCCAGTTGACATAGTCCTTGGATGTCCACACCCCGGCCGGGCCGCGGCCGACGTCCCAACCATCCGGAGTGACGTAAAGGTAGTAGGTATCGCCAAATTTGCGGCTGCACGGGTCGGCAAAGTAGCCGGGAATGACCGGATTGCCCGCCCGCAAGCCATCCCAGGGGGGCGCGGCGGCAACTTTGGCAGGGGCTATCAGGACCCCGGCCATGACGGCAGTCATGAGCGAGTGGAGAACGGTGGATTGGAGCATCCTGGGATTGGGGGAAAGGGGCAGGTGGGTTTTGGTAAGCGATTTGGGTGCCTGCTTTGGCGGACACAGTGCGGCCTCAGCGGGCGGCGTCGATGCGGAAAATCGTTAGCGAATACGGCTTGAGGGTGTAGTTGAACTCGGGGGCAACGCCCTCGAAGGTGGATTCCACCGGTACGACCTTGGTTGGCTCATCCAGCGTGTTTTCATCGGCGGGTTTGTCGCCGGCGAGGGTGATGACTCGGGCCTTGGGCATGAGTTTCACGCCGCCCTCGATGCGGATGGAGGTGGGCAGCGGGTTAGCCCCCGGGTTGAGCGCCTTGAGGATGATCTGGCCGGTTTTCTCATCTTTGCCGCCCAAGGCATAGAGGCCGGGGGGTTGCTGGGGAGTTTGCAGTTTGGCAGTTTGGATGAGCTTGCTGTCAAGCCAGCAAGTGACTTGGTCGCCCTTGACCTCGAGTTTGACATCATACCAACGGCTGGTTTCGACCTTGATGTTAGGTCCAGCTGAGATTTCGCGGTTGGAGCCGCCATCTTTGAGTTCGACGGAAGAGCGGGTGTTGCCCCAACCGCCGATATTCCATTGCATCAGGTTTTGCTCATCCCTGACTTGGAACAGGATGAGAAAACCCTCGGACCCGCCGAGTTTGCGGGCCTTGAGCGTCAAGGTGTAGTTCGTCCATGATGGATCGCCAGTAATGGCTAACAAATTGTTGCCACCACTGCTCTGTCGCAACGCGCCATCCTGCGCCTTCCACTCGCCACCGATGAATTTCCAGCCATCGGCAGCCTTGGCAGGTACACATTGATAGAGTGGCTTGCCGTTTTGTTCGACCTTGATGTCCTTGTATTCGGCCTGGGTGTCCCAGGTGCCCACGCCGATACTGCCTCCGGCTTTCGGCGCGGGTTGGGCGGGCTCTGTGACTTGTGTTTTGAGCGTCACATCGGGCCGATTGGCGCTAAACATCGTCTGCACATGATATGAGGAACGCCCCGTGCTGCGTGAGCTATCAAAGCGGATCAGGTTAACGGCCCAGGCGCGGTTGTTGACGTTCTCGAACAACGGCGCGTAGGACGCCATGGTCACCACGTCAGAGTTGCGTTCCATGCCGAGCATGAATGCGGCTTCGGATAAGGCACCTAGCAAATTTCCCGAGCCGACGTTGTTGTTTACCGCGTATTCGCCGACATATATCTTGGGCCCTTTGCGGTCGTAGTTGTCATATTTCTTCTCATTGGCGAAAAACCAATTCGGCGCAACATAATAGTGCTCATCAACAATTTCCATTGGCGCATTTGGAATCGGACAATCAGCGATGGTGATGATTTCGGGATACTTGGCTTTGATCGCATCATAGAACAAGCGGTAATTCTTGAAATAGACCGGGCCAAAATTCTCATTGCCGATTTCGACATACTTGATTTTGAACGGTTCGGGGTGGCCGTTTTTGACGCGTTCCGCCCCCCACTTGCTAGAGGCCGGGCCGTTGGCGTATTCCAGTGCATCGAGAGTATCCTGGATGAAGGGTTGCAGTTCCTCGGGGGAGGGGATTTTTTCCTCACTGCGGTAGGCGCAGGACAGGCCGGCGTTGATGACATACATGGGTTCTGAGTGCAGGTCCTCGCAGAGTTGCAGGTATTCATGGAAGCCGAGGCCCTCGGTATTGTGATAGCCCCACAAGTCCCAGCGTCCGGGGCGGCGGGCGATGTCGCCGACGGTGTGTTTCCATTGGATGCGGTTTTCCAAGGTGACACCTTCCACGACGCAGCCGCCGGGGAAGCGCACAAACCCTGGCTGGAGGTTTTGCAAGAGATGCACCAAGTCCGGACGCAATCCGTTAGGACGATCCTTGTAGGTCTTGGGAAACAACGAGACCACATCGAACCAGATCTTACCCGGCTTGGCAACACAGAGCGTCAGGCGAGCGTTTGGATCCGTGCCATTAGCTGATAACCTGCAGGTATAGCGCTGCCACTTTCCAACAACCCCGGCCACCGCCGCCTTGGCATAGGTTGTCTTCCCGTCGGCGCTTTCCAGTTGGGCGGTCACGGTTTGATCGCTATCGGCGCGGGCGTAAAACGCCAGATCATAGGCTTCGCCATTCTTGATGGCCATGCCCCAATAGCCTTCGTTGGCCACGCCGGCACGGCTGCCGATATTTTCCACTTCCAGGCGCATCGAATGGGGTGTCTGGTCGTTGAGCGCGTTGGCCTCGTCCAGTGTGATGGCAGCCTTGGATCCCCCCTCGGTGATGAGCGACCATGCGTGCAATTCGCTCTTGTACCATTTAGGATGTTTGTACCCCTTGGGGGTCACCATCTGCCCGCCTTGCATCTTGGCTCCCACCGCAACCTGGGCTTCTTCAAACGCTCGGTTTTGCACCATCTCGGCATAGATCCCGCCGTCTCCGGCGTGATTGATCTCCTCATAGAAAATACCCCACAGCGAAGGGCTTACTTTTACTCCCGGTTGGTTGGCATTCACCGTGATAGACGCTGGCGCCCCCTGCATACCAGTGGCTAACATCAATAGAGTCCCAACGGACATTAGACCTGTAAATGGTGGTTTATAGTTCACCCACCCAACGTATGTGGCCCGGTACCAAAACACAGATGTATTTTAGTATGACAGTAATCTTAAAATAGCCCACTGACCGCGTCGGCGGAGGAATCAGGATATCAAAATGCCGGGCAGCGTAGACAAAGGAATTTCATATCCAAGGCAAAATTAGTATTTTCTATTAGTGCGTATTGAAGTATGACATTCCTGCGAGAGTGAGCCATCGTATCCATGAATAAACCACCAATGATCCAGAAACACACCTTCGGCATGGGGGATCGCTTTGCCCATCAGGGTAAAGCACAACTTCGCGCCGTGATGCTCGCCTGCGATGCTGGCTATCCGGTCTATCCCACCTGGAATAAGTCCAATCGCGAGCACACCATCGTCCACAGCCACCCCGACTCCCTCCGCGCGGAAGCCGACGCCGCAGTGGCGGCTCTGGGCTGGCATGGCGATTACTATGTGGACGCCGATCACATCGGACTGAAGACCGTAGGGCCGTTTCTAGCAGGCAGCAATTTCTTTACCCTCGATGTGGCCGATTTCACCGGAAAACCGTCGGACGAAGCCAGCCTGGCAAACTTTGCCGCACACATGGATGCCTATCTCGGCGAATTGCCAATCCCGGGCATTGCCGTGCCGCTCCAGCTCACGGCGCAGATCGTACGTGCGGCCGCAGCCAAGTTTTTACACGCGATGCAAGAGGCGGGTCGCATCTATCGGCACATTGCTGAGCAAAAGGGAGCGGGCACGTTTATCGTGGAGGTATCGGTGGATGAAACCGACACGGCGCAGACGCCGGTGGAGTTGTTGTTGATCCTTGCAATGCTAGGACGTGAGGGCGTGCCGGTCCAGACCATCGCGCCAAAGTTTACAGGGCGCTTCAACAAAGGTGTGGATTACGTGGGCGACCTCGCGCAGTTTGAGAAGGAGTTCGACGAGGACCTGTGTGTCATCGCGTATGCCATCGGCGAGTTCGGTCTCTGCTCCTCACTCAAACTCAGCGTCCATTCCGGTAGCGACAAGTTCTCGCTCTATCCGATCATTAACCGCTTGCTCAAAAAACACGACGCGGGACTGCACGTCAAAACCGCCGGCACCACCTGGCTTGAGGAGGTCATTGGTCTCGCCGAATCCGCTGGTGCGGGATTGGCTACGGCCAAAGCGATCTATGCGGGTGCCTACGGCCGTTTTGATGAACTAACAAGTCCGTATGCGACGGTCATTGATATCGACAAGAGCGAACTTCCGGATCCACAGGTGGTGGGGACTTGGTCGGCGGAGAAATTCGCAGCCACACTGCGCCACGATACCCACTGTGCGGAGTACAACCGGCATTTCCGCCAACTCATCCACGTCGGCTTCAAGATCGCCGCAGAAATGGGCACTCGGTATACGGATGCGTTGCGAGCCAACGCAGACATCATCGCTCAAAATGTGACCTCCAACCTGTTGGAGCGACACTTAACACCGCTCTATGCATGAGATACCGTCCCCTGGGCAACACCGGCCTTAACGTATCCATTCTCGGCTTCGGCGGCTCCTCGTTGGGCTCGGTCTTCCACGAGATCGACGAGGCTGAGGGTCTGCGCTGCGTGCATACCGCCATCGGGCACGGCATTAATTTGATAGACACGGCACCCTACTACGGAGCCACCAAGGCGGAGACTGTTTTGGGAAAGGCGCTGCGGGAGATTCCACGCGACAACTATCTTCTGGCGACTAAAGTGGGGCGGTACGGCCCTGATCCGAGCGACTGCGACTATTCGGCCGCTCGCGTCATTCGCAGTGTGGACGAGAGTCTGGTGCGGCTGGGTGTGGAGCACGTGGACTTTATCCAGGTTCACGACATCGAATTTGGCCATATCCATCAAATCGTCAGAGAAACTATCCCGGCGTTGCGCAGTGTACAGGAGGCTGGTAAAGCGCGGTTTGTGGGAATCACCGGCCTGCCTCTGCATCTCTTCCCACTAGTGATGGAGCACGCCGAGGTTGATCAGCTTCAATCGTATTGCCACTATTGCCTCAACGATACCGCCATCGTCGATTTGCTTCCCTATCTGCAAAAAAGGGGCGTCGCAATCTTTAACTCCGCGCCGCTCGCCATGCGCCTGCTGAGCATAGATGGCCCCCCCGTGTGGCATCCCGCCCCTGAAGCGCTCAAGGCGGTGTGCGCGGAAGCAGCGAAGCTTTGTGCCGCACGCGGCAGCGACCTCAGCCGGCTCGCGTTGCAGTTCGCAGTTTCTAACGAGAATATCCCGGTCACCATCGTCGGCACTGCCAATCCCAGGCGCATTGAACAAAACATCCGGGACCTGGACGAGCCGATTGACAAAGAATTGTTAGGTGACGTACTTGCCCTGCTGCAACCGCAGCATAATACCACTTGGCCCCAAGGCCGCGCCGAGAATCAACCGCATTTCCCATGAAGACCATACGTTTGGAAGAACCTGCCAGACTCATTGCGCTGGAGACAGAAATGCCCGGAGAGCCCGGTCCTGGCGAGGCACTGTTGCGCGTGCATCGCATAGGTGTTTGCGGTACCGACCTCCACGCCTATGCGGGCAGACAGCCGTTTTTTTCCTATCCGCGCATTCTGGGTCACGAACTTGGCGTCGAGGTGCTCGCGACGGGTGACGGCGTTTCCAACGTGCAGGCAGGCGATCACTGCGCCGTCGAGCCCTACCTGAATTGCGGCAAGTGCATCGCTTGCCGCTGCGGTAAATCTAACTGCTGTGCTGACATCCGCGTGTTAGGAGTGCATTGCGATGGCGGCATGCGCGAGCAGTTGCTTGTCCCCGCCCGCAAACTCCACCCCTCGCCAACACTCAGTTACGACCAGCTCGCACTGGTTGAGCCGCTCGCCATCGGCTGCCACGCGGTGGCGCGGGCACAGTTAGAGCGCAATGAGTATGTGCTGGTCATCGGTGCCGGACCGATCGGCCTCGCGGTGATGCAGTTTGCAGTGGAAGCTGGCGCGCAGGTCATCGTATTGGACGTTAACGCCGCACGCCTGGAGTTTTGCCAGCGCCACCTCGGGGTGGCACATATCATCAACGCAGCGAGCGAGACGGTGTTGGATGCATTACTGCGTCTCACCGGCGGCGAATTGCCCACGGCGGTGTTGGATGCGACGGGCAACGCGCAGTCAATGGCGGCGTGCTTCAACTATCAGGCCCCCGGTGGACGCGTGGTATTCGTCGGACTATATCAAGGAGAGGTGAGCTTCAATGACCCGAATTTTCATAAACGCGAGATGTCTTTGCTGGCCAGTCGCAACGCCTTGCCCGCAGATTTTTCCCGCATCATCCGCCTCATCGAGGACGGCCGCATCGACACCACCCCGTGGATCAGCCACCGTGCGGAATTCTCCCAAGTGACGGAGCAATTCCCGCGTTGGACCCAGCCTGCAAGCGGTGTGATCAAGGCGATGATCCATTTCTAACATCACAATTCCTGAGCTCGGTGGAAAATGCCTTGGCACGTTTTGACGTTGAGATGATCACAAAGTTATCGAAACGCAGAGCCGCTGAGTTAGCAGAGCAAATCGCAGGGGTCTGATGCATAACTTGGCATGGATGACTGTAGGGAGCGACGACTTTATTGTCGTCGTGCGGAAGGATCGAAACTGAGCCTTCGGCACGTACCATGGGCCCCCTTCCGCTACCACCACAAGATTGGGGTGGCTCCTTAGCCCGAGTTACGCTGCGTTCCACCCCAACACATGCGCGGGTTCTAATCCTCTGCGGTAAATCTCCAAGTTAGCCGGAAGGCTGATATGCTGGCGGACCCAAGTGTGTTCGGCGGGTTGCCAAGCACAGACGGCAGGATGCCCAATACTGTCAGGTTTGTTCATGCAGTGGCAGGAAGAAAGAAGAGGCGGCGGGAAGAAAGAAGAGGCGGCGGGCAGAATGCCCGCGCCACGTGGCCCGGGCATCCTGCCCGGAGCCTTCTGTAACGAAATCATGCGCTAACCTGACAGTATTGGGCAGGATGCCCGCGCTCCCCACACAGTCGGCAGGATGAGCCGCCGATTGAGGTGGCTCATCGCTTGTTTGTCTATCGGCCAATCGGCGTGGCGGCGGGTGGACGAGGGGTGGCGGCGGGTGGACGAGGGGTGGCAGCGGGTGGACGAGGGGTGGCGGCGGGTGGACGAGGCGTGGCATTGGGCTCACGGGGCGGGACATCGTCGTAGGCGCGGAGTTGGACTTGGCCGGTGGCTGGGTTGGTGAAGAGGACTTGGACGACGCGGTTGCGGCCAGGATGGGGCCAGATGCCCGAACCGATACGTATCCAGACGTTGTTCTGGAATGCGAAGGCCTGCATACCGGATTGGTTGCCGGCTCGCACCGGCGGATCGGTGATGAGTTGGATTTCGCCCGGCTTGAAGTTATAGGTTTTGTCCTCAAGCACGATGCGTACCGGTTGTGGACTCAGGTTTGAAACGCGGAAAGTGCCAGCGGGAAAGGCCCGCTTTGAATCATCAATCGTAAGGATCTGGAAGCGAGCCTTGTTGCCCGGGGCCGTCGGCAGACATAGCAAGATGGCGGAACTGACGCCGTCCGGCAGGGTCGTTTCTCCTAATAAATCTTCCGCACGCGTCAGCGATGCACGATCCGGGTGGGTGGTGAAGATGATCCGCTTGCCGGTTAGAACCACGTTGGAAAACTCGTGATTCAAATAGGATTTGACGGGCACCTTGACGGCGACGGCGGTGGCAGCGGCGGTTTCGGGTAGGGATGGATCATGGGCGAATGCTTCGTCGATGGCCTGGTTGGGTTGGAAGGCGAGCAAGCGGATTTCGGCACGGAAAGCGGGTTTTTCCAAGGCAGCGAGGGGCATGAGCAAGGCGGCAATGGCCGCCAGAACGGCGAGAGAAAAGTTGGGGGGCTGAGCGGGTAGCATGATGTATGGTTAGAATTCCTTGGGGTTGAGCCAGCGGAAGGCGACGATGTGAAAACGGCGGCCGAATGTCTGATTCATCGGACGGGTGAGACTGGCGGTGGCTGTCTCCGGGACGTCCGCCGGATCAACGAATTCCGGCAAGCGCTGGACGAGCGCCTCGCACCATGCGCGGGCCTGGATCACACCGTCGCTGGATGTGGCTGTGCCGTAAGCCCGGATTTTGAAGGTATCGCCGCGCACGGTGGCGATGGGCGCGAGGCCGGCGAGCAGGTCGCCTTGGGTGAGCATGGGCGGGGCGCCTTCGCCGGTGAAGCCGTTCATGGCGGGGATGTTGACGGCACCGATTTTACGGGAGGCGGCGATGCTGGCGACGTCGATGAGCTTGGAGTCCTTGGCATGGTTGGCGGAGTTGATGCCGGATTGGTCGATGGCCGTCTGTAGAATGCCGGCTAGGCAGTGGAGGCCGCTGTCTGAACCGGGCCGACGGTTGATGAATTCCGCTAGGCTCAGAGGCGGGGCCTTGTCCTCGGCGCCACGCTTTTGGATTTCCACCACGATGGCGGTGGCGAGTTTTTCGATTTGAGTGTCGGTGAGGCTGCGGTAGCCGGCCCAGCGGATTTGGCCGAGCACGTTGACGTTGGCACTGGTGTCGTTGGCGGCGGCCAGGGGCAGAGGCATGCGGGAGAATGGCGTGGCGTCAGGGTTGGGGGTGGGGCGGTTTTTCCAAGCGGTCACCTCGCGGTCGCGCAAGGAGGCGAGCACCGAGCGCCAGGCATCGACGGAAGTGGAGTTGAGGTTGAACGGCCCACTTACGGAGAGCTGGGCAGCGAGTTTTTTGGCGCGATCGGCATCACTCCAGCCGTCGAGTTGGGTGGCCAGTTCGGCGGCATTGCCGGGGGGTACGACGGGTCGCAAGCGGGAGTTGAGAGCTGGCCGGGAGCCGTCGAGGAGACCTTCGAGGACATCATGGCGGCTGCGGCCGGCGCAGAGCACGCCGCCGGCGTAGGCTGCCACCGAGGAGAAATAATACCGGTCCCAGAGTGTGTCATTGAGGAAATAGGAATGATCTAGAGCGATGGAGCTATCGAGGGTACGCGAGACTTGGCCGGGCGGCAACAAGGGATGGGCCCGCGAATTGCCGAAGGGATGCACGACGCGCGGCAGCAACGAACTGGCGACAAGGTTGGTGGCGATCAGGTCGCCTAGGGACGCTGCGGGGGCCACCGACACCCGGTCCATCGGCACATTGGTCACCCCTTCGTTGGAGCTGCGGCTCGCCCCGAAATAGCCGCGGCCATAGCCGGGCCCTTTGGTCGCATCCCACTCGATGATCGGGAAACTCGACCAACCGGTAAGCTCGACGAGCCTCACATCATAACTCTGATTGGCCGCTCCGACGACACTGGTTTTTTGTTCGCCGCCTTCCACCACCGGGTTATTATAGACCCACGCCTTGCTGTCGTCGAGCGCATCGTGGGTCGTGTGGGCGGTCATTTCCAATATGGCGATGGGCTTTTTACCACCGATACTCTTGTCGTCCCATTCTTGGAGAGTTTGGGAAACCAGGAACTTGCGGCTGATAATCGGCTTTTGGGGGTTTTCGCTGATTTCGGCGACCGGGTTGGCAAAGCGGAAACGATACGAGCGCAGAATGTCCTTGGTGACATCCTCGACGTTGCCGGCCAGCACATCCACCTGGAAGTCCGGCACCGTGGTGTCCAAGCCCGTGTTCCGCTGCGGCTGAATGTCTATCTGCACTTCATCGGTGATCCTGATAGAAACAAAACCGCCGGCTGGCCCCCCCGGCAATTTTTCAAAGTCATAGAGGGTGGCATCCGGGCGGCCACCGCCGTAGCTCAGGTGATCGGTTTGGATGCCGGCACGCAGGTCCCAGCCGGGCACCGCCTCGACGCCCATGCGGTTGGCGGTTCGGTTGTCGATGTTGCCGAAGTCAGAGCCTGCGTTCCAATCGAAAAACGAGCGTGGTGCCCACATGTTGGCGCACTCGAACCCCCAGCACCAAGCATTTTCCACGCGGCTGGAGAACACTTTGACCTCGCCGGGTTGCAGGCGCAGGCTGGTACCTACGGCCTCGCTGGTGCCATCTGTTAGTGAGAGTGTGAACGACCTGCGGGCGGAGGGGTTATGCTCATTCGCATAATTGAAGCGGGCCAGGCCTTGGAATTCCCCATTGCCGGAGGCATCCGTACGATACCAGCCGAAGCCTTTTTCCTGGCTGATTTTGGCGAAACGCACGCCGACGGGAGGGTCCCAGACACGGATGCGGAGTTTTTTGAGGTCCAATTCCACATCGTAGGGGTTGAACAAGGTGATGACCGGTTCGTAAACGAAGTGCGGCACGGCATGTTTGGCGTTGCCCGCCGGCACGCCCTGGTTGTCCATGAACGCCACCCGGTCGGTAATGTGCGCGTGGTGGGACACAATCGAGAAAACAATCTGCATCTTGGCGATGACCGGCAGTAGGCGCTCCTTCGGCGGCGACGGGTCGATGCCGGTGGACGTGACCGCCAGATCGGCCGGGGTGGGGGTGTAGATCGGGGTGCCGGCGCTGGCGGAGGTCAGCGACTTGTACTTGCGGTAATGGTCGTAGAGGTAACTCCAACGCGGCGCTGCCGTCGAAGGACTGCCATAGAGCGTGAGTGACGGAAACGACGCGCTGGGAAACCCGGGGGCCTCAAACAACGAGGTAAGGTCGGTTTTCAGGCCGCCGTTGGCGGTGTCGGTGAGCAATCCGATCGAACCGGTGGTGAAGTCATGGAAGCGTTTGCGCAAATCCGGGGCGTTGGACAGGCCGGCGGGGATCGCCGCAGTTTCAAGACTGACGAGGTTTAGCGGGGATTCCAGGCTGGCGAGCTTGACCGGATCGACGGCATCCGCGCGGAATCGGTTAGGCACGCTGCGAGAGGCGATTTCCTCGCTGATGGTGGGTTTGTTGGCGGGATCTGCCAGGTCGATGGACGCCTTGGCGCTTTCATCAAACACCGCCCATGCCACGCCGCCGCTGCGTTTGGGGTCGGTGATGGGAATGGTGGCGGCCTTCACCGAGTTAGCGATATTGCCGTTGCTGAGCGTGCCGACTAACTCGACGCACTCGCCTATAGGATCAACCGCTGGTAACTTGAAATTCTTGGCGGCGGCAACATCGGCCGTGGACACCAACCAACGGCGGAATTTCCCGCTTTTTTCGCTGTAGATAGGGGTAGCGGATTTCGCCGGGTCCCAGCGCCACGACTCCCAGGCACCGGTGAGGTGGGGTTGCTTGGCAGTGGCCACCACCGCTGCGGCCGCCGCCGATACTCGTTCGTCGGGGCCCAGTGCTGTCTGCACTTCACCGAGGGCTAACATCATACCGAGGCGGGCGTTGGCCTGCGCCACGGCCAGATCCTGGGATTGGCGCGAGGCACGCAGGGAAACCGCCGAGAGGCCCAGCAATCCGACCACCAGCAACGTGAGCAGCACCATCAAGGCTAGCGTGATGACCAGCGCAAACCCACGGCCTCTGCGCCCGGGCCGCGGCGCCTTCCGTTGCCGAGCCTGGCGGCCGAGGCCGGTGGCTTTGTGATCTCCCCGGCAGGCACCCCCGATCCGTGGCTCGCAGATACGCATCGGCATACCCATGCCGTCACCTCGTGCAGGCATCCCGCTCGCTTGTGGCTTCGCTGGCTCTATCATTGGCATCGCATGGTAATCACGCTCGAAACCTACGGATTGACAAACAGAATGACAACAGGAAAGAGTATGACAGTAATTTTTCCGGGAAATGACAGGGTAATCATTGTGGGCTTTTCCCTTTCCAGGCTAATAGCAGCCGTCCCTCCAGGATGCTTCAAAGAGGGAATACAACTTGCGCATCTACATCGTTGGCTTTTCAAGGCTGCCAGTAACGAGGCGCAGGTCATACACGCTCGGTGCGGGCTTGCCGGGCTTGGCTTGGAAGCGTACGTTTAGCTTGTCCTTGCCAGCTAACAGATTGGATTCGACGGGGTACTCGACGGCGTAATAGTCATCTTTATCGGTGCCTGGCGGCTTGGCCGTGGCGATGACGGAGCCGTTGACTAGCAAGTCAACCTCCGCGCCCTTGTCGCGCCCCCAATAAACCAAGCGCAGAGCCGTTTTGGTGTTGGCGGGCGGCGCTTGCATTTCAAAACTGAACCAACCCTTGTCATCGAGCACGCGGAAATGCTTGCCTAACGGACCTAAACCGGTCCGCGATTTTTCGAAACGCAATTGGTGATCCGTTTCCGGTTGTTGTTCGCCTAGGCGTACGCGGTCGATGGTGGCGGCTGCCAGCGCCTGTTCCAAGCGCTCATCCTCGGCGACTTGGAGTTGTTGTTGAGCGGCGTGGGCGGCATCACTGAGTTGCCAGTAAATCGCGTACCGTTGGAAATGAACGCCGTAGAACGGTGCCAAGGTTACATCGGCAGGTTTCGCCAGATCCTTGCTCCGGAAAACTCCGGGGCGCCCGGCGACGGCCGCCAGGTGGCTCAGCACATCCTCATCGGAGCCCGCTATAAACAGGGGCGCACGGTTCAGCGGCCGCCAGGATTTGATCGGTGTGTAGGGCCCGATGTAATCTTGTGGCTCTACGCCCTCGCTGCCCAATTCTCCAGCTAATAAAATTGGTCCGTTGAACACCGACACCCACCCGGGGCATTGCGCTTGGCGCACGACTCGCAGCTTCATCGGCAAGGCCACTTGGATGCGGTCGCCAGCCTGCCACGGTCGCTTGATTTCGGCGAAGCCACCGGGGCTGGAGCTTGCAGATACAGGTTGCCCGTTGATAGTCACGGCGAGTTGCGCTCCATCTAACCAAAATGGGTGACGGATGCGCAGTGCCATGGGCTCGGTAGGGGCGCTGGTGATGACCAGACTGGTGGTGGCTTCGTCGGGGAAGCGGGTTTCCTGGCGCAGCGCAAGCCCCCGTTGCGGCCAGGTCAATTCGGAAGCCATGAATAAATTGACCGTCAGTGTGTCTGCGGTGTGCGTATAGATGAACTCGGCGTACTTCGCGTGGTTTTCCATCCCGGTACCGGTGCAACACCAGAACGAATTGAAAGCATTGCCGTAGCTGCGAGCATAGTTCGGGCGCAACGGCGTATAGTAAACGAAGGCACCGGCACCTTGCAACGGGGCCTGCGAGGTGAGGATATGGTTATAGAGGGCGTTCTCGTAATAGTCAACATAGGCAGAATCCGGCTTTTCCCGATAGAGCGCGGTAGTGAGGCGCAGCATGTTATAGGTATTGCAGGTTTCCGGTCCGCCATCGTTGGGGATATCGCCGCCCATCGCCTTGGGAGCGGGAAAATGCTCGTGCATACTGTTGCCGCCATTGACCCAACTGCGGTCCTTTACCACAGTCTGCCAGAAAAATATGGCGGCCGCGCCTGGTCGCGGGTCGCTAGCCAGTTCGTGGATGCGCTGGAAACCGATGAATTTAGGGATCTGGGTGTTGGCATGCAGCCCTGTTAGATTATCCTTGCCCTCGGCGGCTGGATTCAACAAAGCTTGGTGAGAATAAAGCCTGGCATATTCGAGGTAGCGTTTTTCACCGGTCATGGCATAGGCATCTGCCAGCACCTCAGCCATGCCGCCATGTTCGTTTTGGAGCATGCGCTCGCGCCGCTCGTCTGGCAAATCCTTGACGATCGAGCCGCACCAATCGGCTAGGCGCAACATCACCTCTTTGGCTGTGGCGTCTGCGCAATACACCCAGGCATCGCGCAGCCCCGCGAGTTCCTTGTGAATGGTGTAAAACGGTGCCCAATAGTTATCTATGGTTTCAACCTTGCCCTTGCGAATATCCGCCTCCAATTCCCGGGCAAAGGGAAATGCCACCACCGACCCATCGCCGCGCTTGTCTTGGCATGCCTTGAGTTCCTTTACGATATAGGCGATTCGCTCGCCGAGGCGCGGGTCGTCGCTCACGCGAGACATCAGACTCAGCGCGCTGAGGTAATGCCCGATGCTGTGGCCGGCGAGCGAGCGGATCGTGCCAGGCGCGGCCGGAGATTCCCAGCCGCCATAGGGTTTTGCCTTGGGCTCCAGGCCAGCCTCAACACGGAATTGGGCTAACAACCTATCAGGCTCCAGGCGGATCAGATACGCGTGATCCATGTCCTGCATGGTTTTGAATGGTCCATCCAGCAAACGCACTGCGCCTTGGGGAAATAGCTGTTGGGCCGTTGGAATGATCGGTTTAACAACCCAACTATTGTCATCCGCACTAGAGACGCCGGGTACTGCCATGAGAGTGGCTGCCGCGAGTGTTGCGGTGAAGCGGATTTTTCCGAGGTATGTGATCTTGTTCATCGGTGGTTAGTGAAATGGGTATGCGCTGTCTGCAATAACTGATAACGAGAATATTTCGAGATGTCTGATGCTAACGAGGGAGCGGCCCGCCGAGATGGCGGACCAGGAAATCTGCGCGGCGATATTTGCCGTAGGGGCTTTCGGCGGCACCGTGATCGGAGTTCATGATGGGCAGGAAATCGAAATCCTTGCCGGCTTGTTGCAGGGCCGCCACCACCTGGGTGGTGGACGCCGGGTCCACGTTATGGTCAGTCTCGCCAACGACGAGCATCAGCTTGCCAGTGAGTTTGGCGGCATTGACGACATTGGAGTTGCGAGTGTAGCTCTCATCGACCGGCCAGCCCATCCAAGCCTCGTTCCACCAGATTTTGTCCATCCGGTTGTCGTGACAGCCGCAATCAGCGACCCCCACCTTGTAGAAATCCCCGTGATGAAGCAACGCAGCAAGGGTGCTCTGGCCGCCGGCACTGCCGCCGAAAATCCCGACCCGAGCCAGATCCATCCACGGTCGTGTCGCCGCAGCGGCTTTGATCCACGGAATGCGGTCGGGTAATCCGGAGTCGGCCAGGTTTTTCCAACAGACATCATGAAACGCCTTGTTGCGCCAGTTGGTGCCCATGCCATCGATGCTCACGACGATGAAGCCGAGTTCCGCCACTTGATTCATGTTGCACCACGCCATATAGGTCTGCGGGACGAAAAAATCCTGCGGACCGGCATAGATATATTCGATCACCGGATATTTCTTGCTAGGATCAAAGCGCGAAGGGCGGATGATGATGCCGTAAATGTCCGTACTGCCGTCCCGCCCCTTGGCGGTGAAGCGCTCAGGGCGCGTCCACCCGGTCTGTCGCAAGGCGGAGTCATCGGCCCGCGCGAGGTCGGCTAGAAACTTGCCGTCAGCCGCGCGCCGGAGTGTGACGAGTGGCGGCAGATCGACGCGCGAGCATGTGTCGATGAGCCATTGGTGGTCCGGTGAAAAATCAATCTGATGGTGTCCGCCACTCTCGGTGAGCGAGGTGAAACCGCTGCCGTCGAAGTTGACGCGGGCGAAGTGCGTGTCGTATGGGTTTGCGCCGTCGAAGCCGATGGTTTTAAGCAAGGTCTGGCGGTGTTGTTCATCCACTTCGAGTACTTCGCGCACATTCCAATTGCCCTTGGTGATCTGGCTTTTAATTTGGCCGGAGACTTCGTCGATCAAATAGAGATGGTTGTAGCCGTCACGCTCGGACGCCCAGATGAGTTCGCGGGTGGCGGGCAGGCGGTGAAGATAGGTTTTATCCGAGTAATTGATGAATGTCTTGCTAGATTCCTCCACAATCACGCGGGCGGCACCGGAGAGCGCGTGGATTCCAACGATGCGCATTACCTGGTGGCCGCGTTGGTTGTATATGAATGAAAACTCAGAGGAATCATTGCTCCAGGCGCTCGCGGAAATCTCCCACGGATTGTTGAAGAGCGCGTCGTCGATGGCGATTTGCTTGCGGTCTGTAATATCAAACAAGCGGGGCTTTGGCTGGCGAATCGGATCTCCGGGTTTGGGATAATCGATAGTCAGCAGTTTTGGTTGGAGTTGGTCTGGTGGCGAGGACTGGACGATGTGGATCTGGCGGTTCTTCACAGGTTTTGCCTGGAAGCAGACGACTTTTTTTGCATCGGGTGACCAAACAACGGGTTCGCAATATGGATCCTGAGCGGATCCATCGGTGGAGAGTTGCAAGGAGTCATTGGCATCGCCGCCGGATGATGCAGGTTCGACGACGAGGTTGTAATTGCGGATGCAGGCACGCCATTTGTTGTCGGGCGAGAGGTTGCCCTGCGGTTTGGGTAGCGGCTTGTTAGGAGGCATCGACACGGATGGGCCGGGAGGTGTATCATCGGGAGCAAGAGCTGAGGTCCGGGAGTCAAAGAGCCAGTTCTTGCGGAAGGCGCGGAAGCGGATCTTGCCCTCTTCCTTGCAACCTTGCAGATCCTCAAGAGGCAGGTTTTCGGCGTGGACCTCACAGGCTTCGGCTTTGGCCAGGGCCATGGCCAACGCCTCATGATCAAAGGCCAGTGACGTGGTGCCGCTGACCGGATTCACTTGGAAGAATTCGCCTCCCTTGGCCCGGGTGTTCAAGCGGTAAACCAGTTGTGAGCTGTCCGGCGACCAATACGCACGGACCTGATTGCGGAGAATGAGTGCCGATGCCTTACGGCCAAAGTCTTGCGCGCGGGCCATTTCCTGCCGCACGTCCACCGCCGCGCTTCCCTCCGGTGCAACGCTGCGGCGCTCGTCCGGCGGACCGGCAGCCGCCGCGTGGATTAGCAATGCCCCAATAATGAGTGGATGTGACGGGTTCATGTGCGATTCGTTAGTGCTCGCCTTCGCGGCGGTCCATGATGAAGCGGGGCATCAGCGGCACTAGGGCCACCAGCGCCATGGTCACCACCACGTTGATCCATATCAGGCCGCCTATAGTAACATTGAAGTGGTGGTTGAGTGCCGCGCCAAACCACGGGGCAAATTGTTGCACATTGCTCCACACCGCCATGAGCAGCCCGTAACCCAGGGCCTCGCTGCCTTTGGGGGTGGAGCGGGCTGCCAGATCGAAGAGCGGGGCCTGGAGCAGGGTGAGCACCAAGCCGTTGAGCGCCTCGATATAGAATGCCGCCATCATGCTGTTGTAGAAGAAATAGGCGATGTTGCTGAGCGAGAAGATGACTAGGCCGACGGTGAGCGTCCTGCGCAGCGGCAATCTGCCACACATGCCGCGGAAGATGATAGCGCCGAGCATGCCGGCACTTCCGAAAATGAGACGCAGATAACCGATTTGCTCGAAGCTGAAACCCAGTTCATTGCGTTGTTTGAAGGTGATAAGGGTGGCAAAGCTTGGGATTGCCAACACCAGCGAGATGAAGCCCACGGCGACCCAAAGCGTTGGATGTTTGCCTAAGCCGAAGAGATTGTGTCCGGCGTTGCGGATACTCTGGCCGACCGGCACGCTCGGTATCCGCTTTTCCTTTAGAAATAAATAACTACTCATCCACAGCGCCAGGAAAATCAATGCCCCCAGGCCCGCCGCTAACCGTAAGCCGCCGGTGGGCCCGAAGCGGGTGGCGAGAAATCCGCTGGCAGGACCACCCACCAGAAAGCTGATATTGATTATGACCGAGCGCAGCGACGTTAGCCTGCCGGTAGCGGCGCTGCGGCGCCCTTCCTCCACGATCAGCGCACCGATGACCGTACTGCACAGCATGAACGAGGCATAGAGCAACATCGCGGCGCCCAACATGATCCAGTAGCTGGCGCTGACCCAAGCGAGGACCAGCCAGAGCCCTGCGGCAACGGCTGATGCTAACAGAATGTAATGGCGCCGCCGCGTGCCGTACAGCGGGATGCTATCGGAAAGCAAGCCGGCCAGCGGCTTGCAGGCCCAAGGCACGGTCATGAGCCAGAAAAACCGTGCGACTTGCTCAGCATTGCAGCCGAGGTGATTCATGAGCACATTGGTGAGTGGCAACTCGCCAATGCTGGTGACCGTACCCAGGGTAGTGGCTATCAGACCGATGCTGATGAAGACCATCCCACGGCGCAACTCCGCCTGTGAGCGGGTGGCGGGTGAAGAAGACTCCTTGGCGGAAACCTGAGACACTGATGGGTTGGGCTCGGTTTCAGCCCGTGAAGTAGATATAAGCACCGAAGATGAACACCAGAATCACCAGCGATCCTAACACATCCAACCAGTTCCAGCTCCCACGGGTCTCCGCCTTATCGTCGGCGCTCGCCGTGGCAAACGTCAGTCCTTGGATTTGCGGCTGGTTGGGTTCGTCGGTCATGTAACTGACCCCGACCATGACCACTGCCGAGATGACGGTGATGAGGATGCTGAAGTATTGGAAGTTGATGTTATTGACGATCCACAAGAACGAGCCATGGGGATATTCATCGAACAAGCGCAGCGTGATTGGAGTATCCACCGCCATGCGGAAGATGCCGACGATAAAGCCGACGACCATAGCCCAGAAGCATCCCTGTTTATTGAGGCGTTTCCAAAACACGCCGAAGAAGAAGACCACGAAAATAGGTGGGGCGAGATACCCTTGGACGGATTGGAGATATTCATACAATCCGTGAGCACCCTTGACCACCGGGATCCACAGCAACGCGATGAGCACCATCACCCCCGTGGCCAGACGCCCCATGCGCACCAATTCCGACTGGCTCGCCTTGGGCCGCAATTTCTCATAGATATCCACCGTGAAGAGCGTCGAACAGGCATTGAATACGCCGGCGAGTGAGCCCATCAGTGCAGATAGCAGACCGGCCACCACGATGCCGCGCAGGCCCGGCGGCAATAGATATTGCACCATCAGCGGGAACGCTCCTTGGGAACCGCCGGGCTTGTTGAATTCTGCCGCCAGTTCTGGCACCAAGCCTTTTTTGACCAGAGCATAACATATTAAACCGGGAATAATGAACAGATAGACCGGAAACAATTTGAGAAATGCCGCAAAAATACTTCCTTCACGAGCCACCTTCTGGTTAGGCGCGCCAAGTGCACGTTGCACGATGTATTGGTCGGTACACCAGTACCACAGGCCGATGACCGGTGCGCAGATAGCCATGCCGAGCCATGGGAAGTTGTTATTGAAATACCACGCCTGTTTG
>JBAXOP010000021.1:0-29685 GCA_037133195.1 Verrucomicrobiota bacterium | reverse complement strand
ACACCGGCGAATTGTCCTATACCGGAGCGAGTGCCGCGACCATCAACCGCGCCATTGTCCTCAACGGGGCCGGCGGCCGCATCCTGCTCAGCGCGGCCGACCTCACCCTTGGCGGCGCTATTGGCGGCAGCGGCGCACTCACAAAAACCGGTGCCGGGGTGCTTGTTCTCACCGGTTCTAACAATTTCACCGGAGCCACCACTGTATCCACCGGGATCCTGCGCCTGGCTGGTGGAGCCGCCGTTGGCGATAGCAGCGCCGTCACCCTCGCCAACACCAGTGGCACCATCCTCGACCTCAACGGCTCCAGCGAAACCATTGGCTCGCTGGCTGGCGGTGGCAGCAGCGGCGGCAATGTGACACTGGGCGGCGGCACCCTGACAGCAGGATATAACAACTCGTCCACCACCTATGCAGGCATCATCAGCGGCAGCGGCGGTCTAACCAAAAGCGGGACCGGCACGTGTACTCTCACGGGCAGCAGCAGTTTCAGCGGTGCCATGGCGATTGAGAACGGCACGCTCATCACGGCCAGCCTCGCCAATAGCGGCGCTAACAGTCCGCTCGGCAGCGGAACACAAATCATTTTTGGCAGCAGCGGCAACACCGGCGAATTGTCCTATACCGGAGCGAGTGCCGCGACCATCAACCGCGCCATCACCCTCACCGGTGGCGGCGGCCGCATCCTCCTCAGCGCGGCCGATCTCACCCTTGGTGGCAGCATCAGCGGCAGCGGCGGCCTAACCAAATCCGGCACCAGCTCGCTTGTTCTCACCGGTTCTAACAACTGGAGCGGACCGACCACCCTAGCAGGAGGCACCCTGCGCCTGGCTGGTGGAGCCGCCGTTGGCGACAGCAGCGCCGTCACGCTTGCCACCGCCAGTGGAGCCATCCTCGACCTCAGCAGTAGCAGCGAAACCATCGGTTCGCTCGCCGGCGGTGGCAGCGTCACGCTTGGCGCGGGCACCCTGACCAGCGGCGGAGACAACTCGACCACCATTTACAGCGGTGTGATCTCCGGAAGCGGAGGATTTGTCAAAACCGGCGGCGGCATACTCACGCTATCCGGGATCAACCTCTTCACAGGTCCCGCCACGGTTGCCGCCGGCACCCTCAGGGTCGCCGGAGGAGCCGCACTTGCCAACAATGTGGCGCTTTCCCTAACCAATACATTGGGTGCCAGACTCGATCTCAATGGCAGCAATGAAACCATCGGTTCGCTCGCCGGCGGTGGTGCCAGCGGCGGCAATATCACCCTCGGTAGTGGCACCCTAACAACAGGCGGCGACAATTCCACCACCACCTTTGCCGGTTCCATCAGCGGCTCCGGTGGACTCACCAAAGCAGGGACCGGCACATTCACTATTTCGGGAAATAACAGTTTCATCGGGGCCACCACGGTAACAGGCGGCACGCTGCGCATCGCGGGCGGGTCGGCCATTTCCGCCAATTCGGCCGTCGTCCTTTCCACTGGTACCACCTTTGATCTCAACGGCACCAATGAGGACATCGGCTCGCTGGCCGGCAACGGTGCCCTTACCCTCGGCGCGGGCACCCTAACAACTGGTGGCGACAACACGTCCACCTCGTTTCAAGGTTCTATCAGCGGCAGCGGCGGCTTGATCAAAACCGGCTCAGGAACCTTGGGTCTATCAGGCAACTCCTACACCGGGCCCACCAGCGTGTCCGGCGGCATCCTTCGGCTATTGGGCGGCGGAGTGCTTTCCGACACCGCGAGCGTCACCCTCGCCAATGCAGCAGGCGTCACTCTCGACCTCAACGGATATGCGGAAACCATCGGTTCACTAACAGGCGGTGGGGCCAGCGGCGGCAATGTGACCCTGGGCGGCGGCACCCTGACAACAGGCGGGGACAATTCTTCGACCCCCTTCGCCGGAGCAATCACCGGTGCCGGAAGTCTCACCAAAAACGGCAGCGGTATTTTCAATCTGGCAGGACTCAACACCTATTCCGGCACCACCACTGTCTTGGCTGGCACGCTTCTTCTAACAGGATCCGGCACGCTCCCCGACGCTTCGGCCGTCGTCCTTGCCAATTCGCCCGGAGTCACCCTCGACCTCAACGGCGTCACCGAAACCATTGGTTCACTCGCCGGCGGCGGCCTTAACGGGGGGGCTGTCCTGCTAGGTGCGGGTTCTCTCACCACGGGCGGTAACAATAGCACAACTATTTTTTCAGGCAGCATGAGTGGCAGCGGTGGGCTAACCAAAACCGGGACCGGCACACTCACCCTGTCCGGCAGCAACACCTTCAGCGGGCCGACCAGTGTTGCCGGCGGCACGCTGCGGCTGACAAGTGGCTCCGCACTGGCCGATACCATGGTCGTAACGCTTGCCAACGCCGCCGGTGCCGCCTTGGAAGTCAGTGGCAACGACGAAACCATCGGCTCGCTGGCCGGTGGCGGTGCCGGTGGTGGCAACCTGATCCTCTCTGCCGCTACCCTGACCACGGGTGGCAATAATGCCACCACCACCTTCGCCGGTGTCATCAGCGGCGGCGGCGGGTTCACCAAAACCGGCAGCGGCACACTTTACCTATCAGGTGTTAACACCTACTCCGGCAACCTACGGGTCGCAGCGGGCGCGGTAAGCACCGCCGCCGTGGGCAACAGTTACACCGACAACCCGCTCGGACGCGGCAGTATCATGGAGTTGGGTAGCGCCACCACCAGCGGCCGGCTCATTTACACCGGTGCCGCGGATGGCTCAACCAACCGAAGTTTCACCCTCTATGCCGGCGGTGGCATCTTTGAAAATGCGGGCAGCGGCAGCCTGACACTCACCGGCAGCTGCAATGGCAACGGGGGTCTGACAAAAACGGGGGCGGGCCTGTTGGTGTTGCAGGGCACGGGATATTACAGTGGTGACACCGTGATCGAGCAAGGCCTGTTGCGGGTAGCGGGGGGCGATGCCATCTCCAACAGCGGTACGCTTACCATCGGCTCCAATCCCGGTACCGGTCTGGACCTCGCCGCTGACGAAGCCACCGGCGCCCTGGCCGGCGGCGGCAGCGTTTTCCTCAATGCATTCACCCTGACATTCGGCGCCAATAATCTAACAACAACCTGTGGCGGTGCGATCCAGGGCGGCGGCTCCATCAGGAAAACCGGCAGCGGCACCACCACTCTAACCGGAACCAACACCTACAGCGGCACGACCTACATTGACGGCGGCACGTTGCGCGCCGGTGGGGCAGGTGCCGTCGGCAGCGGGCCGCTTTGGTTCTCCTTCAACAATGCGGCCACTCTTGATCTCAACGGCTATAACACGACCGTGACGTGGGTCAACGGCGAGGCCAGTAGCAGCATCGCGCTTGGCGGCGCCAATCTAACCGTCACTGACAACGTCGTCACCATTTGGAGTTATGCAGGTTCCATCACCGGGGTCGGCGGCCTCGTCAAACAGGGCAACCACACGATGTATCTGAGCGGCACCAACTCCTACACCGGAGCGACTCTCATTGAAGCCGGCCAAATCCGCTGCAAAACCAGCCATGCGCTTCCCGCCACCAGCGCGGTGGTTCTAACCAACACCAACTCTGCAGGGTTGCGAGCCATGGCTGACCTCGAGATCGGCTCGCTCTCCGGCGGCGGGACTGCCGGTGGCAATGTCATTCTTGACAGCGGAATCAAACTCAGCACCGGTGGCGACAACTCGTCCACCACCTACGCAGGGGGCATCTCGGGCACTGGCTCGTGGCTCACCAAGGCCGGCAGCGGCACCCTAACCCTTGCGGGTTTCAACACCTACACCGGCCCAACCAACGTCACCAACGGTGTCCTCCGCCTGCGCGGCGGCCATGCCCTCAGCGACGCGAGCAACCTGAATATAACTGATGCGGCCGGAGTCGCGCTGGAACTCGACGGCAGCCCGGAAGCCATCGGCTGGTTGTCCGGCGGCGGCACCAGCGGCGGCAATGTCCTGCTGGGCAGCTCCACTCTAACTATCAAGACGCCGTCCGGCAGCGGCACCACCTACAACGGCGCGATTTCAGGCAGTGGCGGACTCACCATCAACGGCCCGGGGTCGCTCACGCTTGGCGGCACAAACATCTACACCGGCACCACTACCCTCAGCGGCGCGTGGTGCTCCATCGCCTCTGCCCAGGGGTTGCCAGCGGGGTCGCCGGTGGTCCTTGGCAATGTGGCGGCAACCACGCTCAACATCGGCCCCATCGGCGAAGTTGCGATGGCATCCCTTGCCGGTGGCGGACCGTCTGGCGGCAACTTGCAACTCAACGCCAACCACCTCCACGTCGGTGGCAATGGTGCCTCCACGAGCTTTGGCGGGGTTATTTCAGGAGAGGGATCGCTCACCAAAACCGGCACGGGCAGCCTGGACTTGTCAGGTGTTAACACATGGACGGGCACCACCACCATTGAACATGGCCAACTGCGGGTTAGCGGTGGCTCAGCCATTCACGACAGCAGCGCGGTGGTGTTGGCAGATGCCGCGGATGCCGCGCTGGTCCTTTACAGCAGTGAAACCCTCGGCTCCCTATCCGGTGGCGGCGTTACAGGAGGCAACGTGGTGCTGGTGGCCAGCAGCCTCACCGTTGCCGGGGAGGCGGCCACCCCTTATGCCGGGAGCATCTCCGGCACCGGCGGCCTCACCTATACCGGCACATTGATAGACAGCCAGCTTGTTCTAACAGGACAACATTCCTACAGCGGTTCCACCTTCATCAATAATGGCAATTTGATTCTTACCGGCAACGGCGGGTTGCCGGCCGCCACGTCCGTGGTGTTTGGCAGCTTCGGTGCATTGAGCCTGCAAACCGCCAGCACGCAAGTTGCCTCGCTCAGCGGTGGGGCCTTCAGCAGCATCAACCTGGGCAGTGGTTCGCTCTACATCGGAGCCGACAACAGTGCGTCGGAATTTCTCGGCAGCCTCATCGGCAGCGGGAACCTAACCAAGTATGGCAGTGCCAGTCTGAAACTCGATGCCGCCGGTCTGGCCAGCACTGGATTACTCAGCCTTGCTGGCGGCGCCACCAGCTTGTTGGTGCCGGATGCAGATATCGTCTTTGCCGGTAGCGTGTCATTGGATGATGCCGCTGGTGTCCAGCTCACGTTGCAACCCGTCAACAACGGGCAGGCTTATGGCTCCTTGACCATCGGCAGGCTCAGCGGCGGTGGCGGCAGCGGCGGCCTGATCTCCATCCCCACCAATCTGTGGCTGGCAGTCGGATCTGACAACTCCTCCAGCACCTTCGCCGGCAACTTGATGGGTGGTGGCAACCTGCGCAAGCTAGGCAGCGGCACTCTCACCCTCAGCGGCAACTCAGAACTGAGCGGATCACTTGAAATACTCGCCGGACGGCTCAACGTCCTCGGTGGCAACGCCTTGGCCGACACCACGTCAGTTAGGCTCCAAGGCGCCACCCTCGGCTTGCTTGACGACGAAACCATCGGCGCTCTAACTGGCAATGGCGCAGCTGACATCGGCTCGCATACCCTCAGCGTCGGTGGTGGCAACACCAGCTCCATTTTCAGCGGCTGCATCAGCGGCAGTGGTGGTCTAACCAAAATTGGGACCGGCACCTTCACATTGGCGAACCTCGCCGGCTACACCGGGCCAACCACCATCCTCGGCGGGATTTTTGTCAGTCAGGGAGTGCTGCCGGATACCGGCAGGGTCGTTCTGGCGGACGCGGCCGGCGTGACCCTCAGCCTCGCAGGATCATCCGATACCATCGGCTCTCTAACCGGTGGTGGGGTATTGGGTGGCAATGTGGATTTGGAAAGTGGGTTCCAATTGCGGGTTGGTGCCGACAACGCATCCACGAGCTACGGAGGCAGGATCCTGGGCGGTGCCGGCCAACTGGCGAAAACCGGCAGCGGCACCCTCACGCTCACCGGCACTAACAGCTACGGTGGCATGACGAGCATTGAGGCAGGAACCCTCCGTCTCGCCGGACAAGGGACCCTTGCGGCAGGCACCACGGTCAGTCTTGCCAACGTTGCCGGTGCCACTCTCGACCTCAACGGCTGCAACCTCAGCATTACCCAACTCATTGGCGGCGGCCCCATCGGTGGTAATATTTTGCTAGGGGATGGCAACCTCAGCGTGACCTCGATCATGGCCACCACCACCAGTTACTCAGGATCTATCAGCGGCACCGGTGGTTTGACCAAAGATGGCGGCCACACGCTGGAATTGGCCGGCAGCAATACCTACACTGGCCTAACCAGTGTGCGCGGCGGCACCCTGCGCCTCGCCGGCCCCAACACCCTATCGGACACCGGCCGGGTCGTCCTGGCTAACAACTCCACCTTGGAACTCGCCGGCGACGAGACCATCGGCTCACTAAGAGCGGATTCCTCCAGCCCGTTGCTAGATCTCCAAGGCCACATTCTCACGCTCGGCGGTGATAACTCGTCCATCACCTATGCCGGGCGCTTGTGGGGGGCTGGCACACTGGTAAAACAGGGCAACGGCGTTCTAACCCTCTCCACCGCCACCTCCGGTTTTGCGGCCACCCTCAATATCCAACAGGGGAGCGTCGCCACGGCGGTGAACGACGCGCTTTTCTTCTGCCCGGTTGTGTTAGGCGATGCTGCCGGGGTGAGTTTCGATCTCGGCAATCATGACCAGCACATTTCCTCCCTGTCCGGCAACGGCGGCAGCGTTATTCTCGGCACGGCGCGACTCACCGTTGGCGGCGCGGACTCCGGCAGCTTCGGCGGCACGCTCTACGGCAGCGGCGGGCTCACCAAGGATGGCACCGGCACGCTCACCCTAACGGGTACGAACACCTATGCGGGAATGACGCTCATTAAACGTGGCACGCTCAAGATACAAGGCGGACAGGCGCTTCCCGCTCTCAGTGATATCGAGTTCAACAGCGACTTCACATATGGGGCCACCCTCGACCTCGCCGGTTCAACCGCCACCGTGGGTTCTCTCAGCAGAATCGACGGCTATGCCACGGTGGCCCTTGGCGGCGGCAACCTGGTCATCGGTGGCTCCAACAATTGGTTGAGTTTCGACGGGGTGATCGCGGGCCCGGGCAACGTCACGAAAGTAGGAAACAATTGGCTCGACCTGAGTGGTGCGAATACGTTCGAGGGCACTTTGGCCATCACCCAAGGCAGCGTGAGGGTCGGGCAGATCGCCAACATGGGTGTCGCCCAAGCGCTCGGCGCTGGCAGCCAACTGGTCCTCGGATCGGCGGGCGAGCCTGGCACCCTGAGTTACATGAGCCGGAGCAAAGCCGAGGCCACGGATCGCGCGATTTGGCTCAATGCAGGAGGCGGGGTCATCTCGCTGGAAAACATCGGCTGTGAAATCACCTTCAGTGGTGCCATCAGTGGACCGGGCGCGTTGACCCTCACCGGAGCGAGCAACAGCATTCACCTCGCAGGAGCTAACAATTACACCGGGCCCACACAAATTCTGGCAGGAAGTGTGAGTGTTTCCGGCGGCCAGGCGATTCCGGATTCCAGCGAGGTGACCCTGGGCAATAGTGCTTTGCTACGCGTGGCTGGGAGCGAAGTCATCGGGTCCATCGTGGCACCAAGCAGTGCCATAGTGGTGGTGGAGACCGGAGCCACGCTCACCCTTGAGAGTCCCGTGACGAATTACGCTTGCGCGGTTTTCATCGACGGATGTCTCGCCGTCGGCGGAAATGGGGTCTCCAGCAACTTTGCCGGCACGATGACGGTCAATGGCGGCACGCTGAGGAAGACCGGTTCCGGCACCTTGGTCATCAGCGGCAACGCAACCGCGAGTCTTGGCAGCACGGTTGCATTGGACGGCGGCACGCTTCGCCTCGACGGGTCGAATGCGCTGCCGACCTTCGGGACGGTCCGCCTGGCTAACAGCGCCGGCACCACACTGGACCTGAACGATCTGACCCGGAGCATTTACCGGCTTGAAGGCGGCGGAGCCAATGGTGGCGACATTCACCTCGGCACGGGCACGCTGATTCTGAACTCGGACGCCACAGACACTTACACCTATGGCGGTGCCATCAGCGGCAGCGGAGGCCTCGTCAAGGACGGTTCACACACGCTGGTATTAAGCGGCGCGAACACCTACACCGGCATGACCACCCTCACCCGGGGACATCTTAAAATTGCCGCAGGCGGTTCCCTCCCAGCTACCACCAGCGTGTTCTGCGACGTGGCAACAGTTCTCGAGTTGGAAGCAGGGACCGTGACCCTTGGCTCAATCAGCGGCGATATCCTCAGCGAACTGAAACTCGGCACTGCGCAACTTGTCACCGGGGGCGATAACATGTCCACGTCTCTCTTTGGCACCATCAGCGGGGCCGGCAGCTTGACCAAAGTCGGCAGCGGTGGATTGTGGCTCGCTCACAGCAATACATTCACCGGTCCGGTGACGGTGAATGGCGGCACGTTGATTGTGCAGCAGCAATTCAATCAGGATATCAATGCCCTGCCAGACGGCAGCCGGGTCACTCTCGCCAATGCCGCGGGTGTGACTCTGAACATCAGGGCGGATGAAACCATCGGCTCACTCGCCGGTGGCGGCACGATCGGCGGCACGGTGTTCATTGGTAAGGACGGCGCGTTGCGCGCTGGTGCCGATAATTCCACCACCACCTTCGCCGGCACCTTTAGCGGCACGGGTAACTTTTTCAAGCAAGGCAGCGGAATGCTCACGCTCACCGGCACCAGCGACCTATCTGGAATGATCGGAATCCAAGATGGCACGCTGCGCCTGATGGGCGGCACCGCCCTAGACGACGGCTTGATCGTGTGGCTCTACGGCACGAGCGTGCTCGAAATGACGAGCAACGAAACGCTCGGCGGATTGTCCATCGGCGGTCGCGTGGAACTCGGATCCACCACTCTGACGGTGGGGGGTAACGATAAGTCCAGTTCGTATAGCGGAGTGATCGCCGGTACTGGCGGACTAACAAAAATAGGCGGCGGCACTTTCAGCTTGGCTGGAACTAACACATATACCGGCCCTACAACTATCACCGGCGGCACACTGGACTGCCAAGCGGGGGCGATTCCAGAGGCCAGCGCCGTGGTGCTTGCCGACACGCCCGGCACCACCCTCCGGATCAACTCAACGGCGGTCACCATCGGCTCGCTTGCCGGTGGGGGGGATCTTGGCGGTCATGTGGAACTCGCTAACAACGGTCTGCTCCGGGTGGGCACAGACAACCGTTCCACCACGTATGACGGCGTCATTTATGGCTTATACGGCCAGCTCATCAAAACCGGTGCCGGCACGCTCACGCTCACCCGCCCACAAATTTACACCGGAGCGACGACCATTGAGGCGGGAACCCTCCGGCTCGCAGGGCTGGCAACATTGCCCTATACCCAAATGGTGATACTTGCTGACGTGGCAGGTGCGACGTTGGACATCAACGGCCTAGATTGCAGCCTCGGGCGGCTAGAAGGCGGCGGCCCGAATGGTGGCGACGTCCACCTTGGCAGCGGCACGTTGACCCTGGACTCCGGGACGCCTAGCACCTTCACCTATGGCGGCTCTATCAGCGGTGCCGGTGGCTTCACCAAGGATGGCGCGCATACCCTGGTTTTCTCTGGCAACAACACCTACGCTGGCCAGACGTTGGTCCGGGCCGGCACGCTGCGCCTCACCGGCGGCAACAGCCTGCCAGACCTCGGCCGAGTGGTCGTCACCCATCTCGCCACTCTCGAACTCGGCGCTGACGAAACCATCGGTTCCCTCGCCGCAAATTCCTCCAACCCCATCGTTTTGCTCCAAGGTCACTCCCTCACCCTCGGCGGCGATAACACGTCCACCACCTACGCCGGCAGATTATGGGGGCCGGGAGCGTTGGTGAAACAAGGCAGCGGTATTCTAACAATTGCCTCCGACACGCCCGGTTTTGCGGCCACCGTGAGTATCCAACAAGGCACACTCGTCACCACGGTGAACGACGCGTTTTACCTTTGCCCCGTGGAATTATCCGCCACCGCCACCTTTGACCTCGGCAACGTCACCCAATCCATCGGCTCCCTCGCAGGCGGTGGTATCAACGGCGGCAAGGTGGTTCTGGGCACGGCCCGCCTCACTGTCCGCAATGCTGGTGCCACCACATTTTCCGGCATTATTGAGGGAACCGGCGGTCTGACAATGGCGGGTGCCGGCACATTCACGCTCACTGGCAACTCCTCCTTCGAAGGCCCCACCAGCGTTCAGACCGGCACCTTGATCCTCGGCTCCACCGGTAGCATCACCACCAGCTCCCTAACCACCGTGGCCGCCGCGGCCACCCTCGGCGGCAGCGGCTCCACCGGCGACGTGCGGGTCACCGGCACGCTGCGCCCCGGCATGCCCGATGCCATCGGCTCCCTCACCACCAATGCTTTGGACCTGGCCTCAGGCTCGAACTTGCTTCTCAACGTCTCGTCCACGACCACCGCACCTGCAAACGATCGAATCATGACTCATGGCGACATTACCATCTCCGCCAGTGCGTTCTTGGAATTGCGGGAAACCGGCCCTAACGACAAACTCGCCACCGGCACCAAACTCACTCTCATCGATTACAGCGGCCACAATTGGAATGGCGGCACCTTCGGCGGCCTCCCCAACCACGCCAGCCTATCCCTCGGCTGCAATACCTTCGTCATCCAATACGACGACCTCTCCAATGGCAGCCAGTCCGGCAAGTTCGTGACGCTTACCGCCGCAAGCGATCCCTACGTCGAATGGGCCACCGCTCACGGCATTGGTGGCGCCGGCAAGTTCGACGACTCGGATGGCGATGGTGTTTCTAACATTGTCGAGTTCGCCCTCGCCGGCGACCCCTCAAATCCGGCTGTGCGCGGGCCGCAGTGGCTCTACACCCGTGATGCCTCCAACCAATCCGGCCTTATCCTCACCCTCCTTGTGCGCGGCAACGCCCCGGACTTCACCGGTTCCCCCGCTCCCGCCAGTGAGTGCGACGGCATCCGCTACCGCATCCAAGGCAGCCTTGATCTAGCTGATAATTTCCAGGCCATGGTCCAGCCAACCACGCTGCAAGCCAGCGGTCTGCCGATGCCGCCGCCAACGGGCTACGTCTATCGCAGTTTCCGGCTTGCCGGTGCCGCTGGTCACGGGTTCCTGCGCGTGGCCGTCGAAGCCCTGCCGTGAGGCGCTATCATTTCATGGTGACAGATAAAAAGAATGATAGAAATTGTCACATTCTTTAATGAACGGCAGTGGTGGCCAAACAAATAGGAGACGCTTGGTGCAATAGTTCGAAAAATTCGCGAAATAGGATAATTGAACGATAGACAAGCACCCGCCCGGGATGACACACTCGGTCGTTGCCCCATGCCAAGGCCACCCCAAATCTAAACCCCCCGCCATTTGATCTCCCGTATCCTCGCAGGCTCCGGCCAGACACCGCGCCGAAAACCACGCAGCAACCCCACAACCCGTTAGAACAAACCACATCGCCATGCCCGCCCTATTTTTCCCTCCCTCCGGCCCGGTCGCCAGCTCTTGCAACGGCCCTCACCACAAACACAAGTTTCTCGCAGTTGTCAGCACCCTTTGTTGGGTCAGCGGATTTGTCGGCGCACTCACCGCTGCCGCGCCGGTGCCGGTGCCGCCGGATCTCACCCAGGGTGGCAAGAAGGACGAGAGCCATGATTGGCAGTTGGGCCCGACCGGAGCGCGCGGGTGGATCCACACCGCGATGGGCCACTCAGCCGCTTCCCGGCAGATCCTGGTGACCGTGGTTGACGCCGGATCGCCGGCAGAGGGCAGGCTGCGCGTCGGTGACGTGATCCTGGGCGTGAACGACCAGCCGTTTGCGAATGACGCCCGCGTGAGTTTCGCCCATGCCATCGCGGCGAGCGAGGCGAAGACCGGCGTATTGCGGCTCATCTGCTGGCGCGATGGCAAGAGCGCCAACGTGGAACTAAAGCTGCCGGTGCTCGGCGCGTACAGTGACACCGCGCCCTACGACTGCCCGAAGTCCAAGGCCATCTTCGAGCAAGGCTGCCGGTTCCTTGCCAAGAATGGCCTGAAACGGGTCTCCATACCTAACGACTTCAACGCGCTGGCACTGCTGGCTGGCGGCAAAGAGGAGTACCGTCCGCTGTTGGCCGACTACGCCAAGAAAGTCGCGGCCTCACTGCGCCAAGCCATGGGCTGCTGGGATCAAGCGTATGGAAACCTGTTTTTGGCTGAGTATGTCCTAGCCACTGGCGACAAACCGCTGCTGGCGGAACTCAAACGCACCACGATGGAAGCGGTGCATAATCAGTGTATGAACGGCATGTGGGGCCATAACCCGCCCCTGTCTGACGGCCATTCGGAAGGCTACGGCGGCATGAATATGGTCGGGCTGCCAATGACCATCTCGCTGGTGCTGGCTCGCAAGGCCGGCGTGACTGATCCCGCCGTGTTTCAGGCCAACGACAAATCGACCCGCATGCTGCGCTGGTTTATCAACAAAGGGGCCATTCCCTACGGCGACCACCTGCCATGGCCCGGGCATGAGGACAATGGGAAATGTTCCCTCGCAGCGGTGCTCTTCGATTTGCTAGGCGACCGCGAGGCCACGGCGTTCTTCTCCCGCATGGGTACGGCAGGCTACGCAGAGCGGGAGCGCGGACACACGGGGAACTTTTTCAACATTCAGTGGGCAATGCTCGGCGTTTCCCGCTGCGGTGCGTTGGCCACCGGCGCTTACCTGAAAGAACAGAGCTGGTACTATGATTTGGCCCGGAACTGGCAAGGTGCTTACGGTTACCAAGGCTCGCCGGTGGGTGAGGAGGAGCACATGAAATATACCAATTGGGACTGCACGGGCAACTATCTTCTGGCTTATGCCCTGCCGCTCAAGAGCTTGTACCTGACCGGCAAGCAGGCGTGCTCGGTGCCTTCCCTCAATCCCAAGGAGGTCGAGGATGTCATTGCCGCGGGAAGGGATTACTTCGCCGCGGACGGCAAGCATGGAGTCACCTACGACGGGCGCACCAACGCCCAACTGCTCGCTGGCCTGTCAAGCTGGTCGCCGGCCGTGCGCAAGCGTTCCGCCCAGACATTGGGCAAACGCGAAGGGGATTTCGTGCCCGGGTTGCTGCAGATGCTGGCCAGCGCCGACCGTTACGGCCGCTACGGCGCGTGCGAAGCGTTGGGTTGCCTGGGAGCGCGTGCCGATGCGACTGCGCCGCAATTGCGAGCCCTGCTGAACAATCCTGACCCGTGGCTGGAAAGTCTGGCTTGCAGGGCCATTACGCGTCTTGGCCCCGATGCGGGCAAGGCCAGCGAGAATGATTTGCTGCGGCTGGCGGCACGCAATAATCCGGCGGATCCTCACCGGATGGTGCAGCGTGCGGCCTCCGTTGCATTGTTCTCACCGTATCCCGGCACCCGCGAAACATCACTCCTGAGAAATTCGTTAGACGGGATTGACCGGCGATTGCTTTACTCCGCCATGGATTCCCTACTGCAGAACGAAGACAGTATCCCCCGTGGGGTATTGGCTCCTTATCTGCCGAAATTGACCGGTCGTGATCTGGCGGTCATGTTACCTGCCATTGTCAAGGCGGTCGAAATCATGGCACCCACCAACGAGATGTGGGGCGACGATATCCGCATCGCCGGTCTCGACCTACTCACCAGCCTGCACATTCGCGAGGGCATGGATCTGTGTGTTTCGACGCTCGATTTCCGCTGGGGGCTGAAGTGGGAGAAGCGGATGGAATACCTCATGCGCTACGGTTCCCACGCGAAAGATGTCCTGCCCCAGTTGCGGAAAAAACGCCCGGATAAATCGCCGGACAACGCAAAGTGCTTCGACAAGCACATCGCCGACATCGAAGCGAACACGGATACGCCGAAAGTGGTGAGCCTGAAGGAATTTATCACCCTTGCTCCGCTGCGTGAGGATACTCCCAAAATCCGCTAATTGATGGACACCTGGAAAATTTTGCTTTTCAAGCGGGCGCGGATTCCGTGTATTGCGCCAGCCCCATGACCGCCTTCACCCACCCTCAAGATGCCGCCCTGCTGGGCATGCTACAGGTAGCCGTACCGTTCACCGCCCATCCCTTTGCCGAGTTGGGCGAGCGCTGCGGCATGGGTGAAGACGAAACACTAGCGAGCATCAGCCGACTCAAGAGCGAGCGGGTGATCCGCCAGATCAGCGCGATTTTTGATACCCGCAGCCTCGGTTACGCATCGAGTCTGGTGGCCGCCAAGGTGGCGCCGGAGCGCGTCGACGAGGCCGCGGCGATCATTTCGGCGCACCCCGGGGTGAGCCACAACTACTTGCGTAACCACGAGTTCAACCTCTGGTACACCATCGCCATCCCACCCACCAGCCGCCTGGGCCTGGAAAGAACCGTGGAGATTTTGCACCGCGAGTCCGGCTCGCTGAGCACCCGCTTGTTGCCTACCCTCAAGTTACATAAGATTGGCGTCCGCTTTGACGTTGAGGGCGAAACCCGGCCGGACGACCAGATAGCCCCCGCCTACAGTGAGAAAAACCGAAGTGCCACCCAGGACCTCAGCGCCGGGGAAATCGCCTTCGTGCGGGCTTTGCAGCGGGATCTAGCGGTCACACCATCGCCATTTATCGATTTGGCAGCCGAGCTGGGCCTGCCATTTGAGGAATTGCGCCAGATGCACGACGCCTTTCTGGCCAGCGGACGGATGCGCCGGTTTGCCGCAGTACTCCACCACCGCAAGGCCGGCTTCGGGGCCAATGCCATGGGAGTGTGGGCCGGGCCCCAGGGCGATGCCGCGGCGCTGGAGCAACTCGGCGGGGTGATGGCGGGGTTCCGCGCGGTGAGTCATTGCTACGAGCGGCCGAGTTACCCGGATTGGCCGTATAACCTGTTCACCATGGTGCACGGCAAAAATGAGGCCGATTGCGAGCACACCCTCGCCGCCATTGCCGAAGCCACCGGTCTGAGCGAGTGGCAGGCGCTCTATTCTTCCAAGGAATATAAAAAAGTACGGGTCCGCTATTTTGCCGACGCCGACGCCGCCTGGGAAGCCGCGCATTGAAAAAGTGCCAGGGAATGCTAACCCACCAAGCCATGGAGAATCGGGGATGGAAATCACCTGATTGGGGAGAAAACGTAGTAAAAAACGCCACTGCAACACTCCCCGTCACAGAGTTCCGAGCCCGCCGCGTAAAGTTTTTTTGCTTTCTTGCAAACTCAGCCATGACAAACCCGCCCGCATCCCTACACTCACCCCCGTGAGCTATCAGGTCTTCGCCCGGAAATACCGCCCGAAAACCTTCGACGATGTCCTCGGCCAGGACCACGTCGTAAGGACCCTTCGCAATGCGATCGCCCAAAAGCGACTCGCCCATGCCTACTTGTTTGTCGGCCCCAGGGGCACCGGCAAAACCTCCACCGCACGCATCCTCGCCAAAGCTCTCAATTGCCCCGGCGGCCCGAAAATCGACTTCAATCCCGATGACCCGATCTGCATCGAAATCGCCGAGGGCCGCTCGCTCGACGTGCTGGAAATCGACGGTGCATCCAACAACGGAGTCGAACAGGTGCGCGACCTGCGCGAGTCGGTTCGCTTCGCTCCGGCATGTGGCCAATTCAAAATTTACTACATCGACGAGGTTCACATGCTCAGCAACGCGGCCTTCAACGCCTTGCTCAAAACCCTTGAGGAACCTCCGCCGCATGTGAAGTTCATCTTCGCCACTACCGAGGCTAACAAAATACTGCCGACCATCCTGTCGCGCTGCCAGCGCTTTGACCTGCGCCCGATTTCCACCGAAACCATCTCACAGCACCTCCTCCACATCGCCTCGCTGGAAGGCATCACGCTCGAACAAGCCGCCGCATGGGCCATTGCCAAGGGTGCCGACGGCGGCATGCGCGACGCCCAGTCGATGCTCGACCAGCTCGTCGCTTTTTGCGGCAACACGATAGAGGAGGCCAACGTCCTCGATGTTTTCGGCTTCACGTCGCGCGAAAAAGTCGCGGCCCTCACAGCTGAGTTGCTGGCCCGTGAGACACCCGCCGCGCTCTCTTTAGTGCAAAAGGAAGCTGAGACCGGCCGCGACCTCTCCCAACTCCTCGGCGAACTCATTGGCTGCCTGCGCGCCTTGCTCATCGCCAAGCTGGATCCTTCGGCCGATGGCGAGGGTATCCCCGGCCCACTCTGGCAAGCCCTGACGGGTGCCGCCAGCAAGTACCAGCCAGACCGTATCCTCGCCACTATCGACGTGTTCGCAGATACCGAAGGCCGCATGAAATGGGCGACCAATAAACGCCTTCACTTTGAACTCGGCATCATCAAGGCGATTCAGACCCTCGGCGAAATCCGTCTCACCGACGTCATTTCCGTCCTCACCCGCGGTGCCGACTTGCTGCCATCCTCACCCCAATCGGACATCCCACCGGCCAGCGCCCCCACCCCGCTGACCGTTCCGGCCCCGGCCCCTACCCCTGCCCCCGCTCCGACCGCCACCCCGGGCCCTGCTCCGGTGGCGATTCCATCACCGCCCGAGCCAGCGCCGCCAAGCGTGGCCGAGCCGCAACCGCCACGGCCACCTGAGCCCGCAAGTCTGTTCGAGGAGTCCCCGGCACCAGCTAGATATGGTCCTGGACCCGTTGCCTCAGGCTTGTTCAGTCTTGATTCGCTCATTGCCGCAGCGCCCGAAGCTCCCGATCCGCCACCTGCGCCCGCCGCGCCACCTTGGCAAGAACCCGCAGCCACTGCGCCACCGCCACCCACGCCACCGCCCGCCGTGCAAGAGACGTTTTACGATGATCCGCTCATTCAAGCCGCTCTCCAGAAATTCGAGGGCAAAATCCTCAACTAACCACGCCCCCCTATGAATATTGCCAAACTCATGAAACAAGCCCAGCAAATGCAAGCCGGGCTCGCCGCAAAACAAGAAGAACTCGCCATCCAGGTCGTTGACGCCTCGGTGGGCGGCGGCAAGGTCAAGGTCACCGCCACGTGTTCCGGGGATGTCCTATCGATTAAAATTGACCCCTCGGTAATTGATCCCGCAGATGCCGAGTTTCTCGAAGGACTCGTGCTCAAGGGCGTCCAGGAAGCCCTCACAAAAGGCAAAAATCAAACCGCCGCCGAAATGAAAAAACTCACCGGCGGCCTCAATATTCCGGGAATGTGAGAAAGACTCAAGACCGCTGCGCTCTAAGACAGAAGACCGCTGCGCTCCAAAACAAGATCAGAGTCGTTGCGCCGAGCAGGGCGCTTCTTCCTCTGGTCTTCTGTCTTCTGTCTCAAAATCTTCTGTCATCTTCTTTAGCATGACCCGTGAATTACTAGCCGACGTGCTTGATGAAATCGGGCTTTTGCTCGAACTCAAGAACGAGAACCCGTTCAAAGTCCGGGCCTACCGCCAGGGTGCCAACACCGTGCGCGGCTTTGATGGCGATATCGTCCAACTCGCCGCCGACAAGCAACTCACCGGCATCAAAGGCATCGGCGAGGCGCTGCGCGACAACCTCCATATCCTCGCCTGCTCCGGCTGGTTGCCATTCCATCAGCACCTCCGCTCCGAATTCCCCCCAGGCTTGTTCGACCTGTTCGACCTCCAGGGACTCGGCCCGAAAAAGGTCAAAGCGATCTACGAAACGCTGGCCATCAGTTCCATCGCCGAGCTGAAACTCGCCTGCGAGACCGACAAAGTAGCCGCGCTGCCTGGCTTCGGCACCAAAACCCAGGCCAATATCCTCGAAGCTATCGCACTGCGCGACAAATTCGCCGATGCCTTCACACTTGGTGCCATCAGCCCGCTCGTCGATGAGATGTTAGACACGCTGCGCCTCCATCCGGAAATCTCGCGTGCCGCCGTCGCTGGGGCGTTCCGCCGTGCCAAGGAAACCGTGCATCACCTCGATTTTCTCGTTGCCACCAAGTCACCTGCACTCGTTTGCGAGGATTTCACCACCTTGCCGCAAGTGGCCTCGATCACGGCTTGCACCACCACCAAGGCATCGGTGCGCCTGCATAACGGCCTGCTATGTGATCTTCACGCCGTTTCTAACAGCGAATTCCCGTTCGCCCTGCTATACTTCACCGGCTCGAAGGAACACAACCTCGCCCTGCGTGCCCTCGCCCTCAAACGCGGTTGGTTGCTCAACGAATACGGCTTTACCCTCAGCAGCAAGGCCGCCGGCGACTTGCCCGATACGGTTGACACAGGCGATGCCGCAGCGAGCCAGGAAGAGGCGGCGGGCAGGATGCCCGCGCCACATGGCCCGGGCATCCTGCCGGGAGCCCCTGTTCAAACAACCCGGATTGCTGAAACAATATCGGGCGGATTGCCCGCAGGCATTCACGAGGAACCCGATATCTATCACGCTCTCGGACTCGATTTTATAGAACCGGAATTGCGCGAAAATCAGGGCGAACTCGAAGCCGCCACCGCCCATACCCTGCCCAAACTCGTCGAGCTAGCCAACCTCCGCGGCACTTTCCACAATCACACCACTGCCTCTGACGGTCTTAATTCGTTAGATGAAATGGTCGCCGAAGCCATCGACATGGGCCTCCAATACCTCGGCATCGCCGATCACTCGAAGTCCACATTCATCGGCAACGGCCTGGATGAGACACGACTGTTCGATCAACTTGCCGCCATTGCCAAACTCAATACCGCCAACCCGGAGTTTCGCATATTCGCCGGCACCGAGGTGGATATCCTGCGCGACGGCAGCCTCGACTTCGATAACTCGATTCTCGCCCAACTCGACTATTGCGTCGCTTCGGTACACAATATCTTCAATCTAACCGAAGACGAGATGACCCGCCGCATTTGCCGTGCGATGGAAAACGAACACGTCACCATGCTCGGTCACGTCACTGGCAGGCTGCTGCTCAAGCGCGATGGCTATCCGGTTAATCACGCGAAAATCATCGATTGTGCGGCGGCCACCCGCACAATCATCGAGTTGAATTGCAGTCCGTTGCGCCTCGACATGGACTGGCGTTGGTGGAAGCGTGCCCGTGACCTTGGCGTGCTGTGTTCGATCAATCCCGACGCTCATTCCATCGCCCGGCTTCATCATATCGGGCTGGGCGTGCGTCTCGCCCGCAAGGGCTGGCTGCGCCGCCAGGATATCCTCAACACCCGCTCACGGGCAGAGGTGGAAACTTTTCTCAGCACCGCTAAGTCCGCTAGAAGCGGTTTCGCAGATTTTTGATCCAGCAGACTCACTTGGGCCGAATGTGGCATGCGACGTTACTATCGTCGGGAGGTTCCATCCCTCAGGACTCGCGCAGGCCTGAGGCAATGGGCAGACGCGCGGCTCGCAGCGCCGGAAATAACCCGCCGAGGATGCCGATGAGCGTGGCGCTGGCAATGGCCTTCCCTAACAATATTGGAGCCACCTGGAAGGCAAAAGTGACCTGGCTGAAGGATTGCCAGTTGATCGTGGAGGCGCGATAGCCGTCGAAGAGCAGATAGGCGGCGGCCGCGCCGAGACCACCACCGAGGATCGAGAGCAACACCGATTCGACCAGCACGGAAAATACCACCGGGCCGGCACCAAAGCCCAGAGCCCGCAGGGTGGCAATTTCGCGGGTGCGTCCGGCCACCGCGCTATACATGGTGTTAAGCGCGCCGAACAAGGCACCCAAGCCCATCAAGGTGGCGATGAACACGCCAATGGTGGTGATGAACTTGGTGACCGCAGTGGATTGCTCCTCATAGAAATCCGATAGACGCATGACCTTGACGTTGAGCTTGGGATCAGTCGTCAGGGTGTCCTTGAATTGTTGGAAAGCCGCTGCGGATGTTAATCTAACGTAAACCGATTGGTAGCTATTGTTGCGATGATAGGCTGGCTGGAGCACGGCGGTATCGGTCCATATTTCTGATTCGGCTAGGCCACCATTGGCTGAAAAAACACCGACTACCAGCCAGTCGTTCTGGCCTACCTTGATGGTTTTACCTATATCGAGACCGGCGAACGCGCGTGCGGCGCCGGCACCGACGATTACCTCGTTGCGGCCGGTGGCGAAGCGCCGTCCCGCCTGCATGATGATGTTGCCGCGCACATCGAACGCGCCCTGTTCCACGCCGCGCAACGGCACATTGGCATCGGTGCCAGTGCTGCGCTTCGGTAGATTGATAATAACAAACAATTCCGCCGAACTCAGCGGCCCGGCGGCGTTGCGGGCCACACCCGGTGCATCGCTGATCGTGCGGGTGGCGTCGCGTTCCAACCCGCTGGTCATCTCGCCGTCCGAGCCACTGCGCAATACCACCGCCACATCCGGGGAACCGGACACCGTCATCGCCCGCCGGAACCCCTCGGCTATGGCCAGCACGCCCACCAGCACACCAACCACTCCGGCGATGCCTACAGCTGCGGTGATCGCGGCGGCCTTGCGCTCCGGCAATGAGCGGAGGTTGTACCAGGCCACGGAAAAGAGTTGGGTCAAGGCGGACATATTCGTTGATGGTTAGGCACCGCGGCGGAGGGCTTCGGCAATGCGCAGGCGCATCGCCTGCCAAGCGGGCAGCGCGCCGGCGACGAGTCCCAGAGCGACGGCCAGCAAGGCACCACTGGCCAGCGTCTGATTCGGCAGGATGAACACCGGCAACAGGCTGGGGATTGGATTGCCCGAGGCAATGATTAACCAAGCCACGCCGAGGCCGCTGAAGCCGCCGAGGGTGGCGATGCAACATGACTCGATGAGTACTAGGAGCAGCACCAACAGATTGGAGAATCCGATAGCCTTGAGCACGCCGAGTTCTTCGGTGCGCTCACGTACCGATTGCACCATGGTGTTGCCTGCCACTAGCAGAATGGTAAAAAACACCGCGCCCACCACTGCCATGACGATCGAGCCAATGTCGCCGATTTGTTGCGCAAACCCCTGGGCGAATGCCCCCTCCGGTTCGGTTTTCGTTTCATACGGTGAGTTGGCGAATTCCTGGTCAATGGCTGCGGCAATTTTCGCCGCCGCGTCTGGGTTGGCAATACGCACGGTGTACCAACCGACCTGGCCCTTATCGCGCTGGCGGGCTTCCTCGAAGTAATCATAACGGAAAAACAACTGGCTGGTATCGGTGGCTTTTTTTGCGCCGTCGAAGATACCGACGATTTCAAATTCCCACTGGCTCTGGCCGATAGGTTCACCCCAGATAGGGGCCCGCAGCGGGATACGGTCACCGACTTTCCATTGGAATCGCTTAGCCGTGGCGCGGCCGACCACCGCACCTGTGCGAGTATTCTGCCATGCCTTTTTAGCCGCGTCGCTGAGCACAAATTCCGGAAACATCGCGCAAAACTCGTCGGGCTCAACCGGCATGTTGGGAAAAAAGTTTTTCGGGTCTTGATAGATGCCACCGAACCACGTTTGGTGGCACACTGCAGCCACGCCTGGGATGCTAAGGATGCGAGGCTTGTAGGATTGGGGCAATGTCTGGATCAGTGATACCTTGTGGCGCACGATCAACCGGTCCAACCCCGCCATGCTAACCCCGCCGCCTAGCGCCTCCTTGAGCGCCCCGAGGAAAGCAAACAACATGAATGCAATAAAAATGGATAGAAACGTCAGGGCTGTGCGCAGTTTTTTGCGTTTCAAGCCGGCCCATACCAGAGGAAGGAATTTCATGGTGCCGGGTAGCTCAAGCCGTCGGGGTGGTGGAGAGTTGGCCCTTGTCCAGATAGACCGTGCGGCTGGCGCGGGCCGAGGCGTGCGGGTCGTGGGTGACCATGATGATCGTCTTGCCGTGTTCGCGGTTGAGTGATTGCAGCAAGGTCAATATCTCATCCCCTGATTTGCGGTCGAGGTCGCCGGTGGGCTCGTCGCACAGCAGCAACGTCGGATCGGTGACGATGGCACGGGCGATGCCCACGCGTTGTTGTTCGCCGCCGGAGAGGGTGCGCGGAAAATGCTTCGCGCGATGCGTTAACCCCACCGCCTCAAACGCCGCCGCCACATGCTGGCGCCGCGCGGCCTTGTTCAGTCCGGTTAGAAGCAACGGCAGCTCAACATTGCGCTCGGCGCTGAGCGCCGGCAGTAAGTTATAGAATTGGAACACGAAGCCGATGTGGCGGGCTCGCCAGGCCGCCAGTTGTCTATCGGACAGTTGATCCACCCGCTCCGCGCCGATGGCCACGCTGCCGCCAGTGGGCCGGTCGAGGCCGCCGATGAGGTTGAGGAGGGTTGACTTGCCGGAGCCAGACGGGCCCATCAGGGCGAGGAATTCGCCATCGTTGACCGTGAGTTCCAAGCCGGTTAGGACAAGGACATTTTCGCTGCCGCGGGTGAAGGTGCGGGTGACGTTGCTGATGCTAACAAGGGGTTGGGTGGGGGCACTCATCGGGTGGTTTGGATCGTGACGGCGCTGCCATCGCTGAGGGAGGAGGGAGGATTGAGCACCACGGTTTCGCCTTGGGCAAGGCCGGCGCTGAGGGTCACCTGCGTGGCGTTGGAACTGGCCACCGTTACCGCGCGGCGTTCCGCTTTACCATTGCTAACGACCCAGGCGATGTCTCGGCCGTTGATAGATTGCAATACCTCTTTGGGAACTGCCACGGTGTTACGCGTGGGGGTTGGCGTGGCGGGGGTACTGCCTTGAAAGGCGACTTTCACACCCATCTGCGGCAGGATGCGTGGATCGAGTTTGGCGAAACCCACGCGCACCTTGACGGTGGCTTTCTGGCGGTCGGCGGTGGGAATGATGGCAGTGACCTGGCAAGGGATTTTCCATTCCGGATAGGCATCGAGAGTGGCCTCGACTGGCTGTCCGGCCTGCACCCGGTTGATATAACTCTCGCCCACGTCCACCTCGATTTCCAACGAAGCCATGTCCACCAGCGTGCAAATGCCGGTACGGGTGAAACCACCGGCGGACATCGGTGAGATCATCTCGCCGGGCTGCGAATCCTTGGTGGTGACCACTCCGGCGAAAGGCGCGCGGATAATCGTGTCATCTAGCTGTTGTTGCCATTGGTCCACCTGGCGTTGCGCCACCGTCACCTCGGCTCTCTGCCGCTCAAGTTTCGCCTGCTGCATGCGGGCCTCTGCCTCCGCCTTGCCGAGATCGGATAGACTCACCGAGCGCGGGGAGTCAAGGGTGGTGAGGCGTTGGAATTCAGCGGCGGCAAATTTCGCCTGTGGCGCGCTTTCCGCCAAGACGAGTGAGGCGGCGGCGAGTTGCGCTTGCGCCAAGTGCAAGCCGCTTTGCACGTTAGAAGCATCGAGGGTGGCGAGGATCTGGTCTTTTTCCACTTGCATGCCCTCTTCCACACGGATCTCTGTCACCTTGCCGGTGATCTTGGACGACACCGTCGCTTTAAGCCGCGTGGTCACATAGCCGGAGGCATTCAGCAAAGTGCGCCCGGCGCTAGTGCCATCTGCGCCTGGCGCTTGCACCAGCACGGTTTGCACCGCAATTCCGTTAGCCCGGCTATGCCACCAAGCGCCGGCCATCGCCACCAGCAACAACAACGCCAGCAACCAGCGCCAACCGTTGATCCGGGGCGTAGGCTGTGCTGATGAGCGATCGATGCGCAAGGCATCCAGGCTGGCGGGCTTCGGATCCATAAGGTTGGCGGGCTTGGCATCGACCTTACCCGCGTCCGCCGCAGTACCAAGAAAAATATAATCACACAGGGCCACGCATTTATTCCCAACGTTTGAGTTATTTTCTGCAATAAAGCCGCACAATCCAAAATATTCTCTACAATTTATCTGTCACCCTGAAATGAGCGGTCCATATCTCTAACACGAATGCGGGTATGCAGAAAACGAATCATGGTTAGCAGCGTTAGTTTTTGATTTTCACGTTACGGAACCAGACGGTGGCATCGCCATGTTTGCCTTGCAGGCCGATGTATCCCTTGGTGGGCAATTCGGCGAACGGTGTGCTAAGCCAGTTGGGGATGGCGGAGCCGTCGGGATTTTTCTCGGCGGTGGTCCACAGCGCCATATCCATGTCCGCGGTGAGTTCACCATTGAGCCAGACTTTCACTTTCTTGCCTTTTGCATCGATGGTCATGTGGTTCCACTCGCCGGGTTTTTTGGTCATTTGTTTGGCGGGTGCCAGATGGCCGAAAATGCCGCCGCCGTGCCAGTTGGGAGCCGCCTTGGCCCATTTGTCGGCGAAGGGATCGGCGATCTGGACTTCCACGGATTTGGGAATCCAGTTCTTGGTATCGGTGCAATAGATGATGACACCGCTGTTAGTTCCAGAGGCGGTTTTAAACTCCAGGTCAAGGGTGAAATTCTCATATTTCGCCTGGGTCCAGATGCATTGGTCGGCAGCGGCCGTGAGTTCGCCCTCGGCGACCGACCACACGCCGGCGGGTTTGTCGGCATTGGCGAGGTCGGGAGCAAACAAGGGTTTCCATTCGGATCCGCTCGCCTCCGGTTGGGTTTGGGCGGGGACCACGGCGGAGAACGCAACTAGAGCGGCAAGGATGAGCGTTGGTTTCGGATGCATAAGGTTGGCTGGCTTGGCATCGACATTACCCGCGTCACCGGTGCTGCCAAGAAAAATTCCCGACATCCTATTTCCAGCCAACGGTTTTATTGAATGATCGGTCGGGATTTGGGGAGGTACACGGTCGGTCGTTGAGTGTGGGGACCCCGATCGGAATGGATATTGTCCCGGGCAAACCCGCAGCAAAAAGCAAATTGGCGACAGGCAAATTGACGGGCTGAGGCGGGCGGTGGCGTGTCCATTGTGTGATTTTCCGAGGTGTAAGATCCGGCGGAAACGCCCGTACCCAGCATTCCTAAATTGATTGATTTATGAAAATTTTTGCCCCCATGCGGTGTTCCGGAGCCGCGCAAGAACATCTGTTGCATTGTAACGGTGTGTCTATGACCGCCACGGCCCATGAACCGCCAATGAACCCGCGTTGTCAGCAAGCGCCATCTCATTCACATCGGCGGTCACAGACCGCCGCTACAATCCATCTCGGATGCCTTGCGACAGTTATTATTGCGCTATGCCTGCCGCTGGCGGCCCTAGCCGCCGATGGTGCCGATGCCCCGGTGCCGGCGTTGAAGGATATCTACAAGAACGATTTTCTCATCGGTGTGGCGGTGGGGCCGTATGTCTATCAAGGAGATGACAAGACCATTGGCGAGTTGGTGGCCAAGCACTTCAACTGCCTTACCTGCGAGAACGCAATGAAGTGGACGTCGGTGAATCAGGTGGCGGGCGTGTACACATTTGAAACGGCCGACCGCTTGGTCGAGTTCGCCGTGGCGCACGCGATGCAGGGGATCGGCCACACACTGGTGTGGGAACAACAGACACCCGAGTGGGTGTTCAAAGGGCCGGATGGTAAGGACGCGTCCCGCGAGCTGCTGCTAGATCGGATGCGGGAGCACATTGAGAAAGTGGCCGGCCGGTATCGCGGCAAACTCAAGGGCTGGGACGTGGTCAACGAGGCGGTGGCCGGTGGTGGCAGTGAAATGCTGAGCGAGACACCTTGGAAGCGGCTCGTCGGCGGGGACTACGTGTTGAAGGCGTACGAATACGCGCGGCAGGCGGATCCCCAGGCTGAGTTATACTATAACGACTACGATCTGGAGAATCCGCTCAAGCGTAAGCGTACGATACGCCTAGTCAAGAGCCTGCTAGACGCGGGCCTCAAGATTCACGCGGTGGGCAACCAGGCGCACTGGAGCCTAACGAAGCCATCGATTGCCGAGATTGAACAAACCATCAAGGACTTTGTGGCACTCGGCGTGAAAATGAATTTCACCGAACTGGATATCAATCTCTACAACCGGGGCGAGAAGAACGATCTCTATCAATCAGGCGCGCCGCCGGAAGTGTTGCAACAGCAGGCAGCCCGCTACGCCGCCATTTTTGCGCTATTCCACCAGTACCGCCGGCACATCGAGCGGGTCACGTTCTGGGGTCCCACCGACAAGTACTCCTGGCTCAATAGCTTTCCCGTCAAGCACACCAACCACCCGTTATTGTTTGATCGCGCCGGTTTACCCAAGCCGGCATTCCGGACGGTGTGCAACGTGATGCGTGACGAAAAATAGGCGACCCGGGGATGAGACTGACGAATCATCCGTCGCTGCCAAAAAGGGAGTGCTCGCCTTCCAAGTGCACGCCGGCGCGCCGATGACCGTGCAGTTCAAGGATATCATTTTGAAAAGCGAATAAGCCAATTTTATCTATCCAAGGTTTTCCTGCTTCCGGGCGGCGGACACGGCATTAGCAATATAGATAGCGATGGCTAACCAGATGACTCCGAACGAGAGTAATCGCACTAGAGTCATCTGTTCGTGATAGAATCGCCAGCCAATGAGGAATTGCAGGCTGGGGCCGATGAATTGCAGGATGCCGATTGTCGAGAGACGCAGCGAGCGGGTGGCGTGGCCGAAGCACAGCAACGGTACGGCTGTGACCACCCCGGTGCCAATGACTAGCAATACTTGCGCGGTGCCGCTGCCGAATGCCGCCGCCGGGGAGGTGGAATTAACCATGAGCCAGACGAGGGCCAGCGGTGCCAGCAGCGCTGTCTCCGCCGTCAGCCCCGCTAGCGCGCCGAGCGGTGCCCGTTTCCTAACCACACCATAGAAAGCGAAGCTCAACGCCAAGCTGATGGCGACCCACGGGAAGCGCCCGATGGCCGGGATTTGCAGGGCGACGCCGGCCAAAGCCAAGGCGATGGCAGCGAGTTGCGGGCGGCTGTGGCGCTCGCCGAACCAGATAGCACCGAAGAGCATATTGAAAAACGGATTAAGATAGTATCCTAGTGAGCCTTCCAGAATGTGCTCGTTCAGGGTAGCCCAGACATAGAGCAACCAATTCGAGGAGAGCAGCAGACCGGAAAGTAATTGCCAAGCGAGGGCACGCGGCGTACGCAGCGCGGTGCGCAATTGATGCCCCTCGCCGCGCCACCACAGGATCGGCAATAACAGCAGCAGGGACCACAGCATGCGCTGGGCGACAATCGTTGTCGGCGGCAGAAACACCAGTTGCTTCCAATACAACGGCAGCACTCCCCACAGTATGAATGCCACAATAGCTGACAGCACTCCAGAGCGGGAATGGCGGGAAAATCGGCTAACAAAACGCATTGGTATGATGGGTGGGGATGGACGCTGCGGGAACTCCCGGCCCTCTGATAGGTATTGGGGTGACGATCGATCGGCGCAGACGAAACTCTGCGCTGCGGGGCTTGAAAGCAAGCATTAGATCGGCAGCGCCACGCTCACGGTTCCTCCCGAATCAACTTGAAGAATTACCGCAGAGGAGCAAAGGAGCACAAAGTGGAATGGGTTATCGAGCCCCCCTGTCTTGCTCCGCGTCCCTTTGCAACCTTCGCGCCTCTGCGGTAAGCATTTGGCAGTTACTCTACGTTCCACACCCAGACCGCCGGGTTCCGGCGCTGCGTCGTAATAACTCACCTTCTCTTCAGGCGGACTGAACCCGGAATATTTTCACATTGCGGGTTGTGAGGCATCGCGCCGCAGACTACAAGCGGGCGTGATTTTTCGACAATTACATGTATGGATCGATTCGGTACGACGTCCCGGTCCGGAGGCGATGGCGGTGGACGAGTGGTTGCTGGAAACTGCGGTGGCACCCGTGTTGCGGATCTATCAGTGGCACGGCGAGTGGGCCTCGCTCGGCTACTTTGGAGATTTGACGCAAGCCCGCAACACGCTGCCTGGTGTGAGTTGGGTGCGGCGGTGGACGGGTGGCGGGGTGGTCGATCACCGGGCGGATTGGACATATACGGTGGTGGCACCGCATGGCGAGGCGCTGGCGGGGTGGCGCGGCGCGGAGAGTTACCGGCAGATTCATGAAGCGCTCGTGGCGACTCTGCGCGATGAATCATGCGGGGTCCGATTGAGTACCGGTGAGGCACAAACCGGTGCCGCAATGTGCTTTGATAATCCGGTTAGCCACGACCTGGTGGCCGGTGATGGCCGCAAACTCGCCGGGGCCGGCCAACGGCGCACGCGCCACGGCCTGTTGCATCAAGGGTCGGTGGCGCTTGCTTGTGCTGGGGCGGAATCGCGACAACGCGCACTATCCCTGGCCACCGGGCTGGCTGAGGCATGGGAATTGCGCGATTTTCAGGCCCCACTGGAGCATATCTCACGCTTGGTTCGCGAGCGTTATGCCAACACAGCTTGGACCAACCGCAGGTCATAACGACAACCATTATAGATTTTCAAGGACTCTAGTTGCCACCCGCCATGGCATCCGATATGCCATTGGCCATGCCACCCGCCGCTTGCCCCGTTGATCAGCTCTATCAAACTCATCGCTATCCGGCGATGAGTCATGCGCTGTGCGATCCAGCAATGACGGCGGTGGCCGCGCGGCTAGGCGGCCTCTGTACTGCCGATCCACGGCACGCCCGCGTACTTGAAATTGGCTGCGCATCCGGGCACAACCTATTGCCGCTGGCCCTGCGCTGGCCGCAGAGCCACTGGGTAGGCATCGACCTGGCAATACCGGCGATCACCGAGGCACGGCAACTTGCTGGGGAGGCAGGGATAGGCAATGCGGAGTTTCACGCGGTGGATCTGCGCTATTTCGATCCGGGCGACCCACCTTTCGATTATATCATTGCCCACGGGGTATTTTCCTGGGTGCCCGATGATGCGAAATTTGCCTTGTTGGATTTCTGCCGACGCCATCTGGCCCCGACCGGCGTCGCCACCCTCAGTTTCAACCTTGCCGCCGGTTGGGCGCACCGCTTGCCGGTTGTCGCCATGGTGCGGGCCTTGCAGGCCGCCACCGGCGGAGAACTTATAGCCACGCTCGAGCTTCTGCGCAGCACGTTGGACCCGGCCACCCCGCACGGCGCGCACCTGCGCTCGATCATCGACAACATGCTGGCCAAGGGAGCGGACATTCTCCCGTTCGACGACTTCGCGCCGGTCAATGACCCCTGGCCATTCGAGCAATTTGTGCAAGCGGGCGCCAGCGCCGGCCTGCGCTGGCTAGGCGAAAGTGATCCCGCCGAAAACCTTCCATCGGTCCTCGGCGAGGCCGCTCGCACGGCCATCAGCCCGCTGGCGGCACACCCGCTGCATGCCCAATTAGTCGCTGATTTTGCCACTGGCCGCACCTTCCGCTCTGGGGTATTATGCCGAGATGACGCCGCAACCTTGCCCGGCCTAACCCGTGACGGTGTCTTTGATTTCGCAGTGCGGGCGGCTGAGGGGGCGATGCCCGGCAGCGACCCGCTGGCACTCGCATTCTATCAAATACTCACCACCGCCTCCCCATCCTGCGTGCCACTGCGCGAAATCCTCACCGCGATGCCGGGCGCCGACCGCCCCGCGTTGGCCCGCCTGGTTTTCGATGGCATCACCCGCGGTTCGCTGCTTCCACGAGTTGAGGCACAGCGCATCGACCCGCAACCGCCGCCGCGCCCATGCCTCAACCCCTTGCTGTTGGCCTGCGCGCGGCGCGGTCTGGCGCTAACCGATGCCTGGCACCAACCATGCAGTTTCCCAGCCGCCCACTACGAGGTGTTAGTCGCCATGGATGGCAGCCGCAGCCAGGCAGAACTCGCCGCCCTCTCACACGCCCGCTGCCCGGATCTTGCCTTCGAGCCATGGTTGCGCCATCTGGCGCAACGCGGGTTGTTAAGTGATGTCTGATTGTTCCAACCGCCATCGTAGCGACTGCTAATACGAATACACCTGAACTCACAGGCACCGACTCTTTGAAGCCTCCCACCGAATTTCCCAAATAAATTTCTACTAGGATTGAGGGACAGGAAACTAGTCTTGATTA
>JBAXOP010000020.1:0-30059 GCA_037133195.1 Verrucomicrobiota bacterium | reverse complement strand
CAACTCCGCGACGCCGGCGTCACCGCCTACAACCACAATCTCGACACCTCCCCCGAGCACTACCCCAATATCGTCACCTCGCACACCTACGACGACCGCCTGCGCACTATCCGCAACGTGCAGGATGCCGGCATCGCTGTATGCTGCGGCGGCATCCTCGGCATCAGCGAGACGATCACCGACCGCCTGCGTCTTCTCGAAGTTATATCCAACTTCAACCCGGCACCGGAAAGTGTCCCGATCAACTCGCTCATGCCCATGCCCGGCACCCCGCTGGCAGAAAACCCACAGGTCGAACCCTTGGACCTGGTCCGCATGATCGCCTGCGCTCGCATCGCTGTACCAGGTGCCAAGGTGCGCCTGTCGGCCGGGCGTACCCGACTCTCCGACGAAACCCAGACGCTTTGTTTCTACGCCGGCGCTAACTCGATATTCTACGGCGAAAAACTCCTCACCACCGATAACCCCGAAGCCGCCAACGACCGCGCCCTCCTCGCTAATCTCGGCCTCCTAACATTGGAACCAGATACCTCTCTCGCCGCTCCTCTGGCCAATCCTAACCTCCCTGCCAGCCCGGCCGCCCACGCCGCACACCAGTAGTCAAATTAGGGCGACCCACTGGCCGTTTTGAGGTCCTTTATGGGTTGCTTGAAAATGCCGGGTTGCCGACGGGCCGCCACCGCACTTATCCTCCCCCGCATGCCAACGCTCCACCTGAAATGCTTAATCGCTTACGCCCTGTGGTGCCTAACTACCTTAGCGCCCACCGCCCGCGCTGCCGAACCAGCCGCCAGCCACCGGCCCAACATTATTTTCCTAATGGACGACCAGCACCGCTGGGATTACCTCGGCCGCCTGGATCCGTCAGTGAAGACACCGACGCTGGACCGCTTGGCGAAAGAGGGGCTTTTGTTTGACCAAGCAGTGTGTCAGGCACCGATGTGCATTCCGAGTCGGTACTCGATGATGCTAGGGCTCTATCCGCATCAGATAGGGATTTTGAGTAACGGGCCGGGGTTGAATGATGTGCAATTGCCTTGTGATCCGCTGCCGGAGTTATTGCGCAAAGCAGGCTATCAGACTGCGGGTTTTGGCAAGACCCACTGGCTGGCGGCGCAGTGTTCGACGCGCGGATTTGAGGTACGTTACTCATCGACCGACCATGAGAAAGACGCGTTGATGATGAGCAAAGATAACCCGGAAGGCTTAAAGCGCTACAACGAGGAAGTAAAGGAGTTTGGCGATGGCGAGGAGTTTCCTGCCGGCTACATGGGGCGCACTAGCGCGTTGCCAGAGCAAGACCACCGCGATGGATGGTCACTGAAACATTGCCTGGAATTCCTCGAGCAAGGCCGCGACAAAACCCGGCCGTTATTTCTCTATCTGTCATTTATGAAACCCCACGCGGGTGCCAACGTTCCCCCAGGCTACGAGGACCTCTACGATCTGGCGTCCATGCCGGTGCCCGCACAGCCAACTCTGGACCAAGTCGAACCTTGCCACGCCACCGGCAACGACCGCCAGGATATGTACCGCGAGTTCTGGAGCAAGGCGACCAAGCAGCAATGGCAGCAAATGGTATTGCGCTACCGGGCCAATTGCTCGTGGATCGACAACATGTTCGGTCGCGTCATGGACAAGCTGCGTGCTAAGGGATTACTCGAAAATTGCCTCATCGTCTATGTGTCCGATCATGGTGAAATGTTAGGTGAACGCTACTACCGCTTCAATAAGTACTGCCTCTACGACGCCAGCTCCCGCGTCCCGCTCATTCTCTCCGGCTCCGCTGTGCCAGCCGCCAAACGCGGCACGCTGGATCACCGGCTCGCCGAGGAAGTAGATATCTATCCGACCATCGCGGCTCTTGCCGGCATCCCGCTTACCGGCAAACCCGGTGAAAACTTATTAGACGCCAGTGCCAGAAAGGCGGGGTTCTGCGAATACAGCGACCGGCCCAAGGTAGTGGCCTTCATGTGGCGCACCAGCACCGCCAAGTTGATCCTATCGTTTCCCAAGGAGTTGGTGCACCAGGGTCACGTAGAACTGGCCGATGCGACCTCCGGCGAACTCTATGACCTGCAAGCCGATCACAAAGAGTGGCACAATCTCTACACCTCCCCAGAGGCCGCCACCCGCCGCGAAACTATGAGCCGCGAATTGCTAGATCATCTCAACCGCGTCGCCCTAAAACCGGCTAAATAGTCCAAGATATGCGCTCGCAGCCTAAGAGCAAATTCGTGGCAGACACCCGCACCACCGCCAAAGTCATTTGGTTGACGGGTTGGGTCCTGGCAGCGTCCGCATGGGCTGGCGAATGGCCGTGTTGGCGAGGGCCACGCGGCGACGGTGTGTCAGAGGAAACGAATGTACCGGTCCGCTGGAGCAGCTCCGAGAACGTCGCTTGGAAAATCCCCATGACCGGCGTGGGCCACTCCTCGCCAGTCATCTGGGGCGAGCGGATTTTCGTCACCACCTATCTCGAACAAGGCAACCGACGCGTCTTGATATGCCTCGACCGGCTCAGCGGCAAGATACTCTGGGAGAAAACCGTGGTGACTGCACCACCAGAGAAAAAGCACAATCTCAACAGCTACGCCAGCGGCACGCCGGCCACCGATGGCCAACACGTCTGGGTCGCTTTCCTACAAGCACGGGACATCGTAGTCGTTTGTTACGACATGGACGGCAAGGAACTCTGGCGCAAATCCCCCGGCACGTTCACCTCCGTCCATGGCTTCTGCAGTTCGCCCGTGCCCTACAAGGACACTATCATCCTCAATTGCGACCAGGACGCCGCCGCATGCATCGTTGCCTTCGACAAATCCACCGGCGCGGAGCGTTGGCGTACAGACCGGCCTAACCGCACTCGTTCCTACTGCACCCCAACAATTTTTCAGGCCGCCGGCAAACCGCAGATGGTCCTCAGCGGCAGCAAATGTGTCGCCAGCTACGATCCCGACACCGGTAAACCACACTGGCTCGTCGATGGGCCGACTGACCAATTCGTCGCCGGCATTGTATTCACGGATGATATCTTCTTTGTCACCGGTGGTTTCCCAGACTTACATATCATCGCCATCCGACCGGACGGCGCGGGCAACGTCACCGATACCCACATCGCTTGGCGCGACACCCAGGGCGTCTCTTACGTTCCGTCACCCATCGCACAGGGTAAGTATTTCTTTGTCGTCGCCGACCGCGGCCTAACCACTTGCTTTGAAGCGAAGACCGGCCAGCGGATGTGGCAGGAAAAACTCGGCCGTCATCACAGTGCCTCGGCAGTTGCCGCAAACGGGAACCTTTATTTCCTCGATGACGATGGCAAAATGTTCGTGCTTAAAGCAGGCCCGAAGTTCGAGGTGATTGCTAAAAATGATCTCGGCGAGGAATGTTACGCGTCTCCTGCCATCAGTCGCGGCCAGATTTTCATCCGCACTCTCAGCAACCTCTACTGCATCGGCACGAAGTAATCAGATCTCCTTTCACTATCAGCGGCGCAACCGAGATCAAATTTTCATGTATAAGTACTTCAAGAGAAAGATTCTTACTATTGTCATCGCCCTACTATTTCCTGCTGGGGCGGCGACTGCGGAGATGCACTTGTTCACCGACGTCAAGGGCCGGAGCGTGTCTGCCGAGATCACCAGTGCGGAAGCGTCCTCAATTCAAGTCAAACTCAAGTCCGCTACGACCGCCAAAATTGAGATTGCACAGCTCTCGGAACCCGATCAAGCCTACGTGAAGGAATGGCTTGCCAGGCAGGAGCAGGAAGCGAAGGACAAGTCCGCAGCCGCCGCCGCTGCACTGCGAATGGCCGAGATTCCGGGGAAAATGGCCAAGTATTGTACCGAGCACCTCGGCCAGCAGGTGGGCAACGGTGAGTGCTGGACGCTGGCGGATGAAGCCTTCAAGGCATGCGGCTTGCAGCGACCGGGCGACGACATGCGGGTATGGGGTCGTTTGTTGGATTTAAAAAAGGAGAAGATGCAGGCAGGAGACATTGTTGAATACCGCAGTGCGAAGTTCTCCAACGGGTCTTTCACGGGGCCCGAACATACATCGGTGGTGGTGAAAGGTGGCAAGCGCAAGGTGACTATTGCGGAGCAGAATTGGAGCGGGCATAAGACAGTGCGCGAAGCCGAATTCGATTCCGGACTGCTCATCGCGGGGGAAGTTATGGTCTATCGTCCAACGGTTGAAGTACGCCTTGCGCGTGACCATTAATCGGAGGAAATGGCGTGCCCCGCGATCCCTTGTCAAACGACGGAGCGAAAACAGCCATTCCCGGGCTCTTTGGGCCGCTACACCTTTAGCATTAGGGGTAAAAGCAATCACCTGAGGCAAGGTGCCTCCACAATTTTTTCAATTGGGATTGCCGATCATCATGGCGCGGGGTGGGAGGACGCCAGGGCCGGAGTCGGAGGTATCGAGAGTAGAGGTATCGAGGGTGGATAGGTTTTCGGTGACCGGGAGAGGGCGGAAGGTGGCTGACTGGGTATCGACGCGGAATTCGAGTTGCATCAAGTCGCGGTTAGTTTCGGCCATCTGGTCGCGCAGGGCTAAGTTGGTTTGCTTGAGTTGTTTCATTTCATCGAGCAGCGACTCGAAGAATTCCTTTTGCGCAGCGGTGGGTTTGGCGTCCGGGGCTGAGATGGCATGGCTAGCAGCGGGCGGGGCGGGTGCGGGCAGAGCGGCTTGGGTGACGAGGATGGGTGCAGTACTCCGAGAACCACTAGCGACCGCAGCCACCGGAGCCGTGGCGTGGACGTGGGCCGGGTCGGTGAGGGAACCGGCGAATTGCCGCAGCGACCACCAATGGCTGAATGTAGCACCGGACAAGGTGGCAAGGACCAAGCTGCAACTGATAGGGATGAGAGAGGATTTCATCGTTTATTGGGTTGGGTGGGCGTGGTCGTCGGCTGAGGCTTTGGGGCGGGATGAGGCAGGGAACTAACGAGTTGCTGGAGGAGGTCGATGGCGGTGCCGAGGTGTTTGGCATCGGCGTCGAGTTGTTGGATGGAGTTAGCGAGGATGGCGCTAACGGTTTGGGCTTGGCTGTAGCCTAGGGCGGGGTCGAAGCCCGGCTCACTGAGGGCGAAGGCGGCTGCATCAGGGACCAACAAATGTGGGCGGATCTTGAGGGTGATGTTCGTGCCGGGAGCGAGTGTCACCTTGCGGATGAACGGCGGGGCGCTGGTAGAGGCGTCGAGCCGCCAACCCGGTGGGATGGCAGCGAGAGGTTTGGCGGGAAAGGGCGCGAGCAGTTTCACGGATTTGGGATCGACGGTGCCAGTGCCCGTTCCCGTTTGGAGAGTTTCGACTTGGACGGTTAGGCTGGGTTCGGGTCCGGGTCCGGGTTCGGGTCCGGGTTCGGTGGTTGGCGTGGCCTCGGAAGTGGACTGGGCCGGTGATGGCGGCGTTTCCACGGTTACTTCGTTGGGTGGATTGTCACTGGCGCGGCTCGCTACGGCTTGCTTGACGCCCTCGGCAAGTGGCCTGGGGGAGGAGGTGGGTTGTTGGGCGAGGCCACAGAGGCCACCCATTACGGTAAATGTGAGTGCGAAGAAGAGTGGTTTCATTTGTCGGTAGGTTGGAGTTGGATCGCCTCGGTGGTATCTAGCCCTGCCCCTTGGGCGCTGCGGTCCGCGTAATCCTGGTTGGCTGGCAGCGACGGACTGTCGGCACGCAACACAAGTGTGGGCATTGAGCGCTCGACGAGGTGGTTCCATGCGGCGAGCAAATGAGTGGCTTCCTCGCGCAGAGCACGTGAATTTTCCTGATAGGTTGATAGGCGTTTGAGCAATGCGCGGGACTCGGCCACTTCGCCGTCGGTCCAGGCGAGGGCGCGGGACTGATAGAGAACCGGCACGTTGAGGACAATGCGGCTCAAATCCCCGCCCGGGGTGGTGGCGGTGAGGATGTGCTGAATGTGGAGGTTGGTTTCCTCAAAGGTGGTAGCTGGGGCGGCGGAGAGCTTAGCGTGGCGCGCGTCGGGAACCTGCGTCGGCGCGGCGCTGCTGCTAAGGTGGGTGTCTCCTGGTAAACGCGCCATATCGGGGAGCAAGTTGGCCGCCGGCTGGGCTGGCAATGCCGTGGTGACTGGTGGCTTTTGGGCCAGCACCGGTGGCTTCGCTGCGGTGGCGGGTGGCGGGCTCGCTAGGGGTGCCGCCAGCGGAAATTCCGGCTTGGTGATATACATGAAGCAGAAAAATGCCGCCACTGCAGTGCTTAGCAGCAACAGCCACGGATAGGCGCGGGTGGTCGGGTTGGGCGTCATGGTTTGGGGGGGGCTGATGATATACTTTTCGGGATAGTGGCCGGGGCTCCCGGTGTGGCCGGGGCGATGGCTAGGGCGTGGGTGATGACCGTATGATCAGACACCCCAGGGAAGGTGGTGATGGTGAGGGCTTCGCGGGTGAGGCGCAGGTGGCGCAACACGCCGCCAGTTTTGCTCAGCGCCTGGATGCCCGGAATGACTTCCAATGTAGCCTCTCCCGAGCGCTGGCGGCCAACCCCATCTGAACGGTAAATTTCAAAGATGCTGCTGGCTTCCGCGTTGCCCTCGGCGCTAATGCGCACCCGCAGCCCATCGGTGGAGACATGAAACACAATGGGTTTCATCGGGATGGGAGTGACCCGCTCGCCGGTGACTTTGACGTGGGAACTGAGGACAAAATTGGCGAACGGGCGGAATTCATCGGCACGCAGGGCGGGGCCGAGAGCGAGGCTGATGAGGAATGGAAGCGCGCGGATCATTCGCCGACATCCCAGAGGGAGTCCGTTGTGCTGCCGGAAGGGTCGTAGGCCACTCCCGAACCATTGTCCACCACCGGCGGAAATACCGTCACCTTGATGCTGAGCGTGGCTCCGGTCAAAGAGGTGACTGTTGGCATGCTGGTCGCTTTGCTAGTAAGATAGGGAATGAGCAACGTGTTGGTCAGCGAGGTCACCTGGACCGTTGGGTTGTCCGACAAATAGAGCTTTTGCGCGGTATAGACACTGCGCAGTGATTCGCTGGCTTGGCGGCCTAGGCGCCATGTCTTGATGGCGCTGCCTGAGTACATGCCAACACTGATCAAGGCGAGTAGCACCATAATGACGAGGGTCATTTCCAAAAGGGTGAAAGCCGCTGGTCTCGACCGCAGGCGCAATGAACGGAATTGCTTCATTAAGATTAAAACATGGACGTCAATGAGTTTCATGGAAAGGAAAAAATCAGGATAATTCAACCTTTCAGGACTTCGATGGCCTCGGCGAACATTTGGCGCACTTCGGGTTGGCTGAGCAGAGCGACGAGATAACTGATGACATAGAAGGCGGAGGTGGCGGCCAGCACGATCCAGGCGAGCCTCCAGGTGAGGGACTTATTATTAGGAGCGATCCAAGGGACGAACCATGCCTTGCGATCCACCATGGTGGTGAAGAACATCAGGTTGTCTTCCCTGAGGCTGGCGATGAAGGAATCGGCGAGTTTACTATTGCGTGCGATGAAAAGGTGTTTGTAGCGCACGCCCGGGATATCGGGGAGTTGTTCCACGCGGATTCCCTTGGGGACGCTGTCTGGAGCACGCAAGGTTTTGATATGTGTCTCATAGACAAAATGCTCCCGCAGCCAGCGGTCAAATCGGGTGAGTTGCATCGGGAAAATTCTAATTGTTAAACGTCAAATCCCGCTCTGCATCATCTTCGGGCCCATGAGGAAAATCGGCAGGAAAGTGCCAATGAACACCGCGGCGATGAGCGACACGGCAATGATAAGCACCAAAAAGCTGACCATCGCGGAGAAGCTGGCCATGTGGTTATTGGCGTCTTCCTCATACATTTCGGTTAGCATGGTGAGTTGGCTATCGAGCGAGGCGGATTTTTCGCCGATGGATAGCATGTGGGTGACTTGAGAATCGACGGAGGTGTACTTGGCGAAAGCAGTGGAGAGGGGGACGCCGGAATGTTCATACTTATCGGCGGCGTTGCGCAGTTCCTCGTAAAACGGAGTGTTGCGCACACTGTTGGCGGAGACGCGGATCGACTTAGCCAGATTGATGCCGTTGGAATGCAGCAATTTGATCGTCGAAAGGAAGGTCATTTGGCGCAAGCTCATGATGAGCAGGCGCAGCAACCGCCAGCGTGCCATGGCCAAGCCCAGAATCAGAGTGCGGACACGGGCGGAACGAGCGATAGTGACGGCGATGGATATCAACGAAATAACCACCACCGGCCACACGGCCTGGGTGAAGTGGCTCACTTGGAAGGAAATGGCTGTCATCCCATCGGCCTTGGCTCCGACGCCTTTCATCATTTCCTCGACTTGCGGGACGATTTTCACTTGTGAGATGATGAAAGCACTGAGCAAGACACAGATGATAACACTGGGGGTGATGGTGGCTTTTTTCAATAGCTTGGAAAAATGCAATTCGCTTTTGAGGCGGACTGCCAACGAGGCGAATGCCTGATGCAATTGCCCGGCATCAGACCCAGCTTGGATGAGACCCACCACGGTATCGCTGAAGCGACCCGTGCGGCGGAACGCCTCATGCACATTCATGCCGTTGCCAATGTCTTCGCGGATGCGCAACAGGGCCTCTACCAGCATCTTGTTTGGCAGACCGTGACTATAATATTTCAGTGCGTCGGCTGTATTGATTTGGGCTCGCAACATCGAACCCAAACCGCGGAACAAATCAACGAGAATTTTCTTTGAAAAAGGCGTGACTTTTTTCGGCTGGTTGAGGGAAGCCAGCAGAGATTTTTTGGTGACTTGAAGCTGCAAGGCGGCTGGGTTGCCGACGCTGGAGGTGGAGGGATTAGTCATCGGTATAGGTCATGTCAATGACCTTGCTGACGGCTGCAAGGTCGGTTTTGCCATCGCGCAATAGGCGCAGGCCGCTGCGGCGGAGGTTTGGGAGGATGCCCTCGTGGGCGACCTGTACTTCTAATTCGTATGGAGACATCAGACCCTTGGAGAGTAAGTCGGATACTTTGGGGGTGATGGGGATGATTTCGAGGATGGCGGTGCGGCCGCTGTAGCCGCTGTTGCGGCATTCCTGGCAACCGCCGGTCTTGGCGCTGAAGAGCGGGATGGCGACCCACGATTCATCAAGGCAGAAAGTCTTGCGATCCAATTCACTGATGCCGGTGATAGGTTCTTTGCAATAGGGGCAGAGAAGTTTGACGAGTCGCTGGGCGCAGGCGGCCTTGAGGGTTTGGGCGATTTTCCAGCGTTCAATGCCGAGTTGCTCAAAGCGTTCGATGATTTGGGAGGCTCGCGGAGTATGAATGGTGGTGAGTACCTTGTGGCCGGTGACGGCGGCCTCGATGGCGAGTTCAGCAGACTCGATGTCGCGCACCTCGCCCATGAGAATGATATCTGGGTCGGAACGCATGAATGAGGCGATCATCGGCTTGAACTCCTTGGCGCTCTTGAGATCGCAGTGGGTGATGCCAGGTACCTCATCTTCAACGGGATTTTCAAGCGTGAGGATATTCACCTCGGGGCGGTTGAGTTCGCGCAACAGGGCGTTGAGGGTGGTGGATTTGCCCGATCCGGTTGGGCCGGACATGACAATGATTCCGGCGGGGATTTTCATCACCTTGTTGAGGGCAAACATCGTTTCGTCATCGAAAGCAAGGGTCCCTTTACCGAGGGTGACGTTGATGTTGCTCTTATCTAACAATCGCATTGTGACGTGATAGCCGCGGTATGTACGGTGGCGTTCATAGCGGATATCGATAGGGCGGTGGAAATACGAGATAGTGAAGCGACCGGATATACCGGGGACAGTATTGCGAATCTCGGTCGGCAACTTCATCAGGTTGAGCAAGAACGCATCAAGCCTGTCCTTGAGCTTCATCGGAATCTCAATCTTGGTGCCGATGTCGCCGTCCACCCGGAACGCATAGTAGAAACTTTCCTTTTCAACCTTGAAATGAATGTCCGATGCTCGGGTCTTGACCGCATCCGACATGATCGTGGCTATAAGCTGCGCCATCGGTTCGGTGTAGTCCGTGGTCACGTCAAAATCGTGGATCCCCTCGTCAAGGTCCTCCACGTCAATGGCATCGAGTTCGGATCGCGACGGGCCGGTATTGGTGGCAACCGACTCGATTGCCCGGTTGATCTCGGAGGCTAGGGTGACGATTTTAACGATTTCCAAATCGGGAAATCGCGGCGCGAGGTATTCTTCTGGCAGCGGGCTCCACGGGTTGGCAATGGCGACGATGAGCTTGTCCTGGCCGCAGAGGCACAGCGGTGCGAAAAACCCGCGTGTCATCACCGTGGCATCGCAGCAGGTGTGCAGGGTGCCATCACAAAATTCCGCTAGACGAGGAAAAAAGGGCAAGCCATTGAGCTTTGCCAGCGCGGACATGAAACTGAAACGGGTGACCCGGTTAGGTACCTGGTCCTGGCCGAGTTCGGTGTAGGACGGGTCGTGCTGTGCCAACTCGGCCATGATGCGCCGGCTAATCAGTTCATTGAAGGAAATGCCATCGAACTCAATCATAGCTCGAAATGTTTATGCGTGAGAAACGTCCAGGCTTCGTATTCAAGCCTCGCTATGGTTAAAAATGGCCGAATATCAAAACGCCGCGCCACCACTTCCTGGATTTTCGCTGCAAGCAGGGTGGCGGCGATTGGATTGACCGAGGCCACCCCGATCGCATCGGTGTCTTCGACGAATATCACCGGGGTCAGCAGCGCTCTAGCCATTTTATGAATTTGATCGAACGACTCGTAAAACGCGGAGGGGGCGATGAGTTTGCCGGCGAAGGGGATAAGCGGCGGCGTGGGATTGAGCGTGGCGGCCAGCTTGTCGCCCAAGCTCCGCATGATGCTGCCGAGATGCTCTTCCTGATGGCCTTGGGCGCGGGCGACGGCTTCCATCAGGTCGAGCGGACGGTTTTGCGCCTGAGCCATGCGCACCGCTTCAACGGCATGCGAGATGTCTGCAGGACTGGCTGCGTGGGAAATGTCGAGCGCTTCCGCCGTTTGCTCAAGGCACGCCTCGAGCATCTTGCCGATGTCCGTTTGCGACAAGACTGGCGGCGGGGCGGAGGCTGACGTTGCTAGAACAGCTGAAACTGCAAAGGGTGTGGCGAAATCCATCATTCTCTGCGGGCTTTGGTAAGGGGGGGCTTGACGGAGGGAATTGGGCGGGGAGCGGTATCCGGTGACGGGCTGGTAACTTCGCCTGGAAAATAGGGCGCGGCCTCGGGTTTGAGGCCGCGAATGGCGCGGCGTAAATTCGGTTCGGCGTTGGGACCGGGGTTGCTCTCATCGACCCAATTGTAATCGCGGCCGATGGCGTTATCGCGCCGGACAAACTTGCTGGCACTGGCGTTGGCGGCACGATTTGTCGGATCGTATGACTTGGGTGTGACGATAAATACCAAGCTGGTTTTCTCCTTGGTGGCCTCCTTACTCTTGAAGAAAAAGTTGATTACCGGGATATCGCCGAGGATGGGCACTTTGGTTTTGCTGTTGGTTTTGGTTTCGCCATAAAAGCCACCGACGACAAGGGAGTAGCCATTAGGCACGCGGGCGAGGGTTTCGACCATCGATTCGGTCACCCGGGGATAAAAATTGCCGGTGATACTCTTGATAGACTCCACAATCTGGGCGGAGCGAGGCCGCAATTTCATGCGTACCGTCCCGTCCGGCAACAGCGTCGGCGTCACCACCAGTGAGATGCCTATTTCGCGATGCTTGTCTGGATCGGTGTCAATGGATTTATCTGACGAATCAATTTTGTAGCGGACCTGTTCGGTCACGGTGGGATTGGCGGATGTGCCGCCCGAAGCGGCCGTGATGGTGGTGGTGATGATCGGCACCCGGTCGATGATAGAGATGGTCGCCATTTCGTTGTCCTCAGTGATGAGGGTGGGGTTGGATACTTGGCTGGCCAGACCGCCTTCTGCCAGGGCACGCAACACACCACTAACTTGAACGGGGCTGAGCACCAGGTTGGTGCCATTGGCGGCGGGGATATCGGAGACTGGTGATGAAGGCAATCCGAATACCGAATTGAGATCCCGTGCAATGGCCAAGGTGGTGCCATTGGTGCCGAGCGATTGTGACCAATTAATGCCGGCTCGCTCGGCCACGGTGCTATTGATTCGCAAAATCTTGGTTTCGACGATGATCTGGCCCTTGGCCATATCGATACCGCGGAGCAGCAGGCGGGCCTGTTCGATGCGGTGGGCGGCATCGATGATGATGATGGTATTGGTCTTGGGCTCGAAGTTGACGATGCCGGTGGCAGGGCTTAACATGGGTTTGATCAACTCCTCGATTTGTTTGATATCTGTGGGGCGGAGATACTGGAGTTGATAGTGAAACTCAACGCTGGGCAATTGGGCCAGCTGGGCCTGGGTCAATGCATAGATGGTTGACCCCTTGGTGTGCAGAGCCAGACCATACATAAAAGCCAACTCTTCCATTTGGGTGAGCGGATTGCCGTCATTCAAATGACCGGTGACGCGAAACTCAGGATTGCTAATCTTGGCATTATGAAAGTATTGGCGCCCTGCCGCCTTGGCTAAAAATTGGAAAATATCATTGATCGGCGCATCCTTGATCTGATAGCCTTGGTCAGATGCTTCCATCTGGCTCTTTGCGGATTCAGCGCCAGTCGCGGGGACCCCTGCTGCCGGCGTAGCGGGAGGTGATACCCGTGGGCTTGTGCCCGCACTCTCGGGTGAGGCAACCGGCGCTGGGGCCGGGGTGGGTGCAACAGCTTCAACGATCGGTTCAACCATGGGTGGCTCGCTTGGGGCTTGCGCGTGGCTCAAGCCGGCGGTGAGAATCAATGCGGGCACAATTAATAAATAAATGGTATTCATACGGGACGGTATTATTGTTAGGGACTAGCTACTGCTGCTGGGAGAAGTGAAGGGGCGTCGATTTCCAAAGGACTGTTAGGATTGACCGGGACCATGCCCGGAGCGGTGATATTGCGGGTACCGGGGGTCATGCCAAGAGGCAGGATATTGAGTTGGCGCACGCCGAGTTCGCCGGTGTCGAGGTTTCGGAAGACGATTTTGCGGGAGCTGACCTCGATGACTTGGGTGTGGATTTGTTTATTGTGGTAGCTGAGCGGGAGTTTATCGCCTTGGCCGATACTGCGGCTGCCGACCAGAAAACGCTTATCCTTGGGCATGATCGTGGTGATTTCGATCCTGGCGACGATATCAGTGAGAGACGCGGGCGGCTCAACAATGGGGCGGCGCAGTGTCTTGGTAACGGTGGGCTTGGCTACTGGCTTGGCGTTGGGATCTTGCAACTGGCCGAACGGATCACTCGTCCGCTCGTGCATGGCAAGCTGGTTGGCGTGCGCCTCAACGTAGGCCTTCAAGTCGTTGCCTACGTAGCGCGATGGCGTGGAAGATTTTGCTGGGGGAGTGACGCTTGGGGCACTCGGCGTTGCCGGTGCCAGGGCTTTTCCCTTTTGCGGCGGCTGGGCCTTGGGTGCTGGAATGTTGGTGTTGGAAGAGGGCTCGGATTGGGCAAACACGGATGATGTTAGGAGGATTCCATGAAGCAACAGGACCCAAAAACGCGAGGTTTGGAAGCGAGGCATCGTGGTGGCGATGGATGGGATTTGCGATGGCAATAGACGCGTGGGCGGGACGCCCACACTCCTTGAGGCGGCCAGGACGCCCACGCTCCGTAGAGTTAATTTTCCCATGCGGTGTAGTTGACTTGGAAGTTGAGGAGTGGCGAAGGATTCTGCTGGTTTGGGTTCGGATCGATGCGCAGTTCCTGCAATTGGAGTTGGGGCATGCTGCTTTCCAACTCGAGGAAGGCACGCTGCATGGTGCGGAAGGTGCCGCGGAAGACGATGCGTAATTGCGATGATGGCTGAGCCACCGCGGAGCCGAATCCGCCTTTGCCGGTGCTGCGCTCGAAGGCGGTTTTCTGAAATTCCTTGCTCGGCAGGGTTTCAGCGATGGCTCGCAAATGAGTGTTGACGGCGCTGGAGGTCTCTTCCGCCAGCAGTTCGGCCCAGTGCATGATATGCGGGTGCTGACGCACGATTTTATTCTCAATTTCAAGCGCTTTAAGGCGATTGGTCTCGGAGGACTTAAAGAGCGTTTGTTTGTTTTCGAGGGAGGCGAGCGTCCTTGATTTGAGGGTGAAACAGAGGGTAATAAGCACGCCACAGATAAGAACCGGTATAACGATTCCGAACAGGGCGATAGACTGGCGGTAGAGATTCATGGTCAGTGGACTTTACTCACGTTGACGGCTAACGGATCCGTGCCCTCGAAGCGCTGTGTGATGGTTAGATCAAAGTTGAAGGGGTAGGATGACTCATCGGTATCGAAGGTTTCATCGATGGGCAATGGCTTGAAAGTGTTATTTTCCTGAGTGCGCACGTTCACCGCAAGACTGCGGGTGCGGGCTACTGGGTTGAAGGCGGGATTGCCCGTGACGCGGGCGATTTCGCTGAATTGCGAGGTGATGCCTTCCTGGGTATTCAGCGTGTTGAGCCGATCAACCGCCTCATCACGTGCAAAACCGGTGATTTTCCATTCCTTGACGAACCCGATTTTGGCTTGGCCGGGGGCGGTTTCCGCACGCACGCTATGGGTAAAGCCTTTGACCAAGACGCCGCAGTGCTCGGGAAACAGGCGGCTGAGCAATTCCATTGAGGTCCAGGCTTTGGAGCGGTCTTCCAGCAGGTTGTCCCAGTGCTCGCTCTTTTGGCGCTCTGTGGTCAGATTGTTCAGTCGGCTCTTGATGATGCCGGCTTGGCCAGGATCGAAGGTCCATGCATCGCTGCGCACAATATCCACAATGCCAAATGCAAACCACACTAGCACCAACACACCGAGTACACACAGACCCAAGCGGGCCAGCCTGAGCCCTCGCATAAGTTGCATCTCCGCACGGGTCGGATAGATTTCCGCTATCTCCTTGGGTGTCGGTAGAAAATCCTGCAGCGCCCACTTTTCATCGCGCAAAATACTGAATGTCAGGCTGCGGGCCGCCTCACCCTTGGGCGGCGGTGTGGCAGCGATGACGGGTTCTGGGCACCAGGTTGGAACACCGTCCGGGATTGGAGGGGCGACGATGGCCACCCGGCTGAGTGGGAAGGCACTGCTGAGTTCGCGGTGCAACCCGGGGTCGAGATCCAATCCAAGGCACAGAATGAAGAGGTCCGGATCAATCAGTTCTAACGAAGCATAGGTGGTCGTCAGGGCGTGGCGCAGATTGGGTGCTTGGCGCAGGTGGCGGTGCTGAAGCGTGCGAATAAGCAGCAAATCAGCGTGATCATTGAAAAATGCCAGCACACTGAACCACGGGTATTGCAGAATGGCCACGGCCGATTTTCCAGGCGTAAAGGGTGCGCTCTGAGCCAACCCCATGACCGCGACGAGTGGGGCGCTGAGGGCATGGGTGATGATCGGAAAATTGCTAGCCTCGCCGGTTTGGCGCAGGGTAGTCAGGAACGGGGCATACTTTCGGGTGAGGGTGATGGTGGTGCCGATCACGCCGCTGCCTTGGGCGGGATAGGGCAGGACGCGCCACGAGTTTTGCTCGGGTGGGATCGAGGAATCGTCGAGAATAGTGGCCGGTTTTTGCACGGCGGCCTCGCGGAGGTCATGGAGGGCGGCGGGATTGTCCAGGGCCGGTTTGAGTTCAGCGGTGGCGAATTCGTCGGCAAGATGAAGAATGACGCCGAGCGCTGAGGCCTTGAGAACATGGGCTTGCTTGAGAATCTCCGCCGCGCAAGCTTCCATTTTCGTCGCATCCCGCAACTCGGCTTCGGTGATGGACGGCCCGTTAGTCCATTGCTCCTTGCGCCGCTCGAAAAAGAAACTCGATACACATGGGCCGTCCACCCGGATGTGCAGTTGCAAATCCAAGTCAAGAGCCGCCTGATACCACGCGGAGTTGGCGGCCCGAGTGCTGTGGCGCAACATCCAGCGTGCCTGCTGGTAGCGCTCCAGGGCGTTGAGGGATGCCGGATGTTGGAAAGTGCTCAAGGTATTCGGAAGTCAGGGATGCGTCGCGAAATGAACTCAAGCCGTGATAGAAAAAATTTTCTGCTAGGGAAAACGGCCCGCCCGCATGATGTGGGCGGGCCGTTCTGGTTTTCAGACTCTCTCGTCAATTAGGAGAGCCCGACGATGATCACCAATCCCCGGTATTGGATGGCACGTGATCTGTTAGTGTCCCGACATTACCGCATATCAGCTGGATCGCTCCAACCGCGGGAATCGTGGTGTCGCTCAGGAATGTATATGCGACTGACGTGCCCCCGGGGCATTTCGGGGTTTTTTCCATGAATTTGCCTGTTCCGATGACCTCTGCATCAATCGAAGCTATCGCAGGACTCGCCGCAGTAGTGACATCACCAGGATTGAGTTGCTTCATGTTAGCCAAGGAACGCACCGCCAATTGATAATTCCGAATATTGAGGATGCAACCGGCACGATCTGCGCCCTTCTTCCAGGCGCGAGCGCCAATGAAGAGGATCGAGATGAGGGAGAGCAAGACGAGAATGACGACCGTCAGTTCGAGGAGGGTCATACCGGACTTGCGCTTGATGGATGGTGTTTGTGTTAGTTTCATAACTGTGTTTCTGTTGGTTGTGTTTTGTTGTTTTGTTGTGTTTTGTCTGTTCTTGTTTTGTCTGCGTGGACGGCTTGGTGTCACGGGAGGTTTTTCAGTTTCTCGCTCGGCTAGGCAGTCTCGGAAAATAATTATTGGTGGTCTGTGACCGTCGCTGGATGAGTGATTGAAGAGTGGAAGATGGCGCTTGAGAAGGGCAGCAACGGTAACAGACCGCCGCTACAGGGCGTCATCATCATTGCGGTTCATTTTGGCGTTGGTGAATGTTTCGTGGGTGATGAGGCCGCGGTTGAGGAGGCGGCGCAGGTTAGTATCCCACTCGATGTTGCCGCTGCGGCGAATGACGTCTTCGAGTGAGCGGGCACCGCCGTCGTAGTTGGCGATGGCACTGGAGATGGCGTCGTCGTTGTTGTGGAGGAACTCGTAGGTGAGCACGCGGCGCTGGATGCCGGCGAGAAGGCCCTGGGAGTGGATGAAGATGAGGATTTCGGCGAGGCGGCTGAGGACGGCGGCGTGGTTTTCCTTAGGATAGAGTTCGAGGATACGGCCGATGGTCTTGACGGCACCGGTGGTGTGAAGTGTGGACAGGACGAGATGGCCGGTTTGGGCGGCTTCCATGCACGTTTCCATCGCCTCGCGATCGCGGATTTCCCCGAGCAAAATAATGTGTGGAGCTTTGCGCAACACATCCTTGAGACCTTGGCGATAGGAATGCACATCGCGGCCGACTTCCTGCTGGGTGACGATGCTGGGTGACGGAATGCGCTGGCCAGGGCATTGCGGGTCGTCCATAGCATCGGGATATTGGTATTCGATGGGGTCCTCGACGGTGACGATGTGCTTGGGATGGTGGCGGCGCAGCCAGTCGATGAGAGAGGCCAAGGTGGTGGACTTGCCCGAGCCTGTCGGGCCCGTGACGAGACAGAGACCGGCCCGCTTGAGCACGCAATGACGGAGTGTGGAAGTGGTATCGGGGTCGATGCCGAGGGCTTCAAGCTCTGGGATGGAGTCGCTGAGAATCCGGCAGGTGATACCTAAACCTGACGAACTAAGGTGAGCTTGGATGCGCAAACGGCCAGAACGCTCGCCATTTTCACCCATCGGAACACCGTCGCAGGAAAAATCAGCAACCCGGCTCTTGGCGAAATCGGCGATGGCCAGACGGATTTTCTCATCGATGCGTTCATCAAGCGAGTGATCGAGCCCGAAGCCATGGCTGGCGCTTTCGCGGTTGCTGATGAGTTCCTTGAGGATTTCATCCAAATGGGCGGGGGAGAGGATGCCAAGGTAATCGAGTTTCTCCATCCCTTTGTTGGTATGGATATAAACCGGGCGGGCGGCTCGCATCTGGATGTCCGAAACCGTCAGTTCTCGGCAGACGCGGAAAATGATCCCAAGCAAATCCCTGCCGTTCATGCCTGCCACAAAGCGTGCTGCTCCGCCCACCGCGCTGCTGCCCGGCAACGGGGGAGGTTCGAGAGTGGCGGTGGCGGAAAAGACGGACATAGAAGTTATCAGTTATTAGTTATCAGGGAAGAGACACAAGACCGCTGCGCCCCAAGACACAAGACCGCTGCGCTCCAAGACAAGAGCAGAGCAGCTGGGCCGCGCATGGCCCATCTTGGGAAACGCGAACGTCGAACATCCAACGCTGAACATCCAACATCGAACTGAAGAAAGAAAGACAAGACCTTTCGTCTGTTTCTTTCGCCTCTTCTGTTCGACGTTCGGCGTTCGATGTTGAATGTTCGATGTTCGCCTTTTCCAGTCTTCTGTCTCCTGTCTTGGAGTCTTCTATCTTGGAGTCTTCTGTCTTTCCCCCGGCTTCGAGGCGAAGGATGGTTTGTTCGGCGGCGTCGCGGACTTTACCGATGAAGTAACGGCGCTCCTGACACTCGGCAACCCTCAGTGGGGATAGCAACTCCCACTGCCGCGATTGCGTCCACTCCTGGGCAATGCCCGTGTAGCGGGCGAGACAGTGGTCGAGGACAAGCAAGCACTGGCGCATCTGGGCCACGGTGTACTTGGGCGTCTCATTGTGCAGGTCGCTGAACATCAGATGCAGAATATTGGTGGCAGCGGCGGCGGCGGTGAGTGCCGGACGCGGATCCTGGTCTTGTTTGAGGCAATACTGAATGGTGTCTTCGGCCAATTTAGCCGCTGAGGGGGTGAGTTCCGGGCGGGTTCCAATGGCAGGCTCGGTGAGGAAAAAATGCAGTGCGTTGTAGTTGCCGTAATGAGCCGGATCAAGTTGATAGGCAAAGCGTAGTTTATCTTCGGCCTGGCGCCTCAGGTAACGTTTGAGCCCTTCGCTGGTCGCCTTGGGATTGGTCCGCGTTTCGGAGGCCTCGTCAAAGGAATTGAGCACGGTTCCCAAACGGGCGTTCAAGGAAGGTGTCGCTTTTTTAAGAGGTGTTTGCGGCTTGTCCTCAACCTTGAATTCCTGCGGAGCCTTGCTTTCGCTCTTGGAATCTTCTTTGCCGCCAGACATTCCAGCATCGAAAAAGGTATCAATGGGGCCTTGCATGGCCATGGCTATCACCTCACCATACGGACTGCGGTTGATGCCGAAAGGATTGAAGGGGACATCCAGATCGGAATTGGCGGTCAGCGGGCGTCCGGTAAATACCCACGCCAGCGCCCCCGCCCCGATAAGGCTGGTGGAGAGAGTGGTGGTCGTGTTGGGTAACATGAGAGTGGGAAGAGTGGGAAGAGTGGTCAGTTGTCAGTGGAAGAGGGATCAGGGGGCTGATTGGGTGCGGAAACAGAGGCGGGAAATGCCCACATAAACAGCGAGGATGCCCAGAAAGTAGAGGGCCATGGTCCAGAAAGCTGGCGAGGGTAGCGCACCAGTCTTAAAATATAGACGCTGGGTGAGGTCGGCGAAGCGGTATTGCGGAGAATATAACCAAATGCTGCGCAAAACGGGGTTTTCCTCCACTTTCAACAGGTTTTCGAGGTAACCGACACCCCACAGCCCATACAAGGCGAGGGCAAGGGAGACACTGAAGCCGACGATGCTGCCGAAGCGCGAGGCGAGAGCGATGGCAAGAGCCAGGAGTTGGGCGATGACTAGCAGGAAAAGACTGGCGTATTGGAGATTGAGAACCCACCACATGGAGCGTTCGACGGGGTCGGCTGGAGCCGCTGCCCATTGGCAGATGGCGGCGGTGGCAAGGGTCAGCGGGGCGATGAAGCAGAAAACCGCAAACCAGATTTCAAACAACTGGCGGGTGGCGGACACGCCAGTGGTCAAAAAGTATTCGCCGACGCCTGATTTGGCGTTGTCTTCCCCTTGGCGTGCTGCGGTAAAACCCCCCCACAGCAAGGCGCAGCACCACAGTGTGTTCCAAGCGGCTAAAATGCGTGCAGGTTGGATCAAGCTCGGCTTTTCTGTCGCACTGGAAATCAATGGCATAGCAAAAGGTAGCAGAATCACCGCCAGCACGCAAATTGCCCATGCCTTGCGTTGGAAAATCGTCGCGACAGTGAGCCGGTAGAGTCTCATGGCCATTCAATTCCTGGTTGGATGCTGCTACCTCCACTTGAATTCCTGACACGGTTACGCCACTGCCTCAAACCGGCCTGTCCGGCTGGCGTCAGTATTAAAATGGGTGTTAGATGGGCGTGTTGCATGGTATTTTTCTTTTCGATCGGACATTCGTACCGAGGCGATGCGTAAGTAAATATGCCGAAACTGCCACCGTCAAGGGAAAAAAAGATTTTTTTTATTTTTTTGAGGCGGCCCGATTTGGGTTGTCAATGGACGCAGGTCCGTCGGCAAGGTGGCAGGTACGAATGCTTTCTTCCCAGACCCGTGAGTTGATGAAAACAGATTGATCGGTTTCATTACAATATCAACGTTTCAAAAAATACATGCAGGGTCAATATAAATCTCAGTTGTCGGTATTGAGTTCGCGTCTGCGCTCTTCTAGCAACACCAACCAGTTCATCATATAAATGGGCGGCAACGCGGCCGGATGGATGAACGGACGAAGGTTCACAGTGATCTGGCTGGCGGTCATGGGTTTACCACTCAGCATTTTCGTATCCAGTGGGCGGATCGGTGCGCTGGGCCCATCGACGTCCACCGCTACCGATCCGATCTGGCCGGTAAAGTTCACCCCCACAGGGTCGATCTCCACCCCATAACGCCGTTCCGGTGTGAAAATCGAGCAGGGCGGATAATAGTCATCAAAAGCAACTCCCGCCGGTGGAGTATAACCTGCTGGCGGGGTGAGCTTCGTGGTGTTGAAATCATCTCCGAAATACAAGCGCAGATTGGTCACCAGCGAAAACCCCTTGCTGAAGGACGTTAGATCAGAGCATTCCTGTAAGATCACCCCATAATCCACCTCCTTGCAATCCACCTCGTACTCCATGGGGTGACAAGGAATCGACGGTTTTTTGGGACGTAACGCGGGGTTCGGTTCCGTAATATTAATATAATCCACGTTGACCACCAGCGAGTGATTCACGGCAGTACTATCCGCCTGGAGGAAGGCTAGGAACGCTGCGAAGCGCATCGGATAGACAGCGATGCAGATTTTACCGGAGGCCAATGTTTTTTCTTCAAACGGGTAGCTTGGTTTGAAATAGCCGGTATTGCCAACCTCCTGTTGTGGACAGCCAAACCTGGCATTATTAAAGGTGATCAATCCGGTCATTCCTGACAGCTTATAGGAAAGCTGGCCGTTCTTGCCATAAGCTATATCAACTACGGCAGAGCCGAAATCATAAGTTTGGTCCTGCTCGCAAGCGTATATGTAAACTGCCGGGTGTTCATCCTTATTCGGGTTCGGAGGCAGCAGCAAGTCCTGGCGGATCCCCGCCTTGAGATAGGAGAAGCGCAAGATCGCGGGCGTTGGGTCAGCCGCGCTTTTCACCTGGGTGATATCGAGGCGCATCGCACATTGCATGGCTCCGAGGGAATAGTTGTCCCAAGTGGTGGATGACAACACGTCCGTCTCGCTGACATTCGCGAAGCGGTCAAAATAGTCCGCTCCGCGATTGATCGGAATGAAGGCAGCCCGTCCGCTCTCGGAAGCGAGCGACACCGGGAAGAAATTCTCCATATCATGGGTGAGCTGATAGGTCTCGCGCACTCCCGGTGCGAACGGATCCCCGGTGAAGCTTTGATCGCCGATCATGGTGCTGGCGGACAGAGCTGCACCACGGCGGGTGGCCAACGCCAAAAGTGGAATGGCACTGTCCACCCGCGCCCGTCCGGCGAAAACAGCCCCGTCAATTTTAACTTTCTGAGGATCCCAAGGAGTGTCTCCGGCATACTGACCGAGTTCCAGAAACGAGGCTGCGGAAATAGGCAACTGGGATGGAATTTCATAAATCGACAATACAAAATCACGCCGCTGCATCGTGGTAGCAGTGGTGGCGGCGTTCGGCGCGGCGAGATTCATCGAAAAAGCCCACCAATTGCGCTTGGCCACAAACGGGTCGCCAGGCTTGGTGTAGTTGAAGCTCATGTTCGGATTCTTAGACTTAAACTTAGGGACGTTGAAATTCGGATAGGTATCCACTGGAAACACCAAGTCGCCTTGTGCCAGAGTGCCGTACACCTTGTTGATAGATATTATCGGCCAAATGCCATCGCGGGTTGCGTCTGTTGCATTGCCACAGGTAAGTGGCACCGGATAGCCGCTGCCCAGGCTGCGGTTGATGCCCGCTGAGACCAAGCCGGTGTCCGAGCCGAGTGCCTTGAAAATCAAGCTGGGATTGTTTAAGGGCGCGTCCCCGGAATTGGCCACCACCAGAGGGGTCGCGCCAAGCGCGGTGAGTACCTCGCCGCCAATCGATTGGCTGGCATTGGCGCTGGCCAGAGCATCTGCGAAGATATTTTCCCAGCGCAGGGGATCGCTGCGGGTGATGTTGGCATTGGACATGGGTTGCATCGCACGAATCGCCCGGTTGGGGGTGATGGCCACGATTGATCGCAAGATTGCCTCGCCCTTTTCATAGTAATCCACCTGCAACTGCACCTCGGATTGGACCGCCATGGCGGCCATAGCCCGGCGATAGGCTAACACCATCAACAGGGTTGCCATCATCCCCATCGAGAGCACAAACAGCAATGACACATATCCACAAGCTCGGCGGCTAGGGGCGGAGGATTTCATCGGATCATGGTTGGTGCCCAGCTTGGCTTGCTTACAACGATACGCACCGGTTCATTCAATGGTCGTCAGGGTGCTATTGACTTTGATCACACGGTCCACGAAAAAGCTCACAGCTGCCAAGCGATCCGTGCCAAAGATTGTGCATGTGAGCAGTTCCATAGTCCAGATGCCTTCGCTATCAATCTGCGCATCGTAGTCCTTGAGCGTCAGTACCCCGCTTTGCGGCACAGTTTCATTGAGGTCCCACGCCGACCCGTTTACCGTCGTTCCGACCACGCCGTCGCGCAGCGTGCCCGGATAGATCTGCACCCTTGTTTGCGAGATCGGATACAAGTCGTTGAGCGTGACGGTGACTTGAGGCATGGCAAAGCGAATTTTCTGGCCATCAGTGATTCCAGCCAGCGAACCGACAGACATCGGCCAAACTTGCAAATAGGATGAGGCGATCTGGGGTTCTACCGGCACCTGATAGTCCGGCAGCGAAAATACCGAAAAGCGCTCCTCACCGCGTACGTACCTGCGGTCGGCTCCGGGGATGGAAGTGAGCGGATAGCTCAGCGTCAGGATGCCATTGTGGATAATCGACGCCTGCGCCAGCAGGGTCGCTTGGCTGCGGTCGATATTCACACCGATGCCACCCACCCCGTAGGATTGGACATAGCGGTACAACTTAACGCTCTTGGCGGCGTCCGGATCGGTGAGGCCGCTGAGCAAGCCGCTGACGCAAATATCGACCGTAAACGGGATATCCGCGCGGGTTCGCACAATCGGGACTTTCACACCATTCCCATCTTTCTCATATTCCGAATAGAACTTCACCGACGCCACCGGGCCGTAGGTGCCAACATAACAGGAATTGAGCAAATAACTGGTCAGCGGCGAGGTCATGACCGTCCATAACTCAAAACGGGAGCCTCCCGAATCAACCGTCTGCGGTGACCATTGTGCGCCAGAAGGAGCCACGGTGTCGAGTTGCCACGTGACCCCGGAGGACACCTGAATTTGGCGGATGAAATTGGTGTAGCCAACAGTCTGAGCCGAGGCGGGCGAGCCGACGGCCAGAAACGTCAGCACGATGCTGAAGACGCTGTGTTTCATGGTTTGTTGATTTCGGTTGTAGAAGGGGAGGCTGTGGGGATTGGTGGCGGTACTTTGAGCGGCAGCACTGAGATGGGGCCGCCCTGATAGGTGGCGACCACCACGCGGGTGCCGTCCTTGAGACGTTGGGTGACATCGGCGTCGAGAGGCAGCGTGCCCTCTGCTTGCAGACGGCTAACTTCCACGGTGGTGATCCAGCCGCGGTTTTGGGCATAAAACTCGGCCCAGCCCATAAGGGCGGCACCCTCGGTGAATTCGTTGCGCTTAGCCATGATCTTGGGTAGCAGCAGGATCGCCCGCTTGGGTACTAGCGTGGCGATGCCACCGAAACACAGGATATCGGATTGGCTCAACAAATTTTGCGACTGCTTGCGTGCGGGATCCCCGCCTTGACAGGTCGGCAGCCGTAACATCGGATCCTCTTGCTGAGCCTTGCGCAATTGCAGTGCGAGTTGCTCGTGAGTGGCGGCATCCCTCGTCACGGGAGGCGCGGCGCTACAAAACCCCGTCAGCAGGGCGCACAGCCCCGCCAGCGGCCACGCGACTCTAGATTGCCCGGTCATGAGGTCAGGGATTGTGGAATGTGATGAGAAATACCAGGTCTTGCAGGTCGTAGCCTAGCGTCGCTTTATTAGAAGTTGTCAACTCCATGAAAACGATCACATCCATCGGGCCAATCTTCACCTTACCCGAGGCATCAAGGTAAGGTTTGATAAAACTCTGCAAGCTGGGGGCATTGTAATCTGGCACGTAGGAAGGCGGAGTGTCGCCATTGACTTGGAATCGCACGTTATCGCCGACCAGAGAGGTATAGGTGGTGCTTTTGACGCCGTTAAAGATATAATATCCGCCGAAATTCATCGGCTGGTTAGCGGTGGCGGTGAAGGTAGGAATCACGAGACCTTGCTGCTGCACGATGGCGCTGGTGTTGGTGCCATCGAAAATAGTGGCCCAGGAGCCACCGTTGCAGAGGAGCCGGCCCAAGGTCTCGACATAGACGATTTTTCCTTTGGAGTCTTTGGTAGTGACACCCGCGCCGATGATACGGATATCGCAGAGTAGATTCTGCTTGGGAGTGATGCCGCCCGGGGTCGTGATGGTGACGAAATCCTTGACGGAAGCAGACACGGGGTAGCTGATACTCCATGCTAGAGTTGGCCTGGTGCCGGGTGGCACCAAACTAGGAGAGGCGGTGAGTGTTCCTAGGGGATTGGCGGATTGTGCCAATGCCTGCGGCGAAGCCATGGTGATGAAAGCCAGGGCGGTTGATGAAATGATGGCAAATGGTGTTGTTTTCATAGCAGGTTGGAGTGGCTTGGTTGATTTAGTCACCGCTCCGGCACTAATCCTCAAGATCAGGAATCCGGCTTGCCGAAACATCGGTGAACCATCCGAGCGGCCCGATGTTTACCCGTATTTCAATAATTCGAGAAGGTATACCTTAATATATTAACCGTTTGAGACAATTGGCTCTTCCTTAGTAAGGTATCCCCTCAAACACGATCGAAGCCCGGCCGATGCCAGGTAATCCGGGGCACGAGCGGTGCGTCAGTTAGATGAATAGAACTCCCCCCTGCGTTCTTCGAGGAGCACCAGCCAGTTCATCATGAAGATGGGCGGCAGGTTGGCTGGATGGGTGATCGGGCTCAAGTTTGCTTGGATCTGGCTGGCACTCATGGTGGTCCCACTCGCCGCTTTGGTATCGAGGGGGCGGACCGGGACGCTGGCGGATTCACTCGCCAGAGAACCCACCTGCCCGGAGAGGATCACGCCCGTGGGATCGGTGGCCACCCCAAAGCGCTTTTCCGGTGCGAACAACGAGCTGGGCGGGTAATAGGAGCCCGTGGGAGTGTAGCCGGAGGGCGGGGTGGTGGTCACCACATTATAATCCTCGCCGACGTACAGACGCAGATTGGTAACCATGGAAAAGCCTTTGGTGAAAGCCGTCAGATCGCTGCATTGCTGGAGGATGACCCCGTAATCCAGATCGGTGCAGGGGATCGACGGTTTGGCTAGAAGCAGGCTGCCGGTGGCCGCCGTGTAGTCCACGTTGACCACCAGCGAATTGTTGACGGCCGGGCCGTCCGCGCCGAGCGCGGTGAGGAAGGCGGCGAAGCGCATGGGATAGACCGCGATGCAGGTTTTGCCGGAGGGCAGGGACTTGAGTTCAAACGGGTAGCTCGGGCGGAAATAGCCGGACTTGACGGTTCCCACCAGCGGGTCGCCGAAGCGGGCGTTGTTGAAGGTGATCGAGCCGCTCATCCCCGTTTGATAGGCATAAGTGCCGTTTTTGCCATAGGCCAGATCGACCACGGTGCTGCCGAAGTTATAGGTTTGATTTTCATCGCAGGCGTACAGGTAACCAATCGGCGAGCCGCTGGCCACACCGGAGGTCAGCGGCACGGTCAGGTCGGTGCGCACGCCGGACTTGAGATAGGAGAAGCGCAGGACCGCGGGGGTTTTGTTCAAGGCGCTGACCGGTTGGGTCACGTCGAGGCGCATGGCGCATTGGAGGGCGCCGACGGAATAATTGTTCCAGGTGGTGGAAGACAACACGCTGGTTTCAGGGGCATGGGAGAGGCGGTCGAAATAGTCCGCGCCGCGGTTGATAGAAATGAAGGCGGCGCGCCCGCTCTCGGAGGCCAGAGAAACAGGGAAAAAGCTACCCTGAGTGAGGAGATAGGCTTCGCGCACGCCCGGCGTGAGCGGATCGCTGGTGAAACTCTGCCCGCCCACCGTGGTGCTGGTGGCGAGGGCCGCACCTCGACGGGTGGCTAGCGCCGAGAGCGCTGTGGCACCATCCACCTGCGCTTGACCGGCGAAAATACCACCGGTGATGGTGATGTTCTGCCAGGCGCTGCCGTCGGCAAACTGGCCAAATTCCATAAACGAGGAAGTTGAAATGGCCAACTGGGAGGGGATTTCATAGATTGAGAGCACGAAATTGCGGCGCGAAAGCACGGCAGCGGTGCGTGCCGCATTCGGCTCGGAGAGGTCCAGTGAGAAGCCCCACCAATTGCGCTTGGCCACAAACGGTTGGCCGGGGCGAGCGTAACCGAAATTGATATTGGGATAGGTGAGGATATTGAAATTCGGATAGGATGAGTAAGGCAGGCTGATTCCGCTTTGTGCCAAGGCACCGTACACCTTGTTACTGGAAATGATCGGCCACGTCGCGTCGCGGGTGGAGTCAGTGGAATTGTTACAGGTCAGGGGCACCGGGTAGCCGCTGCCGAGGCTGCGGTTGATGCCCACCGAGACATATCCGGAATCGGATGCGAGTGCCTTGAAAATCAAGGAGGGAGTACTCAGCGAGGCGTCGCCGGAATTGGCCACCTTAGGACTCGGGGTGCCCAGAGCGGTGAGCAGCGGGCTGGAGATAGATTGGCGGGAATTGGCTAAGTCGAGGGCTTCGGTGAAGATATTTAGCCAACGCAGCGGATCACTGATGGTGCTGTTGGAATTCGATTGGCTCTGCATGGCGCGAATCGCCCGGTTGGGAGTAATGGCGACGATGGAGCGCAGGATGGCTTCCTCTTTTTCACTGTAATCCACCTCCAATTGCACGTTGGATTGGGCTGCAAGTGAAGCGGTGGCCCGTTTGTAGGCAAACACCATCAGCAGCGTGAGCAGCGCGCCCATGGTGAGGACCAGCAGAAATGAGACAAAGCCGGAATTGCGGTGGCGGAAGGCGGAGGTTTTCATTGGGTCATAGCCCCGGAATAGGTGATGAGTTCGCTGTTGGGTCCGCTCAGGGACATGCGGAGGATTCCTTGATCCACCCAAAACGAGATATTCTTAGGCTTTTTGGTGATATACCATTGCGGGGATCCCAGCACGCCGCTGAGCGGCACCACGTAATAGTAAAGCGCCAAGCCACTGCCGCGGTTTTCAAACGACAAAATCGCCGCCCGCACCACCCCATCAGGTTGGCGGAAGTTCAATACCAGCACGGGTGAGGCGGCGGATTGCGGATTGGTGCCGGCCAGGGCGTCGGCCACCGAAGCATGCAGACGGAAGCGCTCGGCCTTGCCCACCAGTTTACTCACATGCAAGCTGACGAGCGGGGCCTCCTCGGTCAGGAAGCTTTGCGCCTTGTAGATCTTCAGGAATGCCAGTTGTTGGTTGAACAGAGCCAGACTCATGCCGCTGATAGCCATCCCAAGCATGATCGCCAACGTCAACTCTATCAAGGTGAAACCGCAACGTGCAATTCGACGGTGGCACCTCATCCCGCAATTCCAGGGTGGACTTGAACGATCGGTTGGATGAACCACGGATTGAACGGATTGAAATGGTGAGAAGAGCCCAACCCGAAAATCCGTAATATCCGTGGTTTCAGCAACGGATAGCGGGGAAGGACCTGCGGCGCCGGCGTTCATTGTGAGCGAATCACGGTGCGGGATTTGGCATAACTGCGCCCGCCTATCTTGTAGGTGAGCACGCTTTGAACTTTCCATACTTTCATGCTGGCAGGATTGGTGGTGGTGGTGCCGGTGCCGCCATCCAGCGGATAGTTGTTAGCATCCGCCAAGCGGGTCCGCAACACGGTACCCGTGACCGGGATGCCGCCGGTGAGATTGCCGAGTTGGACGGTGCTGCTGCTGGTAGCCGGATAGGCGGGCCACGGCGAGGCATCTGAGGTCAGTGTGGCGAAGGGCATGCGTTCGGCATAGGCCCGCTCGTAAGTCACATAAGCATCCGAGAGTGCTTGCTGCAGTGCCCACTGGCGCGGTTGGAGGATATTGAGTGAGAGTTTAAGCATCACCAAGCCGATGAGCGTGAGAATCGACAGTGAGACAGTCGCCTCCACCAACAAAAATCCGTGCGACCGCTTTCCGGCCTTGCCGTGCGCCGCGCATTGCGTCATCCTCGGGCTATGACTGGTCCGTTTCGCGCTTTGGCTTGGTGTGCCGCCATTCTGCTGATGGGCGGCGGACGATTGGCTGCCCAAGCATTGTTGGAACCACCGTTCGGCCTGCACTGGGGCGATGCCCCGGAAAAATTGCTGGGTTGGGCGAGTCGCCACGCGTTGGACGTGACCATAGCGCTGCCCGGCGACCAAGCGGGGTTGCGCATCATCAAGATCCAGCCGCGCAAGGGGATGTTGCCGGGGAGCCAGGCGGCGGCGCTGGAGGGGCGCTTCCTCGGCGGCAGGCTCTACGAATTGGCGGTCCACTACTTTGATCCGGAAGCCTCCGCCGACACCATGGCCGCCCGCTTTGAGACGCTGCGCAAGCAACTCGGCGTGCAGCACGGGGCGTTTGCCGCCGACCAGCAGCAGCGGACGGTGGAGGACAAGTTTGCGACCAAGACGTTGGCGTTTCATCGGGAACCTGTGAAGGGGTTGTTCGTGCTGCTGGCGCTCACCGAGGTGGAGGACTTGCTGCGGCAATCCAGAGAGGCACGGTTTTCCCTAATTTATCGCAACGAAAATTTCAAGAATGAAATGCAAAAAGAGTTCGACGGGCTGCCAACCCCTTGATTCATTCGGCCGTTGAGAAGTTGGTATTCATGGTGATAACCCTTTGAATATCGAAACTGACATAGGCCAGCCGATCCGTGCCAAACGGCGTTACGGTTAGCAGTTCCATGGTCCAGTGGCCGTCATCTGGAAACACGGAGTCATAGCTCTGTAACGTCAGTACCCGGCTTAGCGGCACGGTGTCGCTGATGACCAAGGCGGAGCCAGGCACAACGGTTCCGGTCGTTCCGAGTGCCGGATTGCCCTTGTAGACTTGCGCATAAGTGGTCGAATTGGGGTACAGGTCGTTGAGCGTCAGGGTGAGTAGCGGCATGGTAAAGCGAATCAACATCCCTTGGGTGATGCCGGCCATCGCGCCATCGGCCACCGGCCAGATTTGGATGAACTGCGAGGCTAGCTGGGACGCCGGCGCTTGGTAGTCCACCAGCGAAAACACCGAAAAGCGCTCCTCGCCGCGAACCTTCGTCCGCACCGCTCCCGGCACGGCGTTCACGGTGTAGGTGAGGGTTTGCAAGCCGTTGGTGGCGACCGATGCCTGGGTCAGCAAGGTGGCCTGCGTTCGATCCAGGCTCACGCCTGTACCACCAGTGCCGTAAGATTGCACATAATGCATCAGGGTGACGCTCTTCGAGGCGGCCGGATCCGCTGCCCCATTGAGTAACCCGGCCATCGTGACATCGACGTAGAACGGGCGATCCGCCCGCGTCCTCGGGATGGTTGGATAGGGATCTTCCGAGCGGACCACCACGGTGGCCTGGGGCACATA
>JBAXOP010000019.1:0-31033 GCA_037133195.1 Verrucomicrobiota bacterium | reverse complement strand
TGCCGTTGCGCAAGGTCAGTTTGGCGGTGCCGGCGTCATATAGATTCATGACCACTCCATCGGCATCGACGCTGCTGGCAAATGTCGGGATCAAGGCGATGCCGCGCGGTCCGCTGGACAGGCAGCAATGACCGTCAAGCGCGTTGCTGTAGGGTTTCTTCCCTTCCATCTGCACGTAATATCCCCAAGCGGTTCCATCGGGTTTCTGCGCCCCAAACAATTGATTGAGAACTACCCGCTCGAGCTGCTCGGCAAAGCGGGCCTCACCCGTTAGCCGCAGCAATTGTGCGTTGAATTGCAGCCACGAGACCGTCACGCAGGTTTCGCCGACATTGCTGACGTTGGGCAGATCGTAATCGTCGTGAAACGCCTCACCCCAGCTGGCAGCACCCGTGATATAGAGGCGCTTGTCAAAGATGTCCTGCCAGGCGTTGCGGCAGGCCTCCAGAAGTTTGGGGTCATCCCCCGTTGTCCGATACAGTTCCAGGATGCCGTTGAGGCAGGACAGCATTTCGTACGCCTTGCCGTTGCCGACCTTATTCACTCCCTTCAGTTCTAGCAACCGCGAGACGATTTTTGCTCCATTCGGTTGTTCGTATACCCGCAGCACGTATTTTGCAAAGTCGAGGTAGCGCGGTTCGCCCGTCAATCGATAGAGCAGCACCATGGGCTCGAGCACGCTGCCTGGTGCCAGGCCGGCATGATGGCCCGCGTTGTTCAAGTTGCGCTTGCCCGGTTCATCGCCGAAGGTGGTGCAGAGCAGATCGCCCATTTTCCGGCAGGCTGGCAGTAGTTCCATGTTCCCGGTATAGCGGATGTAGGTGATGAGGCCGATGAGGTTATACTTATGCGCCCAGACATCCCATTCGGTCCAGCGTGCCCACGGTTTGCCGTCGAGGTTATAGGTCCCAAGATAGCCATCGTCGAGCTGGCACTTCACCAGTTCCGTCGCCGTGTAATCCAGCTTCTTGCGCAACTCCGGATCGCCGGTATTGACCCACGCCAGGGTGGCCGCATGCAGCCATTTGCCGACATGTTCGCCATCATACGCCTGAACCCCCGGCCGCTTGCGGAAACCAGACAACAGGCGTTCCACATCATTTTTCGCCAACCGGATCTTCTCGTTGATATCAATGCGCGACCCGAGCCAGCCGGTTAGACGCAGATGATCAGGCGTCTGAAAATCCTGCTTGTCAGCCACTGCGCAGGCGATCTTCTCGGGTACAGGCAGTGTTTCTGCCGCATGCACCGCGGCAAGGGTCATGGCAGCTGTGACCAGTATGAGTGGAATCTTCATTTGTCGATATGGGTAGTTATACTTGTTAAATTGATGCTTCATTCTAATTTTCAAACGCCTGCAATTCGCCACACGAGGAGAATGCCTGCTGCGGGCTATCGCCGCAACCAGGCTTACTCACGAGCTGGACGCTGAACATCTAAACGAAACAGCCAAACCTTGTAGCTTCCACCGAGGCTGCCGGCATCGGCAAAAGGTACCAGGCGGATGTCCTTTGGCTTACCGCGCGAAATGGCATTGACATGGAACACCTGGGCATGTGGCCAGCTCTTCATGGCCTCAGGTGCCGGTTCCGGCGCAAGTGCCAGCGCAGCCAAATCCGTGGATAGGCTTATGTCACTGAGCGGCAATCCACGGGTCCCCAGCAGCGCTTCATCCGCCGCCAGCACCAGCGGACCATACATGACGGCCACCTTCCCTTCGTTCATGTGATCGCCGACAATCACGCGTGGCTCCAGCTTGAAATTCAACTCCACCTTGTCGCCCTTGGCCCATGTACGTTTGATGGCGGCATAACCATCCTTCCCTGTATCCACCTGCACCGCCTTGCCGTTGACCATCACCGTCGACTCGCGGCACCAGGCCGGGATGCGCAGCTTGATGGCAAACGCGGCTGCCGAGGTGGTGTCCACCGCAATGACAATTTTGCCATCACTCGGATAGTTGGTATCAGTGGTTAGGACGACCGATTTGCCATTGCGCAAGGTCAGTTTGGCGGTGCCGGCGTCATAGAGATTCATGACCACGCCATCGGCATCGACGCTGGCGGCAAAGGTCGGAATCAAAGCCAGCCCGCGTGGTCCGCTGGAAAGACAGCATTGGCCGTCGAGTGAACTGGTGTACGGCTTCTTCCCTTCCATCTGCGTGTAATAAGCCCAGGCAGTGCCGTCCGGCTTTTGTGCGCCTAACAATTGGTTGAGCAGCACCCGCTCGAGCTGCTCGGCAAAGCGCGCCTCACCCGTCAGACGCAGCAGTTGCGCATTGAATTGGATCCAGGTGACCGTCACGCAGTTTTCGCCGACATCGTGGAGGTTGGGCAGATCAAACTCTTCGTGAAAAACCTCAATGTAACTCGAGGCGCCTGTAATGTAGAGGCGCTTGTCCACGATGTCCTGCCACGCGTTGAGGGCGGCTTGCAACATCTCGCGGTCGCCGGTGACGCGCGCAAGATCGCAGACGCCGACGAGAACGGAGAGTAGCTGATAGGCCTTGCCCGTGGCGATCTTGTTGACCTGTTTGACGGTGAGCAATGACTTGATAATCGCCGGCCCATGCGGTTCGTCCCACGAATTGACGATGTAGCGCGCGAAGTCCAGATACCGCTTTTCACCCGTCAAGCGGTAGAGCAGCACGACCGGTTCGAGCACGCTCATGGTCGACATGTTGGCGTCGTTTGCTATGTCACCAGCGTCGAGGATGCTTTTCTCCTTCGGAAACGTGGCGATGAGCAGGTCGCCCATCTTGCGGCAGGCGTTGAGCGCCGCTTCATTGCCGGTGAATTGATAGTAGGTGAGCAGACCGATCAGGTTGTATTTGTGTGCCCAGACGTCCCATTCGGTCCAGCGATGATCCTTGGCATAAGTCCCAAGGTAGCCATCCTCCAGCTGGCACTTGGCCAGTTCAGCCGCGGTGTAATCAAGCTTCTTGCGCAGTTCAGCGTCACCGGTATTGACCCAGGCCAGCGTGGCGGCATGCAGCCATTTGCCGATATGTTCGCCATCGTATGACCCGCTTGGCCGATTGCGATAACTCCGCAGCAGGCGGTCCGTGTCAATCTTCACCAGCCGGTTCTTCTCGCTGGCATCAATCCGTGTGCCCATCCAGCCGGTCAGATGCACCAGGTCGGGTTGTTGGAATGCCTGCATGTCCGCAATGGCGCAGGCTACCTTCTCGGGCACGGGCAGCTTTTCCGCCGCATGCACGGCGGCAAGGGTCATGGCCGCGAATGCCATCATCACATCTGTGGTTCCTATTCTCATTGGGGGATTTTAATTTCGGATTTCGGATTGAATCAATGCGCCTTCGGCTTGACGCTGACATTGCTGACCTTGTCGATCGCGACTGTGCCGATTTCACCCGGCCCGATGTTCGCATTCGAGGTCGTGACCCGATCGCCCGTACTGGCGATATCAACGTGGGAGAATTTGATAGACAGATTACCGGCATCGCCGATCTTCTTGGTAAGTGTTTTGGTGACCCATGTGTCCTTCGCGTCGCCGCTCAGGTCGAAACGCTCGGTGTATTTTGTGGTGCCGACCTGGAATGCAACCTCGAGTTTCCCCTGCCCCGCGTTGGGACTCTTAAAGACGTCTGCTCTGAATGTGGAGAAAGTCATGGACAAGGTGGATCCTGCGTCGACGGCTACGCCCAAATCCTGCTCGATCCAAGAGCCTTTATCATTGAAGTTGAGAATCCAGAGTCCACCTCCGGGCGGTGTGCTGGCGTCATGTCGCCGCGCGTAATTGCCCAAGTTGTTCTTCCAAGCGGAATCGAGATTGCCCCATGGACCACCTGGGCTGGTTGTAGGCGGATTGGGCATTTCAAAGCTCCCGTTGAGCACAAAAATGTCTGAAGTGACGGTGAGCGCCATAGTCGCATCCGGGCTGAAAAACTCCGCATCGCGCACCTGGTACTTGAAAGCGTCGGCCCCGGTGTAGTTCGCTGCCGGCGTGTATGTTAGGTTTTCGATGTTAGCCGCTGGAATGACCGCGCTCGGGACTGATTTGATAGGCGATCCGTCCAGCAGCAGCGTGCCATGAACCGGCAGCGAGGTGATCTTGATCGCACCCAACATGTCACCGGTATCCACATCCGAAAACGGGAAGTCCGCAGCGGCAAACGTCTTGACGGTGCCTTTTCTCATGAGCACCGAAGCGCCGGTAGAGGTGGGCGGGTCGTTTACCGGCGTTACATTGATCATCAACGAGGCGGCGCGGCTCCAAAGGTTGTTCGCGTTCTTGGCCTTGAACTCGATCGACGCATAAGGCACACCGTTGCCGTTCAAATCTGGATGGTAGCTTAGTTTACTGATATCCGCCGCCGTGACAATCTGGTTAAGCTCCACCGGGATTCCGTTCAACTTCAGGGTGCCAAACGGCGCGAGCGAGGTGATCTGCACTGCAGTCAGCGGGCTTGATTTTGGATCCGAGTAGCCAAAATCGCCTGCGGCCAGGCGCTTGGGCGTATCCTCCAAAGTCGTTAGAGTGACTCCCGCGCATTTCGGTGCCTTGGCGTCCACGACTGCTGGCTTTACGGTGACATCACTGATCTTGTCTAACCATGAGTTGTCTTTGGTGGAGCCGTAAAACCCGAGACTCAAACTGCCCGAATGGGTGATGGTTTTGGTCAGCGTATAGCTCTTCCAGCTATCGGCGGCCAACGCGGTGGTGTCAAACGCCATGGGAAATTTCGTCCCGCCGACGTCAAAATAGGCCTCCCCTTTCCCGCCGGGCGTGCCCTTGGCCCTGCCTAGCCAGAAGCTCACCGTCAGCATATCGCCTGCTGCAACATTGCGCGGCAAGTACTGCGACAGCGGGTGCTCGGCCGGGGTGACATCCGCGCTGATAGGCGCCGCCCATTCGCCGCCGCCATCGACACTGCGGGTGAATGCGCCAGCAGTTACGACCTTCTGCTGCTGGAAACTTGGCGGTGCCTCGATGGTGCTCCACGGGCTGCCAATCTTGGCCGCATGACCGCTGGGTGGGGCTCCAGGAGTCTCGAAGCTGCCGTTCATCACCGGCACCTGCAGCATGTCGGGGTCAAGAACTTTGAGCGGCAATTGCAGGGTTGCCTTGGCCACGCTCCGATACATCTCGTTGGTGCTGTCACCGCCGGCACCATCATAGAAGACATACAACTTGTCTCCAACCGGCACCACCGTGGGCATGCCGATGCACTTATGGCTCCACCTGCAATTGGAACCGTCCAGCACAATCGCTTTGCAAGCGGGATTCCAGTGATTGACGTCGTTGGTCCAATAGACCCAGACCGCGTCCGGGCACATATTGCCAATATGATTGACAAACAAAAACCACGTATTGCTGGTCGGTTCGAAATACACCGATGAGTTCTCCAAATTTTCCGTGACGGGCAAGGCCGGCGTTGGGTCAAGCGTCCACTCGCCATTGAGATCCTTGCTGCGGGCGATGGATATGGTACGCCGCACTTTGGCATCCGCAGCACCGAAGAACATCATATACTCACTGCCCTGCTTGATGATATGCCCAGGATAGGCGGACATGGAATAATACGTGCCTTCCTTCGTGCTGAAGGGGACCGGATCGTAACGATTCGTCCAGGGACCCGCCGGAGACTTGCTCGTTGCGTGCAACGCCAAATAGGGGGCGATGGGAATCTTGTCAGTACCTCCAGTGGTGTTGGGGGTGCCCAGATAATACATGTGCCAAAGGTTCTTTTCGTCCCTGATGATCCAAGGCGAACACGCAGCCGCCGAATCCGACACGCCGGGCCCGAATTCAAGCAATGGCCCCTTGCGCTCCCAGGTTTTCAGATCCCTGCTCACCGCCAGACACGACACCCACCCTTTGGCGCCAGCTCCGTCGTAGTACAAATAATACGTTCCATCGACGCAATTGATCATGGCCTCGCGGGCATTCATGGTATCGCACCGATTCGGGCCCTCGCCGTATTTCAGGAACATTCCCTGATCCACCGCATTCAAGCGATACGAGGGATAGGGACGACCATCCAAGTAGCTAACAGGATTCTCGACCGCAACCAGGCCTGTGCCGGACGAACTGACCTCCTTGGGTTTATCTGCCGCCGATGTGAGCGTGGCACCGAGGCCTATCAGGGCCATGGCGTGCATATATATGGAATTCATCTGTAGCTTCCGGTGGTGATGGCTGTAAAACGGATATTTCTGTTATTTCTCAAACGCCTGCAATTCGGCGCAGGATGCGTACGCCTGATTCGGGTTGTTACCGCCGGCCGGTTTGCCCACGACGCGCACGCCGATGACCTTGGCCGGGGCAGCCAACTGACAGGTGAACATTTCACCATCGTGCAAGGTGGCCGCACTGGTGGCGGTGGTGGCGGGATAATCCTTGAGTTCACCTGCGTCCTGCCACTCGCCGCCCTTGCTGGTCTGGATCTGAATGCGCGGTTTGCCCGCGCTGGCATCGAACCAACCGCCGTCGGGGGCGGCCTTGCCATGGGCATAGAGCACGCGGACGATCGTCTGCGGCTCATCCAAGGTTACGGCAAACCAATCCTCCGTCGCAGGCTTGTTACAACGGGAGACGATGAATGATTTGACGTCTTCGTCATTGATGGATCCAACCGGAAATTCCCCGCGCGACCAACTCCAGTCACCCTCCACCAGCACATTGCCGGTTCTGTGCGAGTAGAGAGGCAGCCAGACCCGGTATTGCCCGCCAAGCCTGCCCGCATCGGCAAAGGGAATGAGGCTGATTTCCTTTGGCGCACCGTGCGTAAGGGCATTGATCTGGAAAACCTGGGCCTGTGGCCAAGTCATCAATTTTTCGGGTGCCGGTTCTGGCGTGATCGCCAATTTTGATAGATCTGGACTACCCAGGCTCACCGCGTTGATCAGCATGCCATCTGTTCCTAGCAACGCTTGATCCGCAGCCAATACTAACGGGCCAACCATGATAGCGACTTTCCCGGCGTTGGTGTGCTCGCCGACAATCACCCGCGGTTCCAGTTTGAGATTCAACTCCACCTTGTCTCCCTTGGCCCAGGCGCGTTTGATAGTGGCATAGCCATCTTTGCCTTTGACCGTCTTCACCGTGGTGCCGTTGAGCTTCACGGTCGCTTCACGACACCATGCCGGGATACGCGCCTTGAAGGCAAAGGACGAGGTCGACTCGGCGTCCACCGTGATGACAATCTTTCCATCGCTGGGATAATTCGTTTCGGTGGTCAGCGCGACTGGCTTGCCATCACGCAAGGTGAGTTTGGCGGTGCCTGAGTCATAGAGATTGACCACCACTCCATCGGCATCGACGCTGGCGGCAAAGGTCGGAATCAAGGCAATTCCGCGCGGACCGCTGGAAAGACAGCAATGGCCATCGAGCCCACCGCGGTAGGGTTTCACGCCTTCCATGGGGCAATAATAGCACCAGGAGTTGCCGTCGGGCTTTTGCGCGCCAAACAACTGGTTAACCACCGCTCGCTCGAGTTGCTCGGCAAAGCGGGCCTCACCCGTCACGCGCAGGAGCTGCGCGTTGAACTGAATCCATGAGACCGTCGCGCAGGTTTCGCCGACTTTGTTGGTGTTCAGGAGATAGTAATCCTCTGTAAAAAACTCGCCGTTGCTGGTGGTCCCGGTGATATAGAGTTTCTTGTCGACGATATTCTGCCAGGCGTAGAGACTGGCCTCCAGCAGCTTGGCATCTCCCGTGGTCCGATAGAACTCCAGCATGCCGCTGAGACAGGAGAGCATCTCGTAGGCTTTGGCGTCGGCCACCTTGTCCACCCGCTTGAGTTCCAGCAACCGCGAGACGATTTTCGGTCCGTTCGGTTGTTCAAATGCCCGCATGATATATTTGGCAAAGTCGAGGTAACGTGGTTCTCCGGTTAGGCGATAGAGCAACACGATAGGTTCCAGCACGCTGCCCGGAGCCATCCCGACATGTTCGCCAGCCGGGATGATATCGCGCTTGCCCGATTCGTCGCCAAATGTCTTGCAGAGCAGATCGGCCAGCTTGCAGCAGGCCGGCAGCAGTTCCAGATTGCCGGTGTAACGGACGTAAGTGACCAAGCCGAGCAAGTTATACTTATGCGCCCAGACATCCCATTCGGTCCAGCGGTTTTCGTTGGCGTAAGTCCCCAGGTAGCCATCGTCGAGCTGGGTTTTGACCAGTTCCGTGGCGGTGTAATCGAGTTTTTTGCGCAGCTCCGGATCGCCGGAGTTGACCCATGCAAGGGTGGCGGCATGCAGCCATTTGCCCATGTGCTCGCCATCAAACGATTGCCAGCCCGGCCGTCTGCGATAACTGGCCAGCAGGCGCTCCGGATCCATCTTGGCCATCCGGGTCTTCTCGTTGATATCAATGCGCGAGCCGATCCAACCGGTCAGATGCACGCAATCGGGGGTCTGAAACGCCTGCTTGTCGGCAATGGCGCAGCTCACTTTCTCCGGCAGCGGCGTCACCGCCTTCGCCAGCGGATTGATGACCGCCGCTGTGAAAATTATCGTCGTGATTACCTTGTTCATTGATTCTTAATTGAGAATTTCTTTCTGACTAAAGAGGCGTTAGGATCGACGCTGCACTTGCTGACGCCGCGCAACTCAAACACTCAGTTCTGACAATGATGACCATTGATTCGAACCAGAAGCGATGTGTCAGCGTTCCGTGAGAACGTCATCCGTATTATTCAGGGGACTTAATGCCAGCTATAAGGGTTTTGATGTTAACCAGTCTTGCGAATTTAATATCTTCTTGAATTACCTTAACCTCATCGCTGACAGGAGGAAATGACTTCCAACCACCCTGATCCCAAATCAAGATGCTATAGACTATACTTTGGTTTTCATCGACCCTGCTAAGATTATAGCCATATCTATGCGCAATAACCAAATACTTCCTGCCTGCTGGCTTGGGTTGAACTTCAACGGCATAGTCTACAGCCTTTTGAAACAGCGCAGGATTAGCTTTGACAGCAGTCGTTCCTATCCTGTCATATTTCTCACGCGTCAACTTGCCCACTACTTCGCTAGTCGCAACTTTGCATGCTTCTTCATAAGAAAATTTAATCGGATCGCTGATGATGGCGTAAGTCCCTAGAAGGTCGCGATATTTTTCCTCTAAAACAGGGGATCCCACACCTACTTCAACAGGTTTCACGAACTCGGTTAATCTCAATTTATAGGATCTTCCATTAACCGCAATTTCACTCCAATCCAATTCCTGCTTGGCTTCAGCATGGAGAAAGGCGGCGCTGGCTGCGGCGATGAGTAGTAGGGATTTCATAACGGAGCGGGCGTTTTGTGTGAGGTGCTTCATGGACAGATCTATCCAATTATTTTGTTTGAGACGCCACAGACTGGATCACCACGGGTCCTAACAGTCCTGACGTGTACAACCCGGACCTTTCAGGAGGATTTACGGGATTGATCGGGCTGAAGTTGATATTGCTATGGGTGTAACGTTTTTCCTCGGGCAACGAAGCGTCGCCGATCCGGCGGTTCGGCCACAGGTTGATCACCTCGATTTCCAATTCGTTGGTGCCCGCCTTGAGTGCGCTGGTGATCTCGACGCGCCAGGGAGCGGTCCACACGATTCCAAGGTCCTTGCCGTTGAGTTTCACCCGAGCGGTGTATTTCACGGATCCCAGCGAGAGGTAGAACGGAGCGCGATTGCCAGGGCCAGCTGCCAAGGTGAAGGTCTTGTGATAGATCGCCGTGCCGGAGTAGAGTTTGATGCCTTCCTCGGGCCGCCTGATCCAATCATCGAGCTTCTCGAATTTCACCTTGCCGGGGCCGCCCCATTTTGGGTCGAAGGTCACATCCCACGCGCCGGTGATTTCCTGGGCTGTGTTCAACGCCGGGAAATTCTTGGCCGCTGCATTCGGGGCTTTGGCCACAGTCTTCGGTATCTCCTTACTGAAGACCACGAACGCACTCTCAGACGGCGCGAATTCCAGCGGAATTTCGGTCATGCCGTCGGCCAGGATCTTGCACTCCTTGAGTTCGCGCACCTGGCCGGTCACCGGATCCCACAACTCCACCCGCGCTCCACTGGCGCGGAAGGTGCACGTCACATTCTCGGCACGGTCCATCCGGTTGGCGACAAAATACATCTCGGTGCCCTTGTCCCTGCGATGGATCCACTCGAAGTAGCTATCGGGCTTGCCGCCGGCAAAGCTGAAATCGGGATGGATCTTGGCCTGGGTCAGCAACTCGCGCGGCGTGATGCCCCACACCACCCGGCCTTTGCCGACGACGTGCTCCTTGACCGTCTTGCCATCGCAATCGCCCCACAATTCCGTGGCCAATGCCTTCACTTCCACATCGCAACGCGGATAATCGGTTAGTCCCGGGGCCGCCACGGGTTTGGGTCCGACCAGGGTCATGCCGTCGCTCACCAGCTTCTTGAGTTTGCGCAGCACCTCGACGGTCATGGTCGTGCTTTCGGGCAGGACCATCATGCGGTAGCTCATGCCGTCGGGCAGCACGATCTTGCCGTTACTAACTCCGAGGCGTGTTAGAATAATCTCGGTATTGCAGACATCATAATCATAGCCAACGCCGAGACCCGGTTCGACATGCTTGGGCTGGACGAAATTGGGGCACTGATCGCCGTTATAGAACAACACATCGGCGGCAAACAGCCCCTGGCGCAGCATGTGGCTGCAGCGCGCGATGTAGTCATTGAAGGCGCGCACTTGGCTCCACCAGGTGACCTTGCGGTTGAAATAGGTCCCGGAGCAAAACTCCTCGCCGGGATATCCCTCATCGCTGCGGGTGGCGCTGGAGAAGACGAAGAAGCTGTTGAGGCCCTCGCAGAATGCCCGGTCGGCGGTGGGTTTGAGCGAGGCCGGATACTCCTCCCAGTGGAAATGTTGCAGGGCGGAAAATGCCTCGGCGGCGACGATGGGCTTGCCATACAGGTGACCTGCCGAGGCGGCCTGCTTGGCGGACTTGTTCTGCTTATCTTCGGTCCAAAGCCCACACTGCCAGAATTCACCCATCGGAATGGCGGTGCGGCCCAGGTTTTTGAGACCATCTAACGACATCCACTTCGGGCAGCATTGGCCGCCGGCCTCGCTCTGCTGGATGATGCCCTTGGCCTCTGCCAGCTTGGAAAGGCGGCCGAAATAATTCTCGGCCACGCAATCGGCAAGCGTCCTGCGGTAATCGTAGAGGAATCGGTCTGTAAGCTCAGGACTGACCAGTTCCCAGCCCGCCAGCGCCGGCAGGAATGGCACAGGATCATAGCCGCGGAATTTCTTGAAATCGTCGCGGAAACCCGCCGACCAGTTAGGCAGCTTCATTTCCCAACTGTCAACCTGCACCGAGCGGAGGACCTTGCCCGTCAATGTGCCGGCTTCCTCGATGAGCGGCGCGCCGGCATGGGCGAATTGGAAATCCATGGCCACAGGGTCCAAGGGGTCGGCTTCCAGCCCTGACCCGGTTGGCGACGACCAACTCGTCACGTCGCCCGTCATCGTGTAGCCGGTGCGCAGGATGGTCCACTTGCCCGCCGGCACATCCCACTCGAGCACGCCATCGGCCGAGCATTTGGCGGTTAGATCAATGATGGATTTCAGGGCCACGGTCGCACCCGCTTCCGCGGGCAGCAGCGGCTTCATCGGCTCGGCGCAGATTTCCTTGATCGGAGTCTTGACTCCATCGCCGAAGGAGTCCTGCACGAGCTTATACGTCAACTGTTTCTGGCGGTCCGGGCTGGACTTGGTAGAAACATTGGGAAACGCTTGAATGGCGATATCCCGGTAAAATTTCGGATTGCCGGGTTGGGTCAGTTTCTCTTTGAAATGCTTGGGTCCGGTGACGACCACTTCCGAACTGACCTGTTTCTTGCAACCGAACTCGGGAGTGATCCATGGTCCGCCGGCATTCCAGCCGCTACATAAGATAGCGCTGACGCCGAGGCCGAGCCGCTCTGCCTCTTTGACCGTGTGTTTGAAGAGTGCCCGCCAAGCCGGACTCATATAATCAGGGCCTTTACCCCCTACTCCGGGACCGCTGATGCTGTAAACGGTCACGCCGCCAATTCCCTGGGCCTTCATGGCTTCCAAGTCGGCCGTGATGCTGGCGCGATCAACCTTGTCGCCCAACCAGAACCACCACGTCCACATCCGCGCCGTATCCGGAGGAGTGGCAAATTCTTGTTTCAAATCGCCGGCAAGCAGCTGAATGCCAGACAAGCAAACCCCGGAAAATAATGTTAGATAGACGAATCGTTTCATACTATTGATTCACTGGGGCCTCGCACTTGACTTCGTTTTCAACGATGAATTGGACCGGTCCGAGCAGTCCGGCAGGGAGCAACGCCGCGTCTTTCTTGAAATAGTTATAGGTCACAAAGCACTTGCGGCCAAGCGATGGCCGTGGCTGGTTTTTCACAAACCAATCCGGATAGGTTTTCAGACAGCGCCCGCCAAAATCGCGGAACCCCTCCCATTCATCCCATTTGCAATCCTCGGGCTCCTGCTCGTCGCCGATGAGACGGTTGGCCCAGGTATTGGTCACCCGGATATCTAACTTATTAGTGCCAGTTTTCAGAGCGTTTGTGATATCCATGCGGAATGGCGGATACCAGACTACCCCCAGAGCGCGGCCGTTGACATGGATGGCAGCCATCTCATGCACGGTGCCCAAGTCCAGGATATAACGCTGACTCGGGCGCAGCACGTCCAGCTTGATCTCTTTGCAGTAGCTGGCGGTGCCGGAAAAATACTTGATGTTAGGGTCGGTATTCTCGCTCCAGGAGCGAAGTTCCGAAAAAGTTGCTTGGGCAGCTGCGCCCACAACCGGTGCGAACCTAACCTGCCACGGCCCTGCCAGTGCGATGGGCGCAACGGCTTCAACAGCGTATGGGGCACGCTTGCCGGAAGCGAACATGATTTCGCCGCGACACGTTGAGGCGCTGCGCACTATGATTTTTCCAGCCTCATCTACCCTGGATGTGTACGGGGTTTTGTCGGTGGCGGTGATTTCAACGGCGTGGTCGTTCGGTGCCGATTTGCGGAACACCACAAAGATGGACTCATGCGCATTGAGGTGCAGCGGAAGGTCCGTACGCCCAGCGGCGGTTTTCCACACGGCTGCGGCGCGTGACGTCCCGTCCAGGGCTTGCCAGAATTCCGGCAATTTGCCGGTAACGCGGAAGGATCCGGTGAAGTCGCGTGCCTCATTGCTAGTATTCGCCAGGAAGAAGATATCAGTTTCACCATCCTTGCGGGCCGTCGTACGGATATCGGCACCGGGCGTGGCCACAGGAGGTGCCGGCATCACCGCTTTGGTGAGAACTTTCGCGTTGCTCCAGATCTCTTCGCCGAGTTTCTTAACCTCGGCATCCGCATTCGGATAGCCTGAGAGACTGGGCGAGCGCAACGGCTTCTGTCCGGCGATGACCCCACCAGACGCCACCAACTTTTTGAGTGCCCGAGCAACCTCTGGCAGCATCACTTCCCTGGGAGGCAACTGCAAAAATGGGTAACGCCGACCACTCGGCAACACTATCATACCATCCTTGATGCGCAGGTCGCCGTGCAGCAGCGCGGCAACCGGGATGGAGTCGGCACCGGCGGGTGAGTGCTCAAGCGCCAGGAAATCGGCAACGCCCTCGCCGCGCTGAAGCAATGTCTGCACCCGGCCGAGATAGGCAAAATATGCTTTGCCGGGCTCAAACCATGTCTGATTGCGACTGAAATGCGTCCCCCACCAACCCATGCCCATACCGGGCTTATACTTGTCGTCGAACGGCTGATGGACCCAATGGTGCAGTGCCACACGATTGACACCGCTGGCATAAGTTCCATCGCTGCAGGTTTTCAAGAAAGCAGGGGTCTCGCTCCACCGACTAATCGGAGGCATACCTGTGAATGATTCGGCAGCAATGACACGGTGTCCGGCGGCGCGGCCTGCCGCCACGATATTATAATCAATGCCGCCTTGGCCACCGGTCCAGAATTCGCCCATTGGCGTATCAGCCAAAGCGGAGCCGGCAATCATATCAAACTGGCCGCTGTAAGGTTCCCAGTTAAAGGTCATGCCCGCCGCATGAATTGCCTCGGAACCGGTGCGAAAGCCATCAAGAAACAACGTTTTGATCACATCGAGATAATCCCATTCGAAGCGTTCACTCTGGTCCGCGCCGGCCACGATGCGTGCCTCTTCTTTGCGGCCGTCGGTGACTTGCTGGTTCATGGTCATGAGCCACGGCAGCGCATCGTAGCCTTTAAGCCGCTTGAATTGCTCACGAAAATGGGCATTCCAATTTTGGTTACCGGCTTCATAACTATCGATGAGAATATGGCGCAAACTCTTGCCAACGAGCGGACCTAGGTGCTGCTTGAGCGGTTCAAGCACCTGTTTCCAGTGATATATGTTTTGTTCGACCGACATTTTGTCCACCTCGAACGCCTTATTGAGCATGTCGTCAGGGACCGGACTGCATTGATGCCCGCTGAACGCATAGCCGAGACGATAGACGTTCCAAGCACCCGCCGGGGCATCCCAGACGAGATGACCCTTCGCGTCTATCTTGGCACTCAGGTCGATGATCTTATCTAACGGAATGACACCTTCAGCAGGTACGGCGAACACCCCGATGTCAACCAGTTGGGTGCCGGACAGCGGCAGGTCGATAGTGACTTGCTTGCCGCCTTGGACTTTCTCCATTTTGCGCACCAATTGTTGCATCCCGCGTTCGGGAGTGATCCACGGACCGCCCGTCGTCGAGTATCCCACGCAGTTATGCATGCCAAGTTCAAGCCCTAGTCGATTGGCCTCCGCAGCGGCGTGCTTCATCATTTCCCACCACTTCGGACTGCGATAGGTGATTTCGGGCCAGGGACAATTCTCGGTAGGCTTGGCACCGACGGTCACCGCGGAGGTGAGGTTGAAGATCGTGGCACCGCCGATACCGGCTTCCTTCATGGCTTCAAGGTCCCGGGTGATACCATCCTTGCTGATGTTGGAGCCCATCCAATGCCACCACACGTAGGGCCGCGCCGTGACGGGCGGATTGCTGAAATCCGCCTCCAGGGTCGCCGCCCTCGCCTCCTGCCGCAGCAGTGCCGCACTTGCCAGAAAAAGCGTCCAATAACAAATTTGTTTGATTCGCATAATATTGTTTATTAATTTTCCACCAGTAGGGCCAAATCGATATACTGGCCGCCCGCCGTCTGGTGGGTATGCACGGCGATCGTGTTAGAGCCTTTCTTCAGTGATTTTTGCAATGCGTCGGTGACGCTGTTCAATTGATAGTAGGAGATATATCCGCCAACACTCAGGATTTTTTTGCCGTTCACATAGACCTCGGTGTCCTCGTCATAGTTGATCACCACCGCAGCATGCTTCAAGGTCGTGCCGTCGTAGTCGAACTTTTTCCTGAGGTATATGTCCGGGGTGGTCCAATCCGTCCGCACATTCTGGGTGCCATGGCCGAATGGGGCTCGACCGGTCTTCCACGCATGGTCATCGAAGGAATCCCCGGTCCAATTGTCGGCTGGTTTCTCCGTAGCATATGCATACGGGGTGCTCAGGTCACCGTCCTGCACAGCACCCACCAAAACCTTCCAGGCGGGCTTGGGCAGAGGGGCGGTGGACTTGATGATAGACGGATCGCCACGCTCATAAGCCGCCTGACGTGAAGTGATGGCGTGGAGCCTTGCGACATCGAACTTCGGTTTGCGGGTATCATAGAAATAGAGGCCGTTTCTCTCCTGCTCCACATCAGTCAACTGAGTGTAGCAAAATCCGAACAAGTGCGGGTTGTCGAGCATCGCGTCGATGGTTCCCTGATAGCGGGTATAGAATTCCTCGAGTTTCTTCGGTGCCTCACCATACCCCCAACCACCTTCAGTTGCCCAGGCGACGCCGCCGATCTCACTCACCATGCAGGGGATGATGCGCGAGGGGGCCGGTGCCGGCCGGTTGCCATAACGCGGAGGAGCGGGCAGGTCTTCCGGGGTGGCCGAGAGACGCTCCATCCAGCGGTTGCGCAGCACGCCAGGACTACCTTCATAATCATGGCCATCCAGAACTTCAGGATTGGGCAACGTATGTGTCCAGCCGCTGGTTTCCAGCGCCGGCCGGGTAGGGTCAACCGCCTTGGTGACGTTCCAGACCATCTGTGAAAGCTCTTTGGCCCTCTGGTCCTCCTCATTGAATGGGCACCAACCAACGATGGCCGGATGGTTGCGGTCACGCAGCAAAATCTCTATCCATTCATTGACACATGCCGCATTGCCCTCGGGGTGAAACTCGTAGCCCCAGTCCGGATATTCGCCCCACACCATGTAGCCGAGCTTGTCGGCCCAGTAGAGGAAGCGCGGCTCGAAGACTTTTTGATGAAGGCGTGCGCCATTGTAGCCGCAGGCCAAGCTCATTTCGATATCCTTCTTGAGAGCCGCGTCGGACGGTGCCGTCCACAGCCCCTCTGGATAGAATCCCTGGTCGAGGATCAGGCGCTGGAAAAACGGCTTGCCGTTGATCAATATCTTGCGGCCGTCGATGGCGAGCTTGCGCAGGCCAAAATAACTCTTAAGTGTATCAATAATCGTGGTGCCGCTGGAGAGCGTGATTTTCAAATCATATAGGAAAGGCGCTCCGGGTTCCCAAAGTATTTTAGTGTTGAGGTTGAGAACCAGCGCGTTCTGCCAAGGACCGGCCGCGCAATCGGAACCTGCCAGTTTACCGTCGGCAAATGCCTCCACCTTGAGTTTTAGATCCTTGTCCTGACCGTTGATCTTGGCCGTGATAAGCACACGCGAGTGGTCGGGATCCGCCACCACGGAAAGGGTCTCGACGAATGACGAGCCCACCGCCTCCAGCCACACCGACTGCCAGATACCAGTGGTACGGGTATAGATGCATCCGTTACTGTTATCCGGTGTCTGCTTGCCCCGCGGCTGAAGCCCCGACCACATGTCGTCAAATACCTTGACTACCACTTCGTTGGTCCCGGCTTTGAGCAATTTGGTGATATCGAAAGCGAAGGCGGCACTTTCGCCGACGTGTGAGCCGGCCAGTTGGCCGTTGATGTAAACCCAGGTTTTGTAATCGACGCCGCCGAAATGGATCCGCACGCGCTTGCCATGCATGGCAGGCGGCACCACGAAGGAGCGGCGGTACCAGACGTTCTTGAGTTTTTCGCTATTGCCCAGAGCGAGGCCGGAGAGTTTGCTTTCGGGACAGAACGGCACCGTGATCTTTTGCTTGAGATCTTTGCCATACGTCAAGCCGCGGGACTCGCCGTCGGCTGCCTTGTCGATCTCGAACTGCCACTCGCCGTTGAGTGTGAGCCAATTATCACGCTGGAGATCCGGGCGGGGATGTTCGGGGCGCGGAATGACCGCCGTCCCTTCACCAGCGGCGGAGGCAACCGCGCCGGACAACAGCATGGTGATGATCAGTAGTAGGCCCCTAGGGCTTATGGTATTCATAGCTGGTGTCTTTCGTTTGGTGTTCGTTCTCTGAAAATAAAATCATTGGATCCGCTTATTCCACCAGCAGAGCCAGATCGATGTACTGGCCGCCAGCCGTCTGGTGGGTATGCACCGCGATCGTGTTAGAGCCTTTCCTCAGTGCTTTTTGCAACGCCTCGGTCACCGGAAACAACTGGTAATTGGTGATAAACTTTTCGGCAGCGAATATCTTCTGCCCGTTGACATACACCTCCGTATCCTCGTCGTAGAAAATGACGATGGCTCCTTTTTTGATATCGCCGCCAGCATAATCAAAAGTTTTTCTGAAGAAGATATCGCTGTTCGTCCACTGGGTCCTGATGGTCCAATCCCCGCCGCTGCCGAACGGAGCGAGGCCGGATTTCCAGGATGCATCATCGAACCCATCCTTCATCCAGCCGTCGGCAGGCTTCTCGATAACATAGCGATAGGGCGTGCTCAGCTCCCCGTCTTGCAGGGCACCGACCAGCACTTTCCACGCCGGTTGAGCCGTCTTCACGGCTGGCTTGGTGGGATCGATCCGCTCGTAAGCGGCTTCGCGGGAGGTGATCTCATGGAGTTTCTTCGCGTCGAACTTCGGCTTGCGGTCATAGTAGAACAATCCGTTTTTTTCCTGCTCAATATCGGTCAGTTGGGTATAGCAAAAACCAAACAAGTGCGGGTTATCGAGCATCGCATCGATGGTTCCCTTGTAGCGGACATAAAATTCGTCGAGATTTTTCGGGCCGGCGCCGTAGCCCCATCCGCCTTGGGTGGCCCAGCCGATGCCGCCAATTTCGCTGATCATGAACGGAATGCCGAGGTCTTTGGTCGGTAGCGCCTTGAGCGAGCCGTAGCGAGCGGGGATGGAACGGGCCACCGAAGAGACCGACAAGTTGCCTAACCAACGCTCGCGCAAACTCAGCGCGTTACCGTCATAGTCATGCATATCCAGAACTTCCGGGTTGGGCAGCGTGTGCGTCCAGCCGCTGGTTTCCAGCGCCGGGCGGGTAGGATCGACTGCCTTGGTGACGTTCCACATCATCTGCTGCAGATCGGCGACGGCATTTCCGTTAGTTTCATTAAACGCACACCATCCGACAATAGAAGGATGGTTGCGGTCGCGCAGGAGGAGTTCGGTCCACTCATTGAGATAGGCGGAATAGCCCTCCGGCTTGAAATTGAAACCCCAGTTAGGAGACTCGCCCCAGACCAGATAGCCGAGCTTGTCAGCCCAATACAAAAACCTCGGCTCGAAGACTTTTTGATGCAGGCGTGCACCGTTATATCCGCAGGCCATACACATCTCGATGTCCTTCTTGAGCGCCTCGTCCGTCGGTGCCGTCCACAGCCCCTCTGGATAGAATCCCTGGTCAAGGATGAGCCGTTGAAAAACCGGTTTGCCGTTGATGAGAATGCGCCGCCCGTCGATGGCGACACTGCGCAGGCCGAAATAGCTGGTCAGCTCATCGAGCTTGGTTTTTCCGCTGTAAAGACTGAGCTTGAGATCATATAGGAACGGGGTGGCCGGTGCCCAGAGTTTCTTTGTCTTCAGGTTCACCACCAGCGTGTTCTGCCACGGACCTGCCGCCGTGTCTGAGCCCACCGACTCGCCGTCGATGAACGCCTCGGCTTTAAGTATCAGTTCTTTGTCCGCCCCATTGAGTTTGGCGTTGATGAGCACCCGCGAATTGTCGGGGTCCGGCACTACCGAGATATTTTCCACGAACGAGGAACCCACCGCCTCCAACCACACCGACTGCCAGATGCCAGTGGTACGGGTATAGGTGCATCCCTGGCTCTGCTCGGGCGATTGCTTGCCGCTCGGTTGAAGACCTGACCACATATCATCCAGAACCTTCACCACAACTTCGTTAGGCCCGTCCTTGAGCCATTTAGTGATCTCGAAACTAAACGCGGAACTTTCACCGACATGTATCCCGGCAAGCTGGCCGTTGATATAGACCCAGGTTTTGTAGTCAACGCCACCGAAATGGATGCGCACCCGCTTGCCTTGCATGGCGGGCAGCAACTCGAACGAGCGGCGGTACCAGACGTCCTTGAGCTTCACGGTATTGCCAAGAGCGAGGCCGGAGAGCTTACTTTCAGGACAGAACGGCACCGTGATCTTTGAGTTGAGATCTTTGCCATACATCAAACCGCGGGACTCTCCGTCCGCCGCCTTGTCGATCTCGAACTGCCACTCGCCGTTGAGCGTCAGCCAGTTCTCACGACAAAGGTCCGGCCGCGGATGCTCCGGGCGAGGCACTACCGCTGATACGGGTAGCACACCAGCCATCAGCGCCGCACACATCCATACAAGTCCCGCTCTTGTTCGATTCATAGCAATCTATTCTAACTCATATCCATGATTCATCAGCGCTCAGCGGGCTGAGCCGATCGCCACATCCGCAAACGTCAGCGCGGCAATTCCGTTGGCACCGATGAGCAACCGGTCCTGGCTCCAATCGGATTCCTTGATATAGGTGATTTTCTTGGCAGAGGAAGGCTCTTTGAGTTTGAGGGTAATCACATTGCCGGTCACGCTGCCGGAGACAACCAAGCCCTTGGCCCCATCCAGATAGAACTCATTGATCAGCGCATCGTTCCAGACAACAGGCTGGTCAAACTCAAGCGCAATGGTATTCTTTGCGCCGCCTGCGAAAGACGCCTGCCGGAGATTCGGCGCAGTGATGGAAACAGCGGGCGTTTTTGCATAGTTGTCCCGCTCGATGAGGGGCAGTATCAAACGCGCGAATTCAGACCAGCCGACCAGCGGATAGTGGCAGGGGCCGGCCGGTTTGATCCCGAGAGTGGACATACAATCCAAGTTCGAGAACAACTGCATCAGGGTCCGCTGTCTTTCGCGGATCATATCGCCGCCGCCGGTGTTTCCACCCATGCTGCACGAATTCGGCCAAATCTGGAAGATATAATAGTGCTGGATGTTAGGAAAATCCTGTTTCCAGGCCGCCGACATATCCAGGAAATAATCTTGGTAGGACTTCCAATCGAAGTCACCGGTAGGCGCGGCGGACCCTTGGTTGTTCTCACCCTGATGCCAGAGGATGCCCCTGATGCCGTGCGTCAGCTTGGCTTGCTTCACCCGCAACAACATCCGTCCGTAAATCGTGTTCATGTCGCCAGGATTGGCCTCGTTGCGCTGGTGCTGGTCGATGCGCGTGCCACCCACCGCGCCATTGACGATGAAAATAGGCATCTTCTCGCGGTCCACCAAGCGCATTGCCAGATCCATGCCCCACCAGCCAAGCTGAGCTTTCTCGCCCTTTTCAATTCGCCATACCGGATTGCACCACAGGTTCTGCGGCTCGCCTTTCGGGTCGCCGGCGGGCCCGCCATAGCTACGGATCCAATCGCTGGTCACCGCTGGGGCCTTCTCGCCGGTATCGGTCGCCAGCGCGTTGGACTGCCCGTCAATCAGGTAAGCATCGCCGCACACGAGGTTGGTCACGGTCTGGAGCAGCGTCTCGGTACCGCCGGCCTTGGAGCCGAATTCCACTTTGTATTTGAACAAGCCGGGCTTGAGCTTCACCGACAAGGCATAACTCTTGTCTGCGGTGGGTTTCTGTGTATCGGTTTTGATGAGCTTGTCGTCGGCATATAACTTCAGGAAGACAGAGTCAGCGGCGTTGCTCAGCGTTCCGTTGTAAAACAGCGTGCCTTCATTCTTGTCATCCCGGGCGAAGAACTGATTATCAACCGGCTTCTCATCCTTGTCCGGCGTCCTCTGAACCCAAGCATCCTTCTTGGGTTCTTTGACCACGAGCTGAGCTGACTTGGTGACCAGACTGCCGCCATTGCTGATGCTCGCAGTCACGGTCATATTGCCACTGTTTTGGGCGCGCTTGAGGATCAGTTTGCCGGGCTGGATCTCCTTGATCACGGCCAAGCCTGATACCTTCCACTCATATTTCAACTCGCCGACATTTTTCGCCTGCATGTCTTTCAAATTGGAAATTAGCGCCACGATTTCGATGGTGCTGCGGCCATCCCAGGTGACCGGCGCTTGCAAGGTGAAGGCCGGGTCTGGGATATTTTCCTTGATGGTTACAGGGATATCGAGATTCTTAACCGTGCCGGCATAGACCGCCTTGAGCGTCAGGGTCAATGACTGGTCGCCACTCACACGGCCCGCATTTAGCGTGAAACTCGGCTGGTCAACCGCCACGATCGTCTCAATCCCGCCTCGTTTCAGGATCCAATAACTTTTTTGTGCGCCCTCTAACTTGGCGGTCACCGTTGCGCTCTTACCTTCCATCACGGTGATGGATTTCTCTGAAACCGCGAAGACCGTACCAGGCCGCACCAGCGGGCCCACCAGCGTCTGCATGGGTTTCTGATTTTCGTATGACATCCGGATCCAGTCGGGGGAGCGAGTGACTTTGGAAACGCGCACTTCGTCGATATCACCGACAAACTGGTAATTGCCATACCAACCGCCGATATACATTCGTTCCGGGCTTTTCACGTTGAGCGGGTTGCCGCCCTTATTTTCACCATCGAGCACGCCGTTGACATAGAGTCTGGATTCGCCGTCCTTGAAGGTATGGACCACATGAATCCATTCAGACATGGCCAACCGGGACTTGCTTTGGACGTTGGCACCAGAGAAGCAACAATCCATGGTGATATGTGGCGGGCTCTCAAAGATCATGGTCACCTTGCCCTGGCCCTGTTCATTGCCCCAGCCGACCGGGAGGGTGTTGGGTTTCTCTGCCTTGAACCAAATCTCCGAGGAGTTGGGACTCGATCCGGTGGGAAAGGTGGTGATTTTCTCACCACAGTTGATTCCCTTGCCTGAGTCAAACCGCCGACTCTTGCCGATCATACCCTTGGAGGCCGTGGTCCCGGTATCCTTGGGCTCGAGCACGCCGACCTCATCCTTCACCGGATCGGTCATGTGAAAGACGCTGAGGTAACCGTTGGACTCGTTGAACACGGCATTGCCTTTGGATTCACTGAGCGCGTCTGCCTTGCCCCACAACATTTTGATTTCCTGATGTGCGTTGCCCTTGATGACGGGTATGCGCACCCAGATGCTCGCCGTTCCTGCGGTAGCATCCCATTCATCTATCTGGTATGCCAGCGGCGCGCCGGCGGCATTGGCAAATCGGATATCATCGCCAGCGGCTTTCGCCTGGCTGAAATCAAACCCCTCCTTGTTGAGCCGCACCAGCAGCGGAAAATTCTCTTCCGTAGCTGTTGCCGGCAAGTTGGCACCCTCCGGTGTTGTCAGGATCCAGATCGATCCCGAATGCTGCCAGCCAACGTATCCTCCCCGGGCCGTCGCCAACAGGACCATCAACACCGCGATACTCGTCATTAGTTGCTTCTTCATTCCATATTTCCTTTCAAGTTTGCTTTCATTATTACGTTGATATTTACTTTATATTCAAAATTTTTCTTGTGTGGTACTCACCGTTCAAAGTCATGAACGACTTGTATATCATGGGGATTTTCCTGCTAGAACATCTTCCGGGCGGCCCTTGAGTCGGCCCTGCCCCGATGTATTACTCGTCATGGAGCCATTCATGCCACGCCTGATATCCTCCTTAACCATGACACGCTCCATCAGTTCGGGAAAATCTATCCCGGTATCCCCGAATTTTTCCATCCAGGCCAGCGATTGCGCGTGAAGGTTCTCCCGGACGTCCTTCTGCTCCGGCGCATCTATCAGGTTCTTCATTTCGCGCGGGTCAGCCTGGTGGTCATATAAGCACGCAAAACGCATACTCTGTCCGTAGATATTCACGTGGGGTGGCAGGTCGAAGGCATAGGTGTAGCGACGCGTGTAAATCCCCCGCCATTTCCAGGGAAACAAGAACAGCGGCACGCTTTCCACGGCATCGTCTTGCGCCTTGAAAATCGCCTCAGCCAGATTCCGGCCCTGACATGTCCCCGGCACTTTGAGCTTAAGCATGCTCAGCAGGGTCGGCATGATATCCAACGGGCCGATAAGCAACTCGCTGACCCGCGGCTTCAATAGATTCGGCCAGCGGATGAGCAACGGCACATGCAGCGACTCAATTTCCGGGCGGCCCTTGTTCCCCCGGAAACCGTGCGAGAGTAGCAAGTCGCCGTGGTCGGAGGTGAAAACAACGATCGTATTCCCGTCGAGTTTCAGCTCGCGCAGCTTGCTCATCAGTGCGCCAAACGCGCGGTCAACACTGGTACACAGGGCCATGTGGCCTTGGTACATGCTGCGGATCTGCGGCGTATCCTCCACGTTGGGGCGCAGCGTGAGTTTGGCCGGATCGTAGAGTTTGAGCAGATCTGGCGGCGCGTTGTAGCCGAATTCGCCGTCCCAGTTATGCGGAGTATGCCACGAAAGAAACAACGCGAAGGGCTTCGCCGCGTTAGCCTCGATGAATTCCTCTGCCTGCCGCGTCTGCGCGTAAGGCTCCCAGTCGCCGCAGGGCTGCTTCTTTCCGTTTTCATCCCAGAAATAGGCGCGCTTGTCATCGAAAAGCTCATTGCAATTGTTCGATAAAAACGTCTGGTCGAAGCCATAGCGGAACGGGCCGGCGGGAATCGGCCGGTTGCGGTCGCCGCCGTACAGATGCCACTTGCCGACATAGCCGCAGGCATAGCCCGCATCCCGCAAAACCTCACCGAAATACCGACCTTCGCCGGGAACAATGCGAATATCGTTGCAGAACGCCCCGCTGCGCAGCGGGTGCTGCCCCGTCAAGAGCATCCCGCGGAACGGCGTACAAACCGGCGAACTGGAAATGCATTGATTGAAACGCACGCCCGCCGCCGCCAATTTGTCGAGGTTGGGCGTGATGATGTCCTTGTTGCCGGCGCAGCCAAGCATGTCGAACGACTGCTGGTCGCTGAACACAAAAACCAGGTTCGGCCGTTGCGCCACAGGTTTTTCCGTGGCTTGGGAAACCATCCCAGTCCCCTGCCCGAACACCGAAAGTCCCAAGACCAGCCCCACTCCTGCCTGTATTAGAAAATCACGTCGTTTCATTTACAGGAGTCTGATGCCAGCATGGTGTTGAGTTGGGGCGGTATGGATGAATTACGTAAGATTGAGTTGCCGATTTTTGATTCTGCGGTTGCGGTAAAGGTGTTTAGCGGAGCGGCGGCAATCTTGAAACACAAAAATCGGGTGACAATCGGGTGACAATCGGGTGACAATCGGGTGGAAAGTCGGGTTAGCGCAAGCTTTCGTTACAGAAGGCTCCGGGCAGGATGCCCGGGCCACAGTGGAGCGGGCATCCTGCCCGCCGCCTCTTCTTTCTTCCTGCCACTGCATGAACAAAACTGACAGTATTGGGCAGGATGCCGGCGCTCCCCACACAGCCGACCCGGGTCCGGGCTTGCGCCTTCTGATCCTATCCCCACCCGTTCACCAGTAATGCGGCGACCACCCCGCCCAGGGCAATGCGATACCAACCGAAAATCGATAGTCCGTGGCTTTGCAGGTAGGAAACGAGCCATTTGACGGCCACCGCCGCAGCCACCGCCGCGGCGACAATACCAACGAGCATCGTGGATAGGCCATATTCGTGAATCATCAACTTGGTGCCGCCAAACAACGTGTTGTAAGCCGGGCCAAAGTCCGCCACCTTTTCGGCAGCCTCCTTGAAGGTGGCCGCTGTTAGTGTGAGCACACCTAGCAGGAACGAGTATTCCACCGCCGCGCTCACCGACAACCCGACGAGCAGGCCGCCACAAATTGTCATGAGGCTGCGGCTCGTCCCCGGGCACATCGCCACGCATTGGAGCATCCCGATGATCAGGGCGAGTTGCCACGTCAGGTGCTCAAGATCCAACCCGCCGCTGCGAGGCGGATTACGCCGCCGCCACCAGGCAGTTGCCAGAATTGCCATTCCGCCGATGACCCAAGCGCTGACCACCGGCCACATGCCAAACAGGTGCGCCTTAAGCCAGTGGCTAATCAATAACCCGATGAGTGCGGCAGGCATGAATCCGGTAATGATGGCGATGGCGAGTTTGAGGCCCAGGGCATCCATGCCGAGCACACCACGGATCATCTGCAGCACCCGCGGCCAATACAACCCGAGCACCGCGAGAATAGCTCCGCCCTGAATACACACCGCGAAAGCATCCGCAGCGGCTTTCGACTCGCTTCCCACCTCGCCGCCGATGCCCATGAAATGCTGCGCTACTAGCAAATGACCGGTCGAGCTGACCGGGAGATATTCGGTGATACCTTCGACCACGCCCAAAACGATTGCTTGCCAAATGTCCATAAGTGCTGGCCCGCAAGCTGGCGCTTCACCCGCCTCTTGACAAGCGATTTGCGCCGGTCATTTGAATATGGGGACGGGGCCACTCTTTTGGGGCCACTCTTTGGGGCCACTCTTTGGGCGTCACTATTCTTCCTTGGCTAGGGCCGGCAAATTGACGCGTGCTTGTCTGCCATCGCGGAAAATCTGCAAACTGGTGGCTTGCACGGCAGCGGAGGCGGCTAGGTGAAGGAGCAATTCATTGGCGTCGGAGATTTGGGCCTGGTTGACGGCGAGGATTAGATCGCCCGGCCGGATGCGGCCATCAGCCAAGGACTTGGCGACGACCTGCGTGACCACCGCGCCGCGAAAGCCGCGGAGTTGCTCAGTCAACGACAGATCACGAGCGACGATACCGATGCGCTTGAGAACTTGGTTGGGATCACGCTTGCCTCCGGGCGTTTTGCCATCGTCGGTTTTGCCGGCCTCCGCTTCCACGGGGGTGCTTTCGGCGACGTTGGCCTTGATTTCGAGGGTTTCGCCGCGACGCCAGATTTTGAGGGTGGCCGTCTGGCCAGCGCGGCTGCGCTGGACCAGAGCAATGAGTTGGGAGGTCGAGTGAATCGCCTCGCCGTTGAAACTGAGCACCACATCCCAGGGTTGAATGCCGGCGGCAGCGGCCGGCGAACCCGGAGAAATGCCTAACACCGCAGCCCCATTTTCGCCGTCGTAATTGATGGCGGAGCGCACGGCCGGATCGAGTTCGCGCATCTGCACGCCGAGGAATCCGCGCAGCGGCCGCCCGCGCTCCAATATCTGAAACAACGCATCCTTCACGTCGTTGGATGGTATCGAAAAACCCACGCCCTGGAAGCCGGGGTTTTCCTTATCCTTGGAATAAATTGCGGCGTTGATACCGATGATTTCGCCGCGCAGGTTCACCAGCGGGCCGCCTGAATTACCGGGGTTGATGGCTGCATCGGTCTGAAACAAATCGCGCTGGTTATCAGAAAGCGAGCGTTCCTTGGCCGAGATAATCCCTTGGGTGACGGTTTCACCGAGTCCAAAGGGATTACCAATGGCAAATACCAGCTGCCCCACCCGCACTTGCGAGGAATCCCCTAGCTTCAATGGCGCAAACGGCGGCGCCCCATCAATTTTTAGCACCGCAATATCCAGCAAACTATCCTCTCCCACCAGTGTAGCCGGATAGGTCTTGCCATTGTGCAGCGTCACTTGAATCTTTTGCTGGCCTGCTATCACATGGTGGTTGGTAATCGCATGACCTTCCTTGGTGACAATGACCCCGGAGCCTTGGCCTTGGGTGGGAAACCGCCGGATTTGAGCGCGGCCCCAGCCATCCATCATGCGCTCGGTGCGCACCCCCACAGTGTCGATGCTGATGACTGAAGGCACCACCGCCTCGGTGAGGCGGGCGTATTCTTCGTTGAGCCGGGTGAGCAACTCGGTATCCTTCAGATTGAGCGGGGCTTGATCTGGCAAGGTGAAATGCTCCGGTCGGAAGTGGCCGGAAGATGTTCCCAGGCCGGGGATGAGATCGCGCCATGTCCCACCCATACGCCAGACGCGCAGCGCGGAGACAGAGAGGAAGGCAACCGCAAATACGGTCAGCAAGGCCAGCAAACGACGGAGTCCAGGAGTCATAAGGAGAAAAGAACGCGGGGAAGATGCACTCGATACCTGCCGATTCCAAGTGTGAATCCTGGAAAGTACGCTAATACTCAGGTCAACAGGGGGGGCTCAAATGGGTTTTAAAGGCGACCACATATTGTGGCAGATGCGCATGCGCGGCCCCTGAATGAGTGCCGCAGACTCGCTCACCTCTTCTTGCGCAGGCGTTTGCCCGATAAGCGTGCGGCGATGAGATTCGGGCAGCGTCCGTGGTTGCGCAACTGCTCGCAGGTCGCCTCGATTTTTAGCGATTGGCGGATAGGAGCGAAGCCGAGTTGGTGGGTCATGCAAGCGGTGAGGCGTTCAAGTTGGGCATCCTCAAACTCCACCACCCTCCCGCAATCAATGCACACCAAGTGATTGTGCGCCGGTTTATCCAGAAAGTTCGGATCGTACGTCGTTTGATTGTCGCCCAGATCAATTGCACGCAACAGGCCAGCCTCCACCAGCAAGCCGAGCGTTCGGTACACGGTGGCCCGCGAGGTATTGGCAACACTGGTGCATACCCGCTCATACAACTCCTCCGCCGAAAAATGCTCGTCCTTGGAAAACACGGCAGCTACAATCCTCTCACGTTGCGCCGTGCGCCGCAACCCCTTGCGGCGAATAAAGTCGTCTAGTCGTGTTTGCACCTTGGCGTCCATCGCCGAATCTTAACTGACCGCCCCCGCCCCGCAAAGAACAAAGCGTGACAAACTCCTACCAAGTCAGGTAATAACAAGCGATTCTCAACCCAGCAACGCCCCATGAAAACAGACCTGCACATGCATTTGGGCCAACCATCGTGGCGCATCGCCTCCCGCGACGTCGTGGCATTCGTTACCGAAACCGGCGGCCACCTAGGCCCCGTGACGTTCCGTGTGGGCAAAAAAAAGATCCAACCCTACGCCATCGCGCCGTGGGCGCAAGAAGCCACCCCGGCGGGGATGCCCCCGATGCTCAAGGCGTTGCGCGGCGATTTTTTCTGTCTGCCCTTTGGCGGCAACACCACCGCGTATCAAGGTGAACAACACCCGCCGCACGGCGACACCGCCAACCTTCCATGGTCCCTGGCCGCCGCCAAACCGGGGCATCTGCACCTGCGCATGCAAACCCAAACTCGCGAGGGACAAGTGGATAAATACATCTCCCTGCAGCGCGGTCACACAGCGGTTTATGAGCGCCACATCATCAGCGGCATGTCCGGCCCAATAAGCTTCGGCCACCACGCCATGCTCCAGTTTCCCGATGTGCCGGGCTGCGGCCTGCTCACCACCAGCCGCTTCCGCCGCGGCCATGTCCCGCCAAAGCCATTTGAGCAACCCGCCGCACGTGGCTACTCATGCCTGCGGCCCGGTGCGGTTTTCCACTCGCTCGACCACGTTCCGACCCACAGCGGTGAAAGCGCCGACCTGAGCCGCTATCCGGCCCGGCGTGGGTTTGACGATCTGGTCCTGCTCGATACCGACGTGCGCCAGCGCATCGCGTGGATCGGGGTGACGTTTCCCGCCGAGGGCTACGTGTGGTTTGCGATCAAAGACCCGCGGATGCTGCGCCAGACGATTTTATGGATGTCCAACGGAGGTCGCCATTACCCGCCTTGGAACGGCCGCCACATCAATGTCTTGGGCCTTGAGGAGGTCACCTCGTATTTCCACTACGGCTTGGCTGAATCAGTGAAAAAAAACCCACTCACCGGCGATGGTCGCTTCACCAGCCACGAACTCGACCCCGCAGTGCCACTGGAGATCAATTATATCATGGCAGTGGCACAGATTCCGGCGGGCTTTGACCGACTGGCAGAGATCCAGCCGGGTACCGACGGGCAGTTCGTGCAACTCATTTCGCGCAACAAACAACGCGTTGTGGTGCCCCTGGACCTCGGATTTCTCGGCATCGATCGCCTCCGCCACAAAAAGTCCCGCCCCACCCACTGAGTTCTGAGCTTACCGCGCTTCCACATCACAGGGCATGCGGTGGGAGTGGGTATAGACGAGAGCGCAGGCACCGGACCACAGTGTGGCAATCAGCGGCGCGGCTATGTGCGGCGCATGCGCCGCCAATCCTAACACCGGAGCCCATCCCGCTACCAAGCCCAGCGTGGTGCACCACAACACGAGGCGCCGCCACGTACCCGCCACCCCGAGCATGGCAAAGGCCAGGGCGTAGCTGAGCAACGCGGTGGCCAGCCACACCCCCCATGCCGGCAATGCTTTGGGAAACCCCGCCGCTACCTCAGGCTGAAGGGCACGACGCAAAAAATTGGCGACTGCAGCGTCGGCTATGTCCGTTAGGCCAAGGGCGGCGAGGCCGACGGCGAGCACCATCGCCAGGCTGCCGATGACAGCAGTGGTGACTGGGACATGACCGGGGGCTTGGTGGAAGTGGTTGGAAAGCATCGTGTCGGGCCGAGACTAGGGCCGGGGCCGCAACAATCAAGCATCGGCTTTGAGTTCGTAATTTCAGATTTCAGGGGTTGAGCCAAAAAAGCCACTGGGTTGAGCATGTTCAATTCCCTGGGGTAAGGAACCACCACATTCTCGGGGTGATGGCGGAAGGTAAGGCGCATGAATGAGCGCCGAAGGCTCGCTTCATGGACGATCCTTCCCCACGACGACAGTAAAGTCGTCGCTCCTCACGACAACAGTAAGGTCGTCGCTCCGCACTCAGAAGGCATAGGGACAGTGCAAGAAACTCAGCGATTTGCTCAGCGACCACCGCGCCTCCGCGTTTCGATGGCTTTGGCGTTGCCTCAACGTCAGCATGCGCCAAATCATTTTCCACCGGGCTCAGGAACGCTCAAGTCCACCGATGACCAGCAATTGTGATGTGCTTGGATAGGCGGTCGTGAAGCTTGTCGGTCATTCGGTGGGACGCCTTGTTCGCCTTTTCTTGGGGAGAGGTTCATCTCCCTCAATGATCTCGCCGCGAGGGACCAAAGACATCGCATGAAGAAACGCAGAACGGGAAGCTCCCTTGGCCCGTTCGGAAATAATGTCGATGGTCTGGATGGCGGAAAGCTTCTCGGCCACCGCAAGGCTGACAAAATGATTGATGGAAATGCCGTCCGCGTCGGCGGCCTGCTTGAGGTTGCGGTGCAGCGAATCTGGAAGTCGAAGGCTCAGTGTACTCATGGAAGGAGGCGTAGAAAGGTTGATGGGTTGACAATGGAGATTCCAAATTGGGATGCCGGTATGAAATCCTTGTGGTTGAAGGTTACGATGTGCGTCGCGCCGGATGCGATCCCCAATTCCAGGACCATGTCATCCTTGGGATCAGGAAGTAGCGGACGCCAGAGGAAATAGATCGACTGCTTGTGGGAAATCTGCGCAATCCGCCCGATGATCGCCTCCACCGCCTGCCTAGGGATGAGAATTCCAGAATTGGGGCGGACAAGAACGTCGTCGTATTCGGCGAGTAGGGGCACCGATAGTGCCATTTCAAAATCGCCCCGATCAGCCGCCAAGAGAATCTGGTGGGTGGCCCCGGATGATGAACGTAAGGCGGCGAAGAGAACATTGGTATCGATCACGGCTCGGATCACCCTGGTATCGTATCCGCTACCGCCCACGGTGTCAAGAGAGGATTTTCTTCATTTTCTCAGGCGAACAGTGAATTTCGACGAGACCTCTGCAGGAACTTCGGCAGGAACTTCGGCAGGAACTTCGGCAGGGACTTCGGCAGGAACTTCGGCAGGAACTTCGGCAGGAACTTCGGCAGG
>JBAXOP010000018.1:0-31355 GCA_037133195.1 Verrucomicrobiota bacterium | reverse complement strand
CTCCCGCCTCATGAAACTCAGAGCCTTGATCTTGCCAGCACTGCTGGCCACCACCATCGGCTCGATCTATTTTCTGCCCCATGCAGGGGAGGCTGCCTCATCAGCCATCAACATGACACTGCCCCCCGAGGTCGGTTCTTGGCAATTGCAAACCATTCCGCCGAGTGAGGCAGAAATCGGCTCCTTGGCCAAAGACACGAAATTTGCCAAGGCCATTTGCCTGTGTCCCCGCAAGGGCGAGTACACGCAAGACGGACACCTCATCCCTGACCGCGCTGATTTGTCGGTGGTGCTATCCGGACATGATCTGAATAACTCGATCCACCGCCCGGAGCGCTGCATGCCCGCCCAAGGCCACAATATCCTCGCCGCTAAAAACGTCACCCTCAAGCTCGCCAACGACCGATCCATCAGCGTGCGCCGCCTGCGTTCAATCCAAACCCTCACCAATGCCACCAATCGCAAGATGGACCGCCAATTCGATTGCGTCACCTATTACTTCTTTGTCGGCCACAATCGCATCGAGCACGATCATTTGCAGCGGACATTTTCGGATATGAGCGACCGCATCGTGCACGGCATCGACCAACGCTGGGCCTATATCAGCATTTCGATGTGGTTTGGCAAAATCCCCTGGATTGAGGCCCCCGTCACCGAACAGGAAGCGGATAGTAAACTCCTGAGTTTGCTCGCCAAGTTTGCCCAATCCCAGATTGACTGGCAACAAATCACCCGGTGAGAAAATCACTCACCAGGCATCCCGGTGGGTTCAACTTGTGCGCCTTTGAGAAATTCTATGCAGAAAACCACGTCGGCCCGCAACTTGGCTAAGTCATCGGTCGTCACTCCGCTAGGCAATGTCACGGTGCGCTCGATCACACGCCGTGCCTTCAAAAACAGCGCAAGCGCCGCCTCGGGGTCGCGCTCATGCCAGACGCGCTTTGCCTGCAAGCGCAGATGCCAAGCCTGAAGGTATAGCATTCCGCCGCCGCCCGATACCGCAGCGGCATTCTCAAATTCTTCCACCGCCTCCTTGTCCCGGCCCGCAAAGCTGAGCAACACCCCGAGGCGCTCACCAATACTGATACGCAACTTCAACGCCTCCATCCCTAGCGGCTCTCCGCCTGGAAAACGATTGGACTTAACCAGCGCCTCCCGCGCATCCAACAAGACGGCCAATGCATCCTGCGTCTGCTGCTTAGATAACAAATTCTCCGCCTTTTGGCGCAAATACAACGCCTTTGAATAGCCCGCCTTGAAGCCAGCTTCCATGCCGCCCTCCAGTTGGATCGCCCGCCCGAACTGCTCCAGCGCCTCGGCATCCTTGCCTAGCAAACCAAGCAGGTTCGCACAGTTAACCACCGGGCCGGGCGCAAACGGATTCATCACCGATGAGCGCCGGTAATCCTCCACAGCGCTAATCACCGCCGCCCGATCAATACCCCCTTGTGGCGCGTGGCCGGAAATTTGTTGGAACGCCTCCCCTCGCTCCTGATAGAAAGCGGCCGTGGGCCAGTACTTAATCGCCTCATTAAGCGCCGTTATCTTGGCCGCCGGCACCACTTCCGAGCGTTTGACACGTCGCTCGGCCCACCGCAGCGCCGTCACCCGCGTGCCTGCCCAGCCGATTGGCAGCAACAAGGCCGCGCCGACCAAGGCCAAAGCGCAGGCCAGGATCGCCTGGCCAAAGGATTTTGCGGCCACCTTCTTGCCCGCGCGGCGCATGCTGCCCGGCTGCGCCACGCTACCTAGGCACAGGCCCAACAACAAAGCCCCCGGCACCAGATGGAACACAAAACTGAAGTTGGATTCCGTCAACATTCCGGCGAGGCCGGCTAAGCCGCCAAGCCTCCACGCATCGGCGTTTGAAAGTTTGTTAGCATCATCTTGAAACAAGGCACGGACCACCGCCAGCACGACCATGGCCCCGATAAACATGCCTAGCAATCCAGCACCGATGAGCCCGTAATCCGTCGCCGTCTGCATAATTTCATTATGCACCTGCCCGGGTCGGCTGGAACCTGGACCATACATATCCATCTCCCAAAACCGGTTGCATTCCCAACTAAAACTGCGACTCCCCCCCCCTGCCCACGGATGTAAACCGACACATGACGCGGCGATACCAACCAGATTGAGCCGGATGGTATTATCCATCATCTGATCGATGCCGATCTGATGGTACCTAACCATCTGGGCATCGTTCCAGCCCTTGAGCAAAAAACCCACTACCACCAAGCCGATGAGGGGCACAGCGACTACCCCGGGAGCGAACCACCGCGATCCCTGGTGCTTGCCGACAATCAAAGCCATCAGCGCAAACACCCCCAACCCGCACGCGGCCCCACAAATCCCACCACGCGAGCGGGTAAAGTAAACCGCCACTATTCCCGCCACTGCGATCAAACCCCATAGCAAACGTTCCAGCTTATGATAGCGGCCGGCCAATGCAACACCGCCTACCAGAAACGACGCTCCTATCAGGAAATTTGCGCATTCATTATAGTGACCGTAAAATCCCGATGGCAAGGCAAAGCGAGCTACGAAACCCGGCGTAAACTCCGGATCGACCACCTGCCGCGCCACCACCACAGCACTCGCCAACACCAACAATGCCAGACCCCATATAAACACTCGTTCCGCCGCACACCGTTCCTGAATGGCACCCACCACCAAAAAACATCCCACCACCCCTGCTAACAACAGCCCATCCGCCATCCCATCCTCAAGCACCGGTGAGGTCCAGGCCCGCACCCCGAACCAAACCACCACCAACGTCCCAACGGCCACCATCCAGCCACTCGTCCCACGCACGCCGCGCCGCCAAATCGCCGGCAGCGCCGCCAATACCGCCACCACCAGCGCCACCAATGAGGGCCCCCACCGCCATGCATTTACATCAGGACCTAGCAGCACAGCCAGCCACATCGACACCACCAGAAAAATTGCCGCAATAATTGTCATAATGGAATATCCGGCATGCCGGCACCAGCTACTTAGCCCCCTTACCTAGCAAAACAGCGGGAATGGTCTTAAGCAGAATGCTCAAATCCAACCACAACGACCAATTGTCGATGTAGTGGAGGTCGAGTTCCACCCACTCTTCAAAACTGCTGATTTCATTGCGTCCGCCTGCCTGCCACTCACAAGTGATTCCCGGCTTGACGCTCAAACGCCGGCGATGCGACATCTGGCTAAAGGCCGCCACCTCATACAGCGGCAATGGCCGCGGACCGACCAAACTCATATCACCAAGCACCACATTGAGCAACTGTGGCAACTCATCAATGCTGCGACTGCGTAGCCAGGCACCGAAGCGAAACACCCGTGGATCATGGTCCAACTTGAAAACCGGACCGTCCATCGTATTGCCATGCTCCGCCTTGATTTTCTCCAGCAACTCTTCCGCGTTGGGCACCATCGTACGGAATTTCCACATCCGGAACGGCTTGCCATACCGGCCCGCCCGCATTTGCGAGAAAAACACCGGTGCCCCAGGACTCGTCACCCGCACTCCAACATAAGCCAGCAACCACAGCGGCGAACTCGCCAAAATCACCAGCACCGCTGCCACCCGGTCAAACACCGCCTTGAACATCACTTCCCATGACAGCTCCGGCGTCGAGCGCAGCACCAACATCGGTTTGGCCCCTACCATGTCAAATTCCGGCCGCGCGATCTGCGACCGGATGAACGATGCGGCTATCCAGGCTTCCACCCCCTGTAACTCGCAGGCCTCCACCGCCTTGCCCACCTTTTCAAACTCGGTGTGCCTCGCCGTAAACAATACCCGCCCCACCGCCTGGTCCCTCAGTAGATCAAACAACTCCTCAACCTCGCGTAAACCTAAATCAAAACGCTCTACGATATTCCAATCCGCCGTGATCTCCGGATCCAGTTGCGTCAGAAACTCGTCGATTTCCAAGCCCGAACCCGCGATAACCACCCGTTCCCTGGCCGCCTCGTTACTCCGGCGCCTCTTCAAAAACAGGGTCGTCGTCCGATCCCGCAGCAACAACAACACAAACACGAAAATGAGCCCGATTCCCAAAATCAAGCGGCGAGCATCCACCCACTTGGCAAACACCGCAAAGACCCCGATAATCAAAAAAATCACCACCAGTACCCGCAACAACTGGCCCACCGAGGTTCTGGTGGTCTTCTGGCGCATGCGCTCATAGAACCCGAAACGCTCCAACAACAGCGGGGTAAACGGCACGCACACATATAGAATCCAGTTCATCGTGACGAGCACGGACTCATCAACCATGTCCATTCCGAGCAAGTAGCGCACCATGTCGCGCAATGCCCCCCCGATCAAAAACGCCAACCACACCAGCAATGCATCGGCGAGCTGGAGTGCCTGGGTGATGAATGATTGTTTGCGGCTGTGAGTCATACCGGGTTCCAATGACGGGGCAGTGACCTCGTGCGCGGTCAAGGATTGCCATAAATCCGGATTGCGCAAGCCCGGTTAGCCCCCAAACGTCAAATTTCACTCAATCGCATCCGTCTCCCGATCATTCTTCACGGAGCGCCGGCTTGAGTCGGCGTGCCCATGGTGAACCCATGTGTGAGGGCTTCTCGCTCATCATTGCCGGTTCATGATCAGCGGCGGCCATAGACACGCCCCTACAGTGAAGGGCAATTCCGCATTCGCCCCTCCATGACTTATTGTCCGGCCAGCATGGGTGGAACCGACGCGACAAGCACACGTTGCCGTTGCAGCAATGAAAACCCGTGCCGCAAGGTGCGGGTGGAATGCAGGTGGATGGCCGCAAACCCATGCGGCCCGGCGACTATCCAATCAACAAAGGCCCGCTCTCCAGGTTGATGTGCATACAGATCGTCGCTGACCCACTCGCCCGGATACTCGCGGGTGAAGGTAGTGTGAATCGGCGCAAAGTGCGCCTGGTTCCACAAGCCCGTGTCATGAATGGCGATCATCGCCTCTGGTGCCAGATGAGGCACGATGCGGGTGAAGGTCGCGATGTTGAGTTCCAGCTCATGGGCGGCATCAAAGAACACGAAATCAATCGACTTCCCACCGACGTCGCCTGCCTCAAAGTCCGCCTGCGATTTGCCAACAAATGTGAAGCGTTTGTCAAAGCTGAATTCCCGCCCGGCCCTACGAATGGAATCTTCATCGATATCATAACTGTAAAGTCGTCCGTCTGCAGGCAGCGCCCGCAAAAAGTTGAATGCACTGTGACCATGGAAAAAACCAAACTCCACCACGACCTTCGGCCGCAACGTACGGATGATTCCAAACAGGGCGATCGCCTCATCCCTCTGCAACGGCCCGATCGCGTCATTTTCCCGGTACGACAGCAAGTGCGCTATGCCAAGCCCCCTGGTCCGCCCGATAACCACCGAGCAAAAACCCACGACGCATTGAAATACGCCCGAGCGGTAAAACAATTGTCGGATCAGCGATTTGAGTTGTGGAAGCATCTTTTGTCTAGTTTCGAACTATCTTGTCAGCCATTTTTCCCAAGCACCCGTTCCAGCCATCACGGATAGCCCGCAGCAGCAGCGGCAGACGGGAAGGTCCGTCAATGATAGTGGCGGCTAATGTATATGCCGCCCCCATGTTGATAGCTCGCAGCCCCCCCGCTTGCTTGCGTTTCAACCAAACCATGTTGCGCACTTTGTAATAGAGCTTCCAATCCGCCAAGCCTGGCTCAAAAAACAAACTCTTACCAAAAATCCGCCAGTGAATGAGCCTGGCAGGCCCAGGGTGGTCCAGCACTGCGCCGCGCACGGCTTGTTGGCGGATGCCTGCCTGCTCAAAGCGCCAAGGATACTCCTCATCCTCGCCGCGAATGAATAACTCACCGTTCACCGGCCCCACCTTCGCCCGCACCTCGCGCGGCACCAAGGCCCCTGTCCAGATGATCCGGCTCCACACCCAATCACCATCAGGTAGTTCTGCCAACGTATCTATCAATCGCCAACCGCCCATCCCATCGTCCACCTGCAAGGGCCAAGTAAAACGCCCCGTGCGCGGGTCTATCTGCAGCGCATGGCGTACCACCTGCGGCTCCCACGGCCTTTCCAACAACGCCGCGAGTGCCCTGGGCCGTGGCCATGAGTCATCGTCCAAAATCCACACCGCATCGACCCCTTTAGCCAACGCCAATTCCATCGCCTCTTCCACCCCGCCGGCATTGCCGCGGTTCTCATGCATCCGGTGGACCAACAACCCAAAGGGCAAATCCGTCAGTGCTTCCAACAATTCAGCCGTACCATCTTCCGACACATTATCCGCCACCACCACCCACTCCGGCGGCCGCGTCTGAGCCGCCAGTGCACGCACACAGCTCAGCGCCACTTCCACACGATTCATCGTGGCAAACACGACGGCGATTGTGATGCCTGGTGTCATGATCTGCGGGGAGCGCCGACATTCTGCCGGCCGTGTTCGGCGTCCCGCCGAACACTCTTGTGTCTTCAAGTCTTGCGTCTTTGGTCTGAGGCACCGCCTCGCCTGTGTCAGCGGGTGTTGGAATTCTTGCTTTCCCAAATTTCAAAACCGCTCAGCGTGTTGCTAAGTATGAAGCCATCCTTGCTCAGAATTGCGCGGTGATCCGATTTCGCGTAACGTATATCAGGGCGATTGATGAAGATGATATCGGTAAAAATCAAACTGCTTGGAGGTTCCGATTCCAGCCTCTGGATATAGTTAACCAGTGGCATGCCGCCCTTGCGGAAAGCATAATAGCGTGGAGTACCCATGTCTGCCTGCCAGAGAACCGCTCGGCCTTTGCGAAGCTCCTCCAAGGCAAGGCGGGTAGCACTGCGGTAATCGTCCCTGGCATGTGTATTTGAGACACGAAGCATCACGGATGAAACACCGGCACACAAAAGAACGACGACAATGGCAGGCCGCAGGTAGGGTCGTGTCACCGCGGATTCGCAAGCACACGCGAGTGGCAGCAGTAGCACGGGAATCAAAGGACTCATATGCCGCCCTAGCACACTGAAATTCGCGACAATACTTACTACAGCGAAAACCAACAGTGGAACAATCACTGTGCAGGCAAGTGCGATGCGTGCCCGCTGCGTGTATGGCGCGATGAATTGTTTTAGACCGGCGTACCAAGCGGCAAAAATCACCAGAGCCGCCAGCGGCAGCCAGGGATGACTGGTGAAGAGACCGATGATTTTAGCGCCTCGGAGATCATCGCGTCCAGGTCCCAAGCCGAGCAGACCTATCATTTCGTAAAAACCAAAGCCCATACTCAAAAGCCCGCCTCCCCGGTCCCCTGTCCCGCGGAAGCCCTCCATGAGTGTGTAGCTGTAGTAGCCTAGCAGAAGCAGGGCGATTGGTGCCCATCCGGCAACTTTCAACCAGAACCGCTTGTTTTGAAGCCAGCACGGCCGGGCAATGATCATACCGAGAAGCAGACCCATTGCACAAACTGCGGCGGTGAGACTGGTAGCCGCCAAAAACAGAGCAGAGAATAGCAGAGCATGCACACCATCCGTATTTTCCATCGAGGTATCCCGCTGTAGAATCCGGCACAAGACTGATAATCCCATTGCTGAACCCGCCATCTGAAACATGTAAGGCCGAAGCTCTCCCACGTAGTAAAGTACGAATGGCGACGTAAGACAGACCAATGGCCAGAAGCGAAACCGCCTGAATGCCAGGACCATGACGACGAGCAACGGCAGATTGATCGCACGCAGCGCGTATTCAGCATCTCCGACGATCTTCTCCCACCCCCACAGAGTGAGCATGAAAAGCGGCATCTGGATTTCCGAGCCCCTCAGGTGCTTGGCGAAAGACCACATTCCCATGACCGTGGGCATCAACGCCTTGATGATCGCGTTCCCCTCATCCATCCATAAACTTTGTGTCGTGATAGCTGCCGCACCGACTGCGAGTGTGATGAGAATAAGAATGGCAGTACCCAACACATAGCGGAATTTTAGGCATGGAGTATTCATTAGTATCTTATGCAATTGGGTGTCTATATCTTAAAACTGGTCATTCCTAATGATAAACTCAATTTCCAGGTTCTGACAATTTGATCACCCGGGCGGCAACCCGACCGGCATGCAACCGGTCGCCCCAGATCGCGGCGATTTGCACTGGATTTCGCAATCCCTGTTCCCAAATGGCCAGTTCGTTTTGCAGAGTCTTCAAATGGGCGGGTGGAGTATTGGCGTCCGCCAACGTTCCCGAATTTTCGGCAACAAACCACTCAAAGCTTGCCATCGAAACCGAGCGGCCAGCAACCACCGAGCAACCCGAGCACAACGCCTCGGCAGCGGCAATGCCAAAACTCTCAAATGCAGAGGGACTGTAGAACACCTGAGACTCCCGCAGAATCACCGCAAGCTCCTTCCTATCCACCCTGCCCCGCAGTTGCACGCGGTCCCGTTGGCTGGCCGCCAGAGAACGCTGCCATGCCTCAAGTTCAGGTGTGTTAGAACCAGCGATGACCACAAGCACCCGCTCGTCGGCTGCGACCAATGCACCAATAACTTCCATCAACAACCACGGTCGTTTCTGCGTGATTTTAGACCACAATCCCACGCACACCACTTGCCGCCGTTTCCGCTCGTTAAAATAACAGAAATGCGATTCCACCGCGTGTGGCACCACCACCACCCGGTTCGCCAGATCCGCCCCGCCATAGATGCCACATAGCTTCCGGTAGTGTTGCGCCGCGATTGGCGAGACGCAGGCAATCACGTTCCCTTGCTTCAAGTGCGCTGCACGCAGCGGGTCGGTTCGAAGCAACCCGATGCTCAATCCCCGCAGCGCGAGTGTTAGAAACCGCAGCCAAGCCAAGGTTCCACGCCCTTGGCCGGTGAGAATCCACTGTTCGCGAAGCCAATCCTTGCAACCAGTACGCGGACTCACCATTCCACCGTTGTCCTGATTGAGCACGAGGAAAATCCCGGCAGCGCGGATTGCCGCGGCCACCTTGCGGAACTGCGGGCTCCCCCATGCATACAAAACCACCCCGTCGAGGTATTGCGAACGCCACCACTCCTCGGATTCAAGATTGTTGTATTCCGTGCGAATCAAGTCCGCCTCGTCTTCAGGCTGCCGTTGCCCCGGCATAATTGCTCGGCTTTCAATCCCCAACACCTGCAACCCGCGACACATCAAGCCACTGTCCCGTGCAAAAAAATCTGCGCCGCCGCCGAAGGCAACCGGGGTGCATGTGAACCAGCGCATGAGAGTAAGAGATTTTGAATGTTGAATGTTGGATTTTGAATGGAAGAGCATGGGCGGCTCGATGAGCTATGTGAATCCACAATTAGGAAATCAACCATCCCTCTTCCATCTCTTCTCCTCCATCGGTGCCTTGATCCCGTGCGCATACCACCGATCTGGCATCAATACTTGCTGGCCCGGCTTATCCCCTAGCCAAGCGGCCCACCACGAATAACTGCTATTGGCGATGATGTGATGGGAGGCCTGGCTCATCAAGTACAAGTCGTGGAGCGGATTGGCCGCCTCGATGCCCGAATCGACAACCTCTTGGTCTGCATCGCGAAACTCGCCACGGCACCATGCCGGATCATCCGAGAAAATGAAAAAACGTGCGGCGGGCAGACGCTCGCGCAGATGGCGCATGGATCTCTGATAGTATGCTTGGTCGCAAACCTGGAAAATTGGCAGATCCAGATAATCTTTTCTGCGAACATGCACCGCTACGGAGTTGGGGGAGGCAAGCCTGATTCGCAGGTCCTCCGGTAGGCACACGGCTCCGCCAATGAGGGCATTCAACTCAGTCCGAAGCGCGGGCGCAATTGCCTCAAAAAAAAGCGGGGATTGAAAATAGCCGAATATCATGCAGTCGGCGGGCGCATCCAGAAAGCGGCGCTCGAATGATTGATCGTCAGTGGATTCCCACAACATGGGCACTCCACGGAATTCCCAGTAATGCTTGCCGGTGAATTTGCGCAAGGCCCGCGCCCCGAGCGAACAGCGCCTCACCACCTGCGCCCGGATCGGCAGCCGCAGGAAATGCGAAACCTCCGCCCAGCCTTCAGCATTGAACCACGACCCATCGAACATCAGCGGCACGCCGTGTTTCTCCGCCAGCACCCGCCCCAGCGCATACTGAAACAGGTTGTTGCCGGTACGGCCTAGCAGAACAATTCGGATCATGGGGGGAACAATGGCAAATAGCTAAATTCCAGCTAGGCAACAGAGCATGATGCCACTTCTCAGGAGTGACATGAGCCGTGTTGCCCTAAACTTTGGAGTTGCTTTTCAGACGGCTATCTCAAAAACTTTGCAGGGGTATGGACCAACCGCCGCAATGAAAAAACTCCTCCGCCAATGCCTGCCCGCGCCCATTGTTACGGCGTGGCGTGCTCTGAGAGATGCCGCGGGCCGTTATGCCGCCACGCTCCAAAGCTCCGAACGGATTTTCACGGCGATTTACCGCCAGAACCAGTGGGGCGGATCTGCGGGCGTCATTTGTTCGGGTGGCGGATCAGCGGACCCGCTCATTATGGACCAATATCTGGGCATGCTCCGGCACCATGCGCTACTCGCCGCCTATCATGAAGCTGCGTTTGTCGATTTGGGCTGTGGCGACATGCTTATCGGCCAACATCTCATTCCTTTGTGCCGCTCCTACCTCGGCGTGGATATCGTGAAATTCTTAATTGTCCGGCACCAGGCCCAACTCGGCAGCGCGGCCGTGCGGTTCATGCACCTCGATATCATCAACAACGAACTTCCGCCGGGAGATGTCTGTTTCCTCAGACAGGTGCTCCAACATCTATCTAATAAACAAATTTTGAAAATTCTTCCAAAGTTGAAACAGTATAAGTATGTCTATATCACCGAGCATGTCCCCACTGTGGCTGCTGCGGGCAGACCTAACCTGGACAAACCCCACGGCAAGGGAATCCGCCTCGATCGCAACTCGGGTGTCGATCTAACCGCCGCGCCTTTTGGCCTTCCCTCAAACCAAGTGACCGTGCTGCTGGAGGTGGCTGGCAACGCCCACGGTGGCGACTCGGATCCGGGCTTGATTCGCACGGTGCTCTACTCCCCCGGAGCCGCGCCTGTCTATCCGGATTGGTTGATACCTAACCAGACAATGCCGACATGAGCACCGCCACAGGCAAGCCCCTTACGAACGGCCGATTGAGGCGAGTGGTATCCGTCTGCGAACTCAAGGACATAGCGGTCTGGCGCATCGCGTCGCGTCAAATTACCCGGCACATCGTCGCGCAAGAGTATCAATTGATTTGTCCGGATGCCCAACTGGCGGAGTTTCAACGCGCCAGCCATCCCGCCTGGGAGATTCTTGGCGAGAGCGGCTTTTGGGCCAATTGCCACCCGGACATGATTCGGGCTAAGGTTGTCGGCAGCAATGCGGATCGCGTGCACTGGTTATTCCAGCAATTTATCAAAATCAATGCGGTGTGTGATAGTGGCTTGAATGACGAGGATCTGGTGTTGATTTGGGACGCCGACACCGTGCCGCTACGGCCCATCGGGTTTGTGGACGCTGGCTCCGGCAAGGTTTGTTACTATCACGGCACCGAGCATCATTGTCCCTACTTCGAGACCATTGAGCGACTATTGGGTTTTGGCAAAGTGTCCGCAGAATCCTTCATCGCTCAGTGTTTGCCGGTCCGGGTGCGCTGGGTCAGGGAGGTGGTGAGAGAAATTCAACACAGAGCCGGCACGCCGTATGTAGAGGCCATCTTGGGATTGCTTCCCGGGCTCTCTGGCAGTGAGTTTTCCGAATATGAAACTATAGGCTCTTGGATTCTTCGCCACCATCGCGATGAGATGATATTCCGTCCGGGAAACCGCTGGCTGCGCGGCGGATTGAGGTTTTTTGGTGCCGATCCCTCACGGATACGGGCGTCCCTTCTCATGCGGTTGCTCGCCTTCCACTATGATTTTGTCGCCATCGAAAACTGGTACCGGCCTATCACATTCCACAGAATCGCGAGAGCTTTGTCGAAGGTATTGGGACGCCGGGGATGAGGTCGGTATTTCAGCTTTCAGCTTTTGCCTCAAGAAACACCTCCACAATCTTTGCCGCCACTTTGCTGGCGGCATAGGCCTCGCGCAGCTTCAACCCGCATTGGTAGATCTCCTCCGGGCTCATGGCCATCACTTCATCAAGCGCGGCAAAGAGCGCGGCCGCGTTTTCCAACTCAAAACCGCCCTTGGAAGTGGCCACCCCAAGGATTTCCTCCACCGAGGTGCCACGCACAAAACACACCGGCGTGCCAAGGAAATACGCCTCCAGTGCCGGTAGTCCAAACCCTTCTATCTCCGAGGGCAATATCAGCGCCCGCGCGTCCCGATAGGCTGCCTGCAGCGCGGCTTCAACCAAAAACGGCTGCTTCACAATAGTCCTCGAGCTTGTCAGCAATGGCATCACCTCCGGCGGCACGGTACCGATCAAATGCAACATCGGTAAAACCATGCCACTGGCTTCCGCCTCGTACCACCAGCGGATCAGATGGGCAGTGCGCTTGTGAGGCTCGCACGACGCCAGGTGGATCACATAGTTTTCTTTGGCCTCTGCGAATGGTTGCGGAATGCATTCATACAAGCAGGGTTCGTAAGTGACGATGATTTCCTTGCATGCTAAGCCGTGGCGATCCATGAACGCTTGGATTTGTTGCTTCGATGACTCCGACACAGTCATAATCCGGCTCGCCCTGCGAAGCGTGTGCTTGAGCATCTTCGCCCAATAGACGTATTCCCAAGAATTTCGCCAATGAGGGTAATGGTCATCGTCGTACTGGATGATCGTGTCGTGTATCGTCACAACCGAGGGACGGCACCATCTCTCTAACAAAGGAAGGTAGCCTTTTGGGAAATAATGCAAGTCAGCCGCGCAACTGTCTCCTACGAATAGCGGGTGGAAGTGATCCGTAAACAGCCGCACCCACTTCCCACGCGTGCCCCATGGCAAAATGCGGGTAGAATCCACACTGGCCGGTGCCTGCTGTGAGGTCCTCGAAGCGATCGTCGCTATCCGCACCCGACCGCTTGCGTGCAGCGCTTCCAACACCACCTGGGACATCCGCGAGATACCAAAACTCCGGTCATGCCCCGGGTTTTGATCCGCCAGATAGGCACTGATTGCGATTTTAGATTTTAAATGTTGAACATTGGATTGGGAAGATGATTTGGGCTTCGCATTCGGCTTTTCGCTTTCTGGTAGCATCTTGCCGACCCACCGTTCGGAGACGATGCCCCGGCGCGTTTGTCGGCCCGCGTCCTCATTGAGATAGATAGAAACATTGACCTCACGCGAGCGATAGGCACCTGCCAGCAGCTTTCTGAAGCGATGCAAGGTGCTCCACAACGCCTTGCGCATCTGGCCCTCCGCGCGGGTGATTTTTCTCCACTGCTTGCCCTCCTCCACGGACAGCGGCGTCTGTCCAAGGTTGCTACCGGTCTGGGTGAAAACGGCCAGGGGCTCATTCAACACTCCGCAGCGATAACCATTGCAGAGCAGTTTCTCGATCCAGACCGCATCGGAAATCGCACGGTAGCGGATGTCCAACAGGTGCCCCTGGTCAATGACCTTCCTGCGGAGAAAAGTAGCGGCGGAAAAGGTCGATAAGAAACAAGCCCTGATATGTCCCGGCATTGGCAGGATGGCCTGCCTGTAACCTATCGGATTGCCATCTGGCGAAACCACCACAATGTCCCCGAACAAGATATCCACCTGCGGATGACGGGCGAAATATTCAGCCACCTTGGACAAGGTGCCAGGCAAGTATTGTTCGTCGCAGTTAATCCAAGCGACGATATCACCAGTGGCTCGTGCAAACCCGCGGTTGATCGCGTCATACATGCCGTCATCTTTTTCACTGCGGCAAGTCGCAAATGTTTGTGTGGCTGCCCAGCTATCGAAATCGGCCCCACTTAAACCGTCATGAATCAAATGCTCGACTTTGAAATTGCCAGTTTGGTCTGCGACACTCGCCGCGCATCGCTGCAGCAGGTCCAGTTGTTTAAAACTCGGAGTAACGATGGAAAATGATCCCAACTGGCCTGATTCACTAACAGACCACCCATGACTGGCTTTATATAGCCTGATTGTCGCCTCAGCCATGGCGCTGAAACTCTCCAACCAGGCTGTGCTGCCGGTATTTTGCTCCACCCAAGCACGGCCGGCTTGCCCTCGGCGCTCGGCCTCGGCGCGATCATCCAGCGCGGCAATCAGGCAATCCCTGAGCGCCTCCACATCCTTGGCTTCATATAACCATCCGGTCTGGCCTGGCAGCACCGTTTCCGTTAGACCACCGGATCTGGCCGCGATCACCGGTCGGCAGTATTGGTAGGCCTCATAAACCACCAGGCCGAGCGGCTCCCACCAGACCGATGGCACCACCAGGGCACGGCATTGGCGCAGCAACTCCTTCTTCTGATCGCCCGTTACAAAACCAGGAAAGTCTATCCGCTGCAAGTGCGACTGCTGGTCAGCCAACCACCCGCCCATCGGTCCATCCCCGCAAATAATCAAGCGTCCCACCGATCGCTCGGCTTCCACTTGTTTCCAAGCCTCGATGAGTACACGCAGCCCTTTGGCCTCGGTCAGCCGTCCCAAAAACAAGATCGTGGGCTCGGCTTCCGGCCCAGTTGGCACGCCGTTCAATACTGTTGGCTTAGCACTTTTGGTTGTTTGTACAAGGGCTCCGGGCAGGATACCCGGGCCACGTGGCGCGGGCATCCTGCCCGCCGCCTCTTCCTGTCTCGTTCCTGCATCACCTAAGTCAACCGGATTTGGCGACCCAGCGGCGCTCTCAGGAGCCGGTTCCAGATCCCACGAATGGGGCAACAAAAAAATCCGCTCTTCGGGAATACCGGCCGCCACAAAGGTATCCTTCATGAACTGGGAAATCGCGACCCAGCCGGTCATCCGGCGGTAAATCCCCATCCAGTGCATCAACAGGATCAACCCGCCATACCACGCGGTGCGTGCCCGCGAATTCTGCCACGAGCCGGCAACAATCTCAGGCCAAAAGTTCTTGCGCAGTCCGTCCTGTATCAACCGATTGTCGCCCCACAAATAGCCATTGACCGAGAACGGGCGGAAATTGTGGATGTAATGCAGTACCGGAATGCCCGAGTTCATCGCCGCTCGATAGATCCCGATCGATCCCACCGGAAACACATTGTGCAGCAGAATCAGATCAGGCCGGCATGCCTCGAGCTGGCGCTTGAAGCGCTTGACCGAAGATGGATTATATAACATCATCAGTGCCTGTCTGATGAGTGCTAGGGGACTATTGCCACGCTTGGTCATGTCCTCGCTGTCAAAATAACAATGAAAAACCAAATGCTGCCGCCGCAACGTGATCGCCACTCGCTCGACGGACATCTCCTCGCCTCCTTTCTCAAGGTAGCGGTTGAATACTTGAATAACTCTCATACAGACGAACAACTGGCTAGGCTTAGCCTCAGACCCTAACGAGCATGCGCCTCAGACTCAAGCCGCTAGACTTGAAGACACAAGAGAAGAAAACTTGACCTAACAATAACATCCTTGGCTTTTCCAGGCATCAAGGGGCAACGCGGGGAGCAGGCTCATCGGTCGGATTGGAACATGAGCACCAGAATGCGCGAATCGCCCGAGCCGGAGCTTTCCGCCTTGGCCTTCAATATCTTGTTATCGTGGCCTCCCAAATAAACCTCACAGTCGAAACTGCCGCTGCGCTGGAACCATTCCCGGTAAATCATCAGCGCGCTGGCCGGTGACATATTCAGCATAAACACATCCATAAACAGATGTCCGCTAACGGGTTTGTAGGTATCGCCGATCAGATCCTCGGCCATGAAGCTCGCTGCAAGGATCGTCCCCTGTTCATCCGAGGCCACCACATTGGCCGGGACCGATTCAATGATTTTGAAAATCTGTGTAAGACGTTCATTTGAACACCATTTATGGTTCGCGAACAAAATCGCCAGCACTGAACCGATAATGAAGGAGGTGCTGCGCACAGCGATCGTTACAATGGACTCATGAATCAAACTGGCCACCACAAAACATAACAAAATCCCTCCTACAATTGCAATCTCCCTCGGCCGCCGGAAAAACGCATTCCCCATCATCCACAATAACCCCATCATCGGCGTGACAACCACGTCTCGAAACAACCCGTCAATTACCAATATTAAGCCACCATAACAAATCGAGAATGCGTAAATCAGCCACGACTCATACGCCATTGGGCCTTTGCCAGAATTCTTCCCCGATAACCGCAATTGGGTTCGTGTGCTCATGTGTTTCGTATGTGAATGCCGGGGACTAACCGCAATTAAGCATGGTGATTGAACCATAATCCCTCCGTACAAACCGCCATCCTAGGTCGGTTTCAACCATCATTCAGCGGCCTAGACTGCTGGCAATAACAGCCGCGACATTTTTACCTTCTCGAACTGCAAAGTTCGTACCTCTATCCTCCGGGAAAATTTGTGTGAAGTTCGCCAAGAATAGCCCAGGTACAGGAGATTCGTATGGCAACCTTTTTTCAGCGTAATTGGTATCCACAACATGCTGGGCGTCCCGGAAGGAGAAAAGCTTGCATTCGGAGATGCGCTGTTCGTCAAATTTTGGAAAAATTGTTTTCAGGTAACTGAACCAAAGCGACTTCAATTCGCTCTCGGTGGATGCATATCGATAATCAGACTCTGAAAAATACGCTCCAATATAGTAGATATTCTTACCCCCGTAAGCGCCGCTATCAACCAGATTCGTGTGCTGGATGAGTACGAGAAATGGAGCATCATCCTCGTTTATATTAATCCAGTAGTAAGGCGATAGGTCTTGATCGGTGGCGAATACAAGGCATGCCGCAGCCAGATAATCAATTTCTGTCAACCGGGCGCGGTAGTCTGCTAATTCCGATGACTGCGGAATAATCCGAGAAAAAACCCGATTTGAGCCTGTAAAGAGCACCGCATCAAAGGCGATTGGTCCAGTACCAACATCCACTGTCGGCGCTGATCCATTGTTCCCGAGAGAACGAATCGGTGTCGATAGGAAAATGCTGGTCCCGCACGCCTCGAGTTCCTTAGCCAGGGCGTCTGCAATCCGGACGAATCCTCCGCTGAAATACCCCAGCCTTTCCCCTCCTCCGGAAGGCTCGCGCGAATTGGCTCTCACATGTAATCTCGCCCATAACCACGCCATCGATACCTTGTCTGCACTGGCTGAGAATTTACCGCGCAACAATGGGCCCCACACAGCCGTAGTGGCGGATTCTCCACAATAGGTCCGCATCCATTCCCATGCGGTGTGACCCACGAATTTCCGCCATTTTTTGGTCTTCTTGAGATATAGAGCCACTAAGCCGAGGCGAATTCTTCCAACAAACGAGCAGGGACTGAAGCGAAGCAAGTCCACTGGCGACATGAAGGGCCACAACTTACCGTCTCGCCTAATGGCGACCGAGCTTTTTTTCCATTCCAGATACCGTCCTATGCCAAGCTCATCGACTAGTTGAAGAATGTCGGTGTCCGTCCGGAAGAGATGGTGATAGGCCTTTTCCAAGGGTTCACCGCACATCGAAAAACACGCGGCTAAGCCGCCCACTTCCATCCCAGCTTCATAGACCGTTACTTCATACCCCTCACGCACGAGTTCCCGCGCTGCTACCAAGCCTGTGAGACCGCCGCCGATGATTGCAATTCGTTTCATAACATTATTTGTTGGCGATTTTGCTAAAGGAAACACGCTTGTTAAGGTTGTATTGGAGGAGAACGATTATGAATATGGTCAACAACTTGGCAGCCGCAGGTGGAAGTTTGGCAATACCAATTGCAACATATAGCAATAATGACGCCACGGCGAGCCCCACAATCCCAACCGCATAAAATCTGCAAAACCGTAATAGCATATTATCCCTAACCCCGAAATTAAGATGCGCATTCCAGAAAAAATTATTTGTAATTCCAAGAGTAGTTGAAATAGCGTTTAATATCATGTAATGAACGGGCACGTATTTCAGCAGCAGCAGGAACATCGCATAATCCAGCAATGCCCCGCTTGCTCCAATAATTGAATAATAAATAAAGCTCTTGCGCCGCTGGAATTGCCCGATTATCAATCGAAAGTAATGTTGCATGATATATAATCAGTCTCAATTCCGCTGGTTGCTTTCAAAATTAATAAGTTTAGAAATGACCCAAGCCGGACGCCCTTTAACCTCGTCGTAAATGCGACCTAGGTACTCACCGAGAATTCCCAGGCAAATCAATTGCACGCCGCCTAGAAAGAGGATGGAAATGACAATCGTGGCAAATCCAGGACCAGGTTCAAGCCCGATAGACGCGAACCACGTATGGAAGAATCTTTGGGCAAGTGTAAACAGCATTCCACACAGAGCGAATCCGGAAACCCATAAGCCGATGTGCGAGGCCAGTGCAAGCGGCACCGCCGAAAATGAAAATATGCCATCCATGGCCAAGCGGAAAGACTTTTTGAATGTGTATTGCGGTTCACCAGCCGCGCGGGCATCGCGGTCAAAGGCAACGGCCGTGTGCTTGAATCCACACCAAACTCGAAGTCCCCGAAGATAACGGTTGCGCTCGGGTAATGAGTTCATCACGTCGACCACCTTGCGGTCGAGTAGACAGAAGTCACCCGAATCAGGCGGGATCTGAATGCTTACCAAGCGTCCGATCACCCGATAAAAGCACCACGCGAAAAGTTTCTTGAGGGGGGTGTCCTTGCGTTGTTTTCTGACACCATAAACCACGTCCGAACCAGCCTTCCACGCCTCTATGAATTTCTCCAGGGTTTGCGGTGGATCCTGGAGGTCGGCATCGATAATGCAGACGCAATCGCCCTTGGCATGATACATTCCAGCTGACACGGCCGCCTGATGACCAAAGTTACGGGACAGGCACACGGCTTTCCACTGGGGATCGCCGTGCGCAATCTGTTCCAGCATGATCCAAGTTTGATCTCTAGAACCGTCGTTCACGCAGATGATCTCCACCTCGTCAGACCATGTCGCAACCAGAGCATGCAGCCGCTCGTAAAGCAGCGGCAAAACTGATTCTTCGTTATAGCATGGAATAACAATGCTGATAAGCTTACTCATGGTGGCGTTGGGTTAATTTTTTGACACTCGTACACAACAAACGCCGGCAAGAGACGAACAGGATGAAAAGCCCTCTCATCTAAGAAATTTCTCAGTCTGGACTTCGGATCGAAAATATCCGGTTTACTCAGCACGACCAGTTCGTTGCCGGCAAGTACCGGGAGTTCCATAGGTTCGCGCCATGGAGTCCATCCAGTGTGCTCCTTATCGAGCCCGTAAAAATAAGCGGACCATCGGTCTGCTCCCCAGATGACAGAGCGGTGTTCCTGTATCGCCTGAAGTGCAAGGTTGACAGTTGTGCGATAGTCATCCCGACGGTGACGCTGCGCAAACCTTTGCGATAATCCACCTGCCAAACCCAATGCCATCACCAACATGCAGGCAATTAATCCCAAGCGCTGGCGCGTAATGTCAATAGAATCGCGGCCTGTAAACCACCTCGCCCCATGTGCGATTGATAGCGCAACGACAATGGACAACGGAGCCAGATGCCGCCCCAGCAGTCTGAAGTCCTTGAACACCACCAACGAAAACAGCAGCAGGCATGGGAGAGCAATTCCACAGGCTGCTGCTGCCAACTGCCTTCGCGGAGTCGAAGCGATCCAATGGATCAAACTCCAAATAACCAGTCCCACAATCGCGGTGGCAGCAGGACCAATGATCCACGCATAGGCTAAAATCGACCTCGGATCCACACGCAGATCGATCTTGCTTGGCCCTAAACCGGCCAAACCTAGCAATTCATAGGCGGCTGCACCGAAGCTCAAAAACAGCCCACCACCCATCAATGATGGTTCCTGGCCTTGGGAGATCGTCCATGCGTAATAGACCGCAAGTAGCGCAAAGAACGGGCCGAACCCCATAATCCCATTCCAGAACCACCTGCTTCTGTAACAAGACGGGAATTCAATAAGCACATACACCAAGCCACCAAGCGACCACAGCACGCCCAGCAGGCTGGATGCGCTCATCACCAGGCAGCCGGCTAGAGTCACCAACCAGCCTCTCGCAGGATTTTCCTGCATATTCACCAAACCCGTGATAGCAAGCGCGGCACCTGCAATTTGCATCATGTAGGGCCGGAATTCATTGAGGTAGTACAATATGAAGGGGGATGTCAAAACCGCCGCCACCGCATAGGGAAAACGTCTGACGGCTAGAACCATCAAGATCAACCATGGCAGATTACTGAGACGCAATGCAAATTCTGAGTCTCCAGCCAGTTTCTCCCATGCCCACGCGTAGAGCATGAACCCTGGCATCTGCGAATCGGACCCGGTCACCTCATGCATCGCAAAAAACCATGCTTTAAGCGTCGCACGACTGGCCTTGTAGGCAGTATTGCCTTCGTCTATCCAAAAGCTATCCCCTGACACAAACACCCATGTTACCGCAAGCACACACAGCCATGGCAATAAAACAAGAATCCACCCAGTCTTATGCTTATAATATGCAGTCGACATCATAACTAAGTATAAAATTTCACCTACTCACCATGTGCGATTATAGCGCCAGTTGCCATATAATAAGCAAATGGCACCCCTGCCCCATGTTAGACAATTGATTGGCCATCCCATTCAATCCAATGACGTTGGGGTAGGGCCGAGGTCTTTGCCGATAGTGACGGCGGTTGGCTGATCCAAAACTGATTGCAACTTTACCTTGTTGTCTCAGATGCTGAGCTTTTTGACCCAGGCATGGCGAGCGAGCCAGCGGGTCAGAACTTTACCTACGTGGATGCATGGGACTTCAATGGCCCTGACTCCCAACTCCGCAAGCAACAGACAAACGCCAGACACAACGGTCAGCAGCAAGAGTTGATTCCACGCGATGGATTGGATGCTGAGCCTGTTGAGCCCCGCCACGATCCACGGAGTTAGGCAGATCAAGACAATCATCTGCACGAGGTAAAGCGAATATGAAACGCGACCCAAATACAGGAACATCCGGTGTTCTAGGAAATTTCGGATCATTCCGCAACGCAATGATCCCAGTAATATCAGAGTGCAACCGACCGTGCTCAGAAGCCAGATTTCGCGCTCCTTGACGCATAATTGAAGCCCCTCGACTTCACTCAACCAGCGGATTTGATAGAACACGAAACCGGCGATGAAAAGAGCACCCCCGCGTCGAAAATGGTCGGTGCGGGCGTTCCAGTAGGCCGCTAGCACCCCAGCAGCGAAAGATGTTAAATAAAATCCGGTGACATGCGCAAAATAGGCAAACCCGAGGCCCACAGTGGCCAGAGCCCACCACCGCCAGCGAGCCAGCATGAGGAACACTGGGATGAGCAAAGATGCCCTCAGCTCCACCCCCAGACTCCAGTCCTGAGAAAGCAGCATACGGTGGGAGTCATGCAACTGAAACACCATCTGCCGCAACAAGTCCGGCAGGATGGTTTCACCCTGCCACATGCCGCCAAGCCATGGACCTTCACGCAGATGTCCGTCTGGCCATGAGGGCCACAGCCACTGCTTGGCAATCAGGCTCAAGAGGAAAAATGCAAACCACGGCAACCAGATGCGGGTGAAACGGCGCACATAAAACGGCACCATCAGGAACGGCTTGGGCGAATGGCTCAGGTGTGCGAATGTCAGCACAAAGCCGCTCAACACGAAAAACATGGTGACAGCCGAGCGGCCGTCGAACAGCAAATAGGCCAATGGCCAGTGAGTGAAGTCACTACGCCAATCGCAAGTAGCGAGCGCATGACCGAGCAACACCGCAAAGGCTGCCAGCCCGCGTAGGCTGTCCACAGCACCAAGGCGAGCCTGACCAGATGAGGTGGGGAGTTGCTGCATGCAAACCAGATATTGCCAATCGTTAGGTTGGAGGCGATGATACACCCCACGTGCATCACGTTAATTGACGCATGATGATGAGTTTCAAAAGTCTTAGTCTGCCCGGAAAACTCCACGGATGGGGGCGGAGATACATCGGCTTGCCTGATTCTATCCACTTGTTCATGTATCGATTATATTTAGTCACCAGATCGTGTTCCCTAATGGCAGCACCGACGTAGCCCTCGCCCTGGCGTGCCGAGGGAAAAGGGCGAATTACTTCCTTAGAAAAATACACGCATTCACTGTGAATCCAACTATCGTCGCGGAATTGAGGGTACACGACGCGACCAAGAAACGCCTGATCGCAACCATACTTGTTGAATTTATTCCACCTGAGAATCCTCGTTTCCATGTCCCGGAGTCGAATAGTGCGGCAACCCCACATACCTCCCATAACTGGCATTTCATGCCTAGGGTGATCGCGCATGATGTGAAGCGTCTTACCGGAAGCGAGCCATTCATTCACCGCCTCTACCTCCCGGGGGAGAATTTGTGTATCCACATCGCGACTGATCATGACCTCGACGTCCGGGTCGCTAGCGGCGAGAAAGCGCCAGAACATACCCGCCCATGGCCCCCAAGCTGGGCCATCAAAGATAGACGCGCCGTTATCAATCAACTCCTGGCGGGTCTCTTTTGGAACATCCGCCCCTAGGTAAAACCGCGGTTCCCAGCCTGGATAAAGCCGGTTCACCTGAGCAATAGCATCGACGGCACCGTGGAGATAGACTTCGGAGGTTCCCCAGAGACTGAACGAGACAACTTTTTTCATACGGTTGGATTCTCGGGACTGATTAATCTCTGGCAAAAGTGTGGTTTGTCATGGTCTGCCCAAACCTCAAATATTTCCGCAGCCACCCTTCGCCATATTCTAAAATCCTGGTGAAAGCCCTGAAACCGCGAGCGGAAAAGGTAGTTTTGAAGGATTCAAGGTGGAACAAGAAATCCAGCACCTGTGTGGGATCGCGAGTGTCGATGGGGAGATTTTGGTCACCCATTTCCAAGGAACGTGCGTCATATTTCAAACAACACAGTGTCAGTAATGCTTGGTCGTGCCGGTGCTCAAAGAAGTCGGGGTACTCCGGTCGCCCGCAAACACTCGGATCATCACTGATCATACGCCGGTCGGAGCATAAATCCAGCCACTGGCCCACAAAGTTGCGACTGGCGGCACAGGCGCGCCATAGGGAGAAACTGCCTTGAACTGTAAAAGCTGCATGCACATCCGGAGTGTCCATACCGGCGATCACAAAGGCATCCCGTTTGGTCCACACCGTCAGTGGTCCACGCCAACTAATCTTCAAGCCGGGTAAGAAGTCTTGCGAGTTTTGGTCCATCCATCTTAGAAATGGCTCGAGTGAGCGATCTAGCAATTTGTATGGGAATCTCCTGCCAACGTCACAATAGAAGACCAGATCCCCGTCGGGCACTTCGGCGAGCATTTTCTGAATGACAAAGGGTTTCCAGGCCCAAAAGCCCGAGCCACGTTCGGTCAGCTTGATGCCTTTGCATTGATCCTCGAAACCCGCCTTGATTATTTGGGGGGGCGTCCACGCTGTCACGGTGTCAACCACATGGTTCAGCCGCGCCGAGACTCCGAGGAGAATTTGACGGTGGCGGAAGCGCGGTGTCGCATAAGTGACCAGATGGATTTTCAAGATAAGCAGTCTGGGTTATACTGTGTCAGCGAAACACGGGATCGATCCGCCCTACCTGCCCAGAACCTCGCGGTAAATATCCAAATGGGCCGCTGCAATAACCTGGGGATGAAAACGTTCGCGGGCGGTGATTCGCCCTGCGGTAGCGAGACGGGCACGAGTTACGGGCTCTCTTATGAGTCTTTCCAGGCTCTCCCTCACATTCGCAGGATCATTGGGATCAAACATCAGTCCGTCCTTTTCATGGGTAATGAGGTCCGGCACGCCGCCGACATGCGAGGCCGCAACCGGGACACCCGCTGCCATAGCTTCCAGCACCACCATCGGGCAGTTGTCTTCAAAGGTAGGCAGAACGAGCAACGACGAGCGCCGGAATTGCTCGCCGAGTTCATCGCGGCCGATGAAGCCAAGTATATCCACGCCGGGCAGCGCAGCGGCAAGCCGGAAGACGTCCTGAACATAAGGAAGCTCGTCATTCCCTTGGCCGGCTATCGCAAGCGTACATTCACCCGCCCGCAACATCGGCTCACACGCTTGAAGCAATCCGAGCGGGTTCTTGCGCTCATCGACCGAGCCGACGAAAAGAATCCGCGGCACCGTCGGCGGTTCGGGTTCGATGTCAAAATAGTGGAGGTGCGCCGCGTTGGGCAGCAGCCATGTGCGCGGGACCAAGCCTTGGACCAATTCCTCAGTATAACGGGATATGGCGACCACCCCGTTGCTGCGTCGCAGGGCGAAGGACTCCAGCAGAGCCGCCATTTTATAGTAGCTGTTCTTGCGGTTTTCCGGGCGGGCGGAGTGGATGCGCATGTTCCCGTGAATCGTCAGAACATTGGGGTATCCGGAAAGCACTGCGCACATCGCGCAATTGCGTTCGGTGCCCTGGCCATGAACAATGTCGGGCTGGATTTCTTTCATTAACCCACGCACCGCATGGACACAGCCAAGAAAAAGCGTTCGGCCCCAGCCGAGTTTCGGAATATAGGGTTGATGGAACCAGATGTTGTCCGCCAATTTCGCGGGTGCCGCCATCCTCGCCGACGCGCACGACACCACGTGCACTTCTACTCCGGGCATCCCAACGAAACCTTCTAACAGGCCGGCCGGGGCCGTGCCGAAATAGGGCTCTGCCAGTGTATGCTGTCCATACTGGTTGCGGTTGTCAGTCGTGATCTGGACAATTCTCATCTTGAGTTAAGCTGCGGACGGATCAGACCTTGCGGGTGGCCACGACCACCAGATCCAGCAGTTTCACGACCTCCTTGTCCCTGAGCCGCGCCCGGCTCATCAAGTGCGGCCAGATTTCATCCAAATAATCCGGCTCAGCAACGCGAATGGGAATAACTTGCAGGTCAGTGAAGCCGTGTTTCTCCATGGATGCTAGAAACTCATCCGCAAAGTGACCGACCGCCCTCATATACTTCGGGAAAATGATGTTGAATAACCAACGCGGATACGTCAAAAAGTCGAGAGGGGGCATGGGATCCTCAAACAACCCGTGGCCAGTCAGATCGAACTTATGGACCATCGTCCCGCCGGGCCGCACGACCTCGCCGCAATAGGCAAAGAAACCATCCAGATCCTCGACATGCTCAAGGACGTCAAACGAATAGAGGAAATCCACCTTTTCTGGCAGCCGGATATTTTCCAGCAATCCACGATGGTAGCTCACCTTGTGCGGGTTGAGCTGCAATGGCTCGCCGGGTTCAAACAATTCCCCCTGATTAGGAAGATCGTCATTCGCAGCTATAGACTCCAGCACCTGGCGATCATCCTCGATCAATTCCAATGCCTGAAATTCCACCAGATGCACATGCTTGGCCCCTAACCCAAGCATCATGTCCGCCGATGCATAGCAGTCACCGCAACCAATCTCACTGGCGACCGCACCCTCAAGGTCCTTGGGATTTGGAATATGCTCCAACAGCGTCCGGCAGACACGAGTGTACCGTTTGATCGCATGCTCGATGCCAGCGTGTGTCACCCGGCTGCGCGGTCGCCCCGGGATACCGAGCTTATTCTTGATAGCCTTCTGATTGACGTAGAATGCCGATGTGAACGCGGCCCTATAATGGGTGAATTTACTCATTTGATGTTTATCGATAAGTTAACTAATGCGGCTTCAATCCATCTACCATTCACTGATTGGATCCCCCGGCGATTTCTACAATCAAATCGCAATAGGAATCCACATAATGTTTGGAGTTGTAAATCTTCTCAACCGACTCCCTTCCCTGCAAGCCGAGGGAGGCTCGCAACTCCGGAGTGTCCGAGAAATGAACCATCTGAAGGGTCATTTCGCATTCCGTGTGAACGCAAACGCCTCCCGGCAACTCCGAAATGCACCCGACATCGCGCGAAATCCATGGCTTGGACTCCCGCATGGCTTCCAGCAAGGCGATGGGCAGGGCTTCATGGTCGGCGGAAAGCACAAAAACATCGCAAGCGGCGAATGCATTCAAGGTCGCATTCCGATCAACTCTTTCCAGCCAGATAACACGCCCGGTCTTTTGCGACTCAGGGAGAGCCTCATCCTCCGCCTGAAAGCGGGCGGAATCACCATTGAATTCACTGCCAATGAAAACCATTACGGCGTTGGCGAGTTTCGCCGCGCGGAACGCCCGCGCAGCATAACCTTGGTCTTTGCGCCTGCTGTAGTTCGCTACGTATAGAAACATCACTTGATCGCTGGTTATGCCCAAATCCCGGCGCAATCCACTGCCGTCAATTCCTCCAACGCCCAGATCCACTCCGTTAGGGATCACCCGTCGACCGGGGTGGCCCAATGCATTCGCGGTCCAGTGATCCAGAAACGCGCCAAAATCCCTTCGTTCGCTGAGATACACGGTCCGATCCAACCTCCGAATCCAGAAGAACATTTCGATCGCGCGATAGACTGAGCAACTCCAGACAAACAATCCCCATGGAAATGTTGGAACACGCACCCATTGCAATGCATAGAACCCGTGACTCACCAGGATCTTTTTCCCTGGAATCTTGCTTAACCGGCTCAGAGCTAGGTAAAGGATCCAGGAGTGGCCGTGAAACACCACCACATCCCAAACCCCATGCTCGAGGAAATTTCGATATTTCCCAACTTCCCCGTGGTAACAATTTTTCGGGAGACCCTCCCCCGTGATCGTGAACTCGTGAATCCTGGCACCTCGCCATTCCAACTGGCTGCGGGGTGGGTCGAACGGTGCCGTCGCCACATCCACCTGCCAGCCTTTTTCCAGGAACCCTGCCACCATGATGGTGGCCGCTTCAGACACCCCGTCCTTGTTCGGCGGAAACGTCGGAGTGGTGATCAAAATTCTCATTTCAATGTCGTTCCAAGGGTGAAGAAAGGGCGAAAAAAGCACCAAGGGTATCCAGCAAACGAACCTCTACCGACCCTTCACACAATCATGGGTTCTGCCAACTGGGACCCATTCGGACCAAACCGGGATTGCGAGCAGGGGAAATCGCTCTCTGATGAAGGTTCGGCACCTATGCCACGAAAAAAGTCGCCTGCATGCTCGGGCGTAGGGACTGGAACACCAAGCTATTGTAGGAATATCGCATAGAGTATTCGCTCATATATACTATGGGTTAGTACTTGCCGGCAGCTAACCGAACAGAAATGGAAGGGTCAATTTTTGACAGCAAACGCAAGGGCCGTACCGGCGACGAGCTTGGCGCTGAAACCACTTTCCTTGATATATTTCACCACATCGCGATGGCTCGAAACACAATCATGCCATGCAATAATGCCACCGGGCCGGAGCATCTTCCACGCCTTTTCGCTGTCGCTTTTGACATATTCGTAGCTGTGCGCGCCATCGACGAATGCCAGATCGATGGTTCCGTGGTAGGCACTCTCGTCAAACGTGGCAGAGTCGGAACTGAGGAAGGTGACCCGGTCGAGCAAGTCGCGGGGGATGAGAATGCCTTTGCCTCCCTCGGCGGCTATCTGCCGTTCCTCGGGTTTTGGAATCGGTAGGCTGTATGCCGGATGATCCTCGGGCAGGTCGAGAGTAAAGACCATTCCGCCAGCAGCCACATTGAGCGCGAGTTGAGTGGTAGAAACGCCTTTGTAGGTCCCAAACTCGAACACTCGTTTAGCCCCGACCATGCGCGACAAGGCTGCGAGCGCAGCACATTCCATCGGTGACACCGATGCCCCCACACTGGGAAACGATTGCAGAACCCACCGCTGGGTGCCGGGGCAGATATCAAGCACGTCGATGGTCGGGATCTGGCGGGTATCGGCCACCGAATCGATGATTTCGCCGGCGGCCCAGTTGGCAATACCAAGGACATGTTGCAGGTCGCGCGGGTTGCGCGAAGTGATTTGGACGAGGCGTCCACAGAATTGGAGCAGTTTAGCGAGCATTGGATATTGATATGGAGTTGATAATAACAAAATGCAGGGTCCTCAAGCGATTCGCAGCGTAGACTTTGCCTTATTTTGGATTTTGGAGATTAAGGATTTAATCTCCAAACGCAGGCTTGGTTTCATCCCAAAAAACCAAATAGCCGGGATGACCATGCCACAATAGGCAATTATTCCGATCACGAAGCGGGGAAGTGCCTGCAGTTCAGCCAATCGAGAAAACTGGAACAGCGAGAAAAGTCCGCCTGTCGCCACGAGAATCACTGTGGGACGGGCAATCCAACCGATCACTTGAAGCCGGGAAATATCAAAGTAATGGGCGCTGCGGTTGATGCCATAGTTCCCCGTGATTGCGACATTGCAGATCAGCGCGGCAATGAGCAAGCCAGTGAGACCGGTTCGCGGCACCAGCAACAAAGCAAGGGCCACAAAGGCCAACCCTTCGATAAGATAGGCATATTTCATACCGCGGATCAGCTTGGAGATGCCAACCAAGCCGGTATGGCATCGCGTCACCGCCATACTGAACAGCACACAGGCAAGCAGCATATTGTTCCAGGGTGCCCATGTCACCCGCCCTGAGGTCCACAGTTCGATGAATGCGCCGTTGGTGAGCGCAATGGCAGCGCTAGCGGCCACGGCCATCAGGGCGGAAATTGCGACCAGATCATGGAAGCGTTTTTGCAACTGAGCAAATTCCTCGCGCACGACCATTTCAGCCAGCCCGCCAGCGGAAGAATCCAAGACCCGCGAGACGAACTGTTGAGCCATGTTGAAAAGCTTGGTGGCAACCGACCAGACGGTGGCGGCTTCCACGCCCAACAAGCGGCTGACCACGATGACTTGGCTAGCTGAGGCAAGCTGGGCACCGAGGTTCATTAGGAACAGGCCACTGCCAAAGTGGAACAGTTCGCGGAAGAGTGGTCCATCAAAATGTCCCCGGTTCGCACGGGTCGGGTATAAGCCCAAACGGAGGCACGCAAAATACGTGATGGCCGACCCAACGAGAAATCCGATGATCGTGGACAGGGTGAGGCTGTAGATCTGCCAGCCCCAATGGAATCCGAGCCACAGCGCAGCGAAAGCTACAACCAAGCTGATGCTGCTGGCGAGGTTGCTGATGTCGAGGCGTTGGTGGCACCATAACGGCGACCCCAGAGCACCGAGGGCAAGTCCCAAGCCTCCGATGATGGCTTGGGCCACCATCAGAATGGCAAAGGAGTGCTGCAGACGTACCGGCAGGCCAAGCAAATCAGGAGCGAACCAAGCCACCGCCAGACCCAGCAGGGTGACCACGAACCCTTGGATGGCGAACACCCGTGCACCTGTGCGCAGAATATTGCCATACACACCGTCTTCCATGCGATCCTTGTGATCGGACAGCAGGCGTGCGACCGAGCCTCGCATCCCAAACTCGAGCAACATCAGATAGCCCGCGAGCTGGGTGACTAGAGCCCACAGCCCGAACTCTTCCTTGTTCAAGTAATGCAAGGCCAGAGGGACCGAGGCGATGGTATAGAGGATGTTGACCCCAATGGAGGCATAGCTGGACAGCAGGCCGGTGACAAAGCGCTGGGAGCGGGACATAGGGGATAGGCCGGAGTTTCGGACACCGGAGTATCGGAAAGAGAAGAGGATTGCCTGCCTCTTTATCTTCTGCCGAAACTTCGTCCTCCGGCTTCCGACCTCCGCTATTTCTAAAGGCGTGCGCGGTTAACCTTCTGCAGCTCGAAGGGCTGCCGACTGCGTTTGACATACGCAGGTAGTGGCAGATTTTTTTCCAGCATACTGACCATGCCATAGCCCATGAAAAGACCTGTGAAGGCAGTGGTAAACGATCCGAAGACGAGGACAAAGAATATCGGACTAACAATCAGCGGAATGCCGATAAACAAGGCCAGGGGATACCACTCTGAATTTCTGCAGCGGTGCATTTGGCGGTGGGCGTGAACGGCGAGTCGCACCTGAGCGATCAGTAAGAAAAGCAGCCCCACATAGCCGATGGTGCGGATGGTTTGCACTGGTCCACTGTGGTAATCTCCATTCGAGAGAATCGCCTCACGGTGCGCTTCAAAGCCGCTCGTGCCCATGCGACTTCCTTTGCGATAGTTCATTTGCTGGGCAAGTTCCGAGGCCTTAAAACCGAGACCGTCGCCCAGCCACTTGTTGTCAATCCAACGATCGGTCAGGAGCACCTCTTTCCAGATCTCGACCCGCCACTCGGTGGAGCCCTCCGCATCCTTGCGGTAGCGCTCCTCCCAAGTGCCGGGGAGAAAGGTCAGCGAGCGCTGAATATTTGGCGGAAGCGGATGAATTACATTAACGACAGCGAGTAGGCCCACTCCGCAGATGCCGCCGCCGATTGAGACGAGGGAACCGGAGAATCCGCTGCGATATATAATTCCGAGCAACAGGACCAATCCTACGTCAATAACGCTGTTTCTGAATCCGCTCATCAGAGCCGCAAAAACAGAAAAGAGAATGAGTGTCCCGAGTAGCGGATTGAGGCAAGCACGCAGAGGCGAGACATAGGATGAAATCCAAAGCGCCAGATTGTGGCTGAAACCACCCAAAAAACCGATGCGTGTGGCAGCTCCGACGTCGACCACTGTGCCGTAATCTTCATGTCCTGCTTCGGCGCTTTTGTTTGCATCCGTGTAATAGCCAACGGTTGGAACCAACACTCCCAACATCGAAATCACCAGATTCAGGAGTCCCCCAAAAATCGACAGGCGCAAAATCCATTTCAGATCGTTCTCTGAAGCCTTCAAGCCTCCAAGTAAGAGCCCGCTGACCAAGCAGATAGCGTAGACGGCATAGGGTTTTCCGCCCACGGAGGCCCCCCCGAAGAGGTTGACACCGACTGGATGGCGCACATAGACCTGCACAACGAACAACGTGAGAATCAGGATCCACGCCTCCATCTCTCTCATTGCAAATTGCCAGGGAAGTCTCCGCAATAAAAAAATCGGAAGGCAAAAAACCAGAACCAGTACCTGCGCAAGAAGACCGCTGCTGGGTTGACCTGGTATCTGTATGGTGATGCCCAGCGCACTCATCAATGGGAGCAACAACCAAACTCTCTTCCCGAGTGCGATGCAAATGATGGTCACCAAGCCAGCCATCACCCATGCGATGGCCTCGAACTGCGCGGTGGCAGCAGTGATGCCCAAGTAAAGCGCAACCAACGTCGCGACGATACCTAAAATGATGAGTTTGATTTTGTTGCTGTCCATGAACGAGAATATCAGGAAGAAAAAAGCATTAAATTATAAACGAAGAGTAGAGGTGTGTACCTCAGGTCTTCATCTGCGTTTGGAATTTAAGATTTAAGATTTAAGATTTAGGATTTAGGATTTAGGATTTAGGATTTAGGATTTAGGATTTAGGATTTAGGATTTA
>JBAXOP010000017.1:0-31855 GCA_037133195.1 Verrucomicrobiota bacterium | reverse complement strand
GGAGGTTGGAGGTTGGAGGTTGGAGGTTGGAGGTTGGAGGTTGGAGGTTGGAGGTCGTGATTGGAGGAGAAATCGCAGATACTCGGCATAGTTGCTGTGCCCCATGGTGGCGGTGGCATATTCGATTCGGGCACGGTCGATCCAACCGTTATCCCAGGCGATTTCCTCGAGGCAGGCGATCTTGAGCCCTTGGCGTTCCTCGATGGCCTCGATATAGTTTGCCGCCTCGATCAGACTGCGATGGGTGCCGGTGTCGAGCCACGTGAAACCACGGCCTAACTTTTCCACCCGAAGTTCGCCGAGGTCGAGGTAGAGTTTGTTCAGGTCGGTGATTTCGAGTTCGCCGCGCACACCAGGTTTCAGGTCCGCCGCTAAGTCACACACCTTGGTGTCGTAGAAGTAGAGACCAGGCACGGCATAGGTGCTACGGGGGAGTTGCGGTTTTTCCTCCAGTGACAGGGCCTTGCCTGTGGATTCGTCAAACTCGATCACCCCGAAGCGCTCTGGGTCCCGCACATAGTAGGCGAAGATGGAGGCACCCTGGTCCAGTTGCGCGTGACGCTGCAGAACTTGGGTGAATCCCTGTCCATAAAACAGATTGTCACCAAGTATTAGGCAGGCGGGTGAGCCCGCCAGGAAATCGCGGCCGATGATGAAGGCTTGGGCCAGGCCTTCGGGGCGAGGTTGTTCGGCATATTCGATTCGCATGCCAAGCTGCGACCCATCCCCCAGCAGGCGGCGGAACTGCGGCAGATCGTGCGGCGTGGAGATGATGAGGACTTCACGGATTCCGGCCAGCATTAGGACGGACAGCGGATAATAGATCATCGGCTTGTCGTAGACCGGGAGCAACTGCTTGCTAACGGCCATGGTGCAGGGATAGAGGCGTGTGCCGGAACCGCCGGCGAGGATGATGCCTTTCATGGGGTAAAGATAAAATGCTGAAAACTGAAATGGGGGAGGAAACGCAAGACTGGAAGACGCAAGACGCAAGAGAGGAAAGCACTAAATCCGAAGCACGAAATTGCCTTTGGCTATGCGATTCAGGGCTTCGCCAGATCTTTCCGAGTTTGCTAGCGCTCACTCCGCGTTCTAAACGAAGAGGAAGAGAGGAAAGCACTAAATCCGAAGCATGAAATGCTAAACGAAGAGGAAGAGAGGAAAGCACTAAATCCGAAGTATGAAATTCTAAAAGAAGAGGCGGAAGAAAAGCTGAAAGTTGAAACCTGAAACGGGAGAGGCGGAGGTTATTTGCTATGCGTTAGAAGTTATTGGGGGAGAAGATGAAATGCGAACATCGAACATCCAACGCCGAACATCCAAGGCCTCACCGAACTGAAGAAAAATGCGAACATTGAACATCGAACTTCCAACGTTGAACCGAAGAAAATCCAAGAGAGCAAGAAACGCCTTCAGTCTGTTTCTTTCACCTCTGCTGTTCGGCGTTCGATGTTGAATGTTCGATGTTCGACGTTCGCGTTCATTCTTCCGATGTGACTCCTGACTCCTGACTGGGGCCAGTCCTCGCATTTCAACATTTCCGGGACTGCGGAGATTGTGGGGAGAGGAGGCGGAAGAAAAGCGGAAAGTTGAAAGTTGAAAGCTGAAACGGGAGAGGAGGAGGGATGGGGAGAAATTTTGGATTTTGAACGCGGAGTGAGCGTTAGCGAGCTTGGAGAAAACGGGCGCAGCACCAACTGGCATAGCCGGAGGCAATTATGGATTGGCAGAGAGCTTTGCGCGGTGCAGAGGCGGGTTGCTTTGTCTTTCATTCAAAATCCATAATCCAACATTCAACATTGCCCGGAGGGCGGGGGGAGAGGAAAGAGATTATGAATTTTGAACGCGGAGCGAGCGTTAGCGAGCTTGGAGAAATCCGACGCAGCCCTAACTGGCATAGCCGGAGGCAATTTTAAATTTTGGATTGGAGAGTGAGCTTTGCGTGGTGCAGGGGCGGGCTGATTTGTCTATTATTTAAAATTAATAATAGCCTCAGACCTCTGGCTTTCTGCCATACGACAGGGCTCAGGCAAATTCGAGCAAGATCTGGGGTTGGCGAGACGCGATGTGAAGCAGGCGGCGCACAGGGCCGGATGGAGTGCGGCGGCCGTATTCCCAGCTCATTACGCTGGCAGGAGTGACACCAAGCACTGCTGCGAAGACCGATTGGCTCATGTCAAGTTTTTTGCGAATCGCCGCAATTTCTGGATCGAACGGATCTGGTTCGCCGACGGTGATTTGACGCCGGGTTAGCTTCTTCCCCTTTTCCAGATCTGCGGCCAGGCCAGCGGCAGCATTCAACAATGCGCTGGAGTTGAAGACCATGGCATCAAGCGCCTCCCGCGTGGCGAATCTGCCCTGCGATTTGCCGGAGGGCGTATTGTTCAGCCTTCGTGAGACTTGATTTAGTGGATTTTGCATAGTCGACGTCTGACAATTGTGAGATCGCTTTGGTGAATTCGTGTGACTCGATGAAAATCATATGTCACAGTCGCATGTTTGCAAGTACCATTTTGGAATTGAATTCAAAATATCACATTTCCATGCGCTTGTTCGAGTCGGGAAGCTGGGGGCGCTGTGGCAGGTGAGGTGGACAGGGGACTGGGGAGCAGAAGATGTGCCCGCAGGATCTGTTCTCTGCGACTCCCGACTCCCGACTCCCGACTCCCGACTCCCGACTCCTCACACCCTAGCGTCCGCAGGTAATCCGCGTAGGGGAAAGGAAGAAAAGCTGAAACGCTGAAAGCTGAAATGGTAACAAAGAAAATTATGCCAGGGTTCTGAGATACTCGGCGTAGGGCGTTTTCCCCAGAGCGGCGATGGCGGACTGGAGCTGCGCGGCATCCATCCAGCCATTGCGGAAGCCGATTTCCTCGAGGCAGGCGACTTTAAAGCCTTGGTGGTGCTCGATGGTGCGGACGAACTGGGAGGCTTCGAGGAGCGATTCGTGAGTGCCGGTGTCGAGCCAGGTGTGACCGCGGCCGAGGAGCTCGACGTGGAGGTCGCCGCGCTCGAGGTAGGCGCGGTTGACGCAGGTGATTTCAATTAAATCGGCTTGTCATAGACCGGCAGCAATTGCTTGCTGATGGCCATGGTGCACGGATAGAGACGCGTGCCGGAACCGCCGGCTAGGATGAGGCCTTTCATGATGGGAAGGAGAAGGGATTTTGGATTTTAAATTTTGGATTTTGGATTGAAGATGGCGTTGCTCATTTAGCTGCAACATTCTTTGTCTGCCATTCAAAATTTAACATCTAAAATCCAACATTTCTTTAACTGGCCGCCGGCGAGGATAAGGCCTTTCATGATGGGAAGGAGAAGGGATTTTGGATTTTAAATTTTGGATTTCGGATTTTGAATGGGAAGAGGGGAGAGATTTTTAATTTTGGATGGAGAGAGAGCTTCGCGCAATGTAAGGGCTGGGACGGGTTCGTCTTTCATTCAAAATTGCCTTCGGCTATGCCAGTAAGGGATTCGCCGGATTTTTCCGGGCTCGCTAGCGCTCACTGCGCGTTCAAGATTTAACATTCAAAATTGCGCGGAGCGCCGGCCTCGATGGAGCATGGATATGTCTCAACGGATCCAGAGGAAACGGGTGATTCCAGTGGAGTCAATGGCGTCGAATTCGTGATGATCGCATGTAACCAGGGGCGCGTCACAAACTGCAGCAAGCGCTAGCGCGACAGAGTCGGCGAGGGAAATGCGGAAGCGGGCTTTGAAACGAGCCGCCATCTCGAGAATATCATCGTCGATGTCGCGGCGAATCGAAATGGGAAGTTTGCTGACGGTTTCAAGGACATCGCGTGCGGAGTGAGGCTGCCCTGACCTGCGGACAGCATCGTACGCGATTTCAAGGAGATTGATTGCTGCCATCTCCACGACCGGAACGACACGAAGTGCCTCTGCGACAACATCCGCGCCTGGCTCGCCATTGAAAAACGCGATCAGGGCGCAAGCGTCAAGAACCAGAGTTGGTTCATCCTTCAATGTTGATTTCATCGGCTTTAGATGCAGCAAATTCCGTAGAACTGCTCAAGCGCCCTTTGAAGGCACCCTTGAAGCGGTTGATCGCAGATGTGCGTAGAATCCGTTCCTGAGCACGTTTAGCCGCCACGAACTCAAGAAAGTCGAGAACTTCCGCAGCGATTGGTTCGGGAAGAGTGGCCGCTTTAGCTTGGAGTTGTAGAGCCTTGGACATGCTGGAGAATACGTCGTTAAGAAATGAAAATCAAGGATGGAATTTGTGGAGGAGTGGAAGAAGAAATGCGAACATCGAACATCGAACGGGGGAGAATAGGAAGAGTGGTCGGTTGTCTGTGGAAGAGAGCTGAAGCACGGGGCGCAAGCGCGAGCGGCAACGGAGCACAGACAACAACCACAAGTGTTTGAGAAGAGCATGAGCGGCATTGATAAGTGCCGGATTGTGGATGGTAGCGGCATCCCAGATGATGGAATCCTCAGTTCGGAAGTAACTGTGGGCGAGGATATCTCGAAAGCCGGCGATGGCCCGCCAAGGAATTTGTGGCAATGGATCGGTGAGTTCGGAGGGGAGGTGTTTTACGGCTTCGCCAATGATCTCCAGATTACGTGTCACGGCATCAACCGTTCGGCGGTCAGCGACAAAGGAATCAAAGTCGAAGCCCTGAATATAGCGATTGACGGCGGTGGCGGCCTCGATGATGTCCTCAAGGCGTAGAGCTGGATCACGCGACATGCAGAAGATCGGGTTGGATGCGTTTGAAGAAGCGCTCAGGGCAAGCCGCGCGGCTGTGAAGATCGATGTGAATCTGGAGGCGTTCTTCGAGGAAGAACTTGAGGTTCATGAAACCGGTCAGGGTTGGCGGGGTGACGAATTCGACGAGGAAATCCAGGTCGTGGGCATTGGGCTCGCCACGTGCCGCGGAGCCGAAAAGCCAGAGATCTTTGACGCCGTGGGCGCGCAGATCGCCTGAAAGAGCATGAATGGAGCGAATCAGTGACTCTTGTGGATTCATGGTTTGAAGTGGATTGGGGCCAGTCCTTGCATTTCAACATTTCCGGGACGGCGGAGGAGGGGAGGAAGAAAAGCTGAAACTCTGAAACGCTGGAAGCTGAAGGAAGAGGAAGAGAAAGCACTAAATCCGAAGTATGAAATGCTAAACGAAGATGAAGATGTTATGCGTTAGAAGTTATTGAGGGGGAGAAGATGAAATGCGAACATCGAACATTGAACGCCGAACGGCGGGGGAAAGCAGGTCGCTGCGCTGGCAGGGAGAATGACTTTTTTTGGTGAGCGCAGTTCAATTCACGATTCGAGGGTTGGCGAGTTCGGGATAAGTTCTGGCGAGGAGGAGTTGTCGGATGGTCTCGGGCGGCAGGTTTTTTGGCAAGGATGCGAGCATTAGGCGACGTGCAGAATCAAACATGCCCGAACCCATGCGCATGCGCTCGGCACCGGATTTTGCCAAGAGCATGGTGCGGAATTGTTGATCGACGGAACTTGGGGTGTCGTTCATGGGAGGAGGGAGTTGAGATCTGCTATCACTTGTAGGTCTGTGGCCCAATGCTGCAAGTAGGAGAGATCACAATCGCCAGCGAGGATGTTTCGGATGTCATTGAGTTGACTTTCCGAGCGGCTGTCCTTGGCCCACAGGAGTTTAGCCAGAATGAGGTCTTCTCTAGAAACGATCCAAGCTTCAAAATCTTCAATGAGGATTCTGCGGCGGCGGTTGAATTCGGCGAGTCGGAAAGTTTCGTTCTTGCGGCAGATGAAATCCACCTTGATGACGGAATGTTCGTGAATTGCATTGAACATGAATCCCGTGGCCACGGCTTTGTCGCCGCTCCCTATCTCCTAGCTTCCGGTTCGAACTTCAGATCGAGCATACTTTGCTATATTCAACCAAAATCTAAAATCCAAAATTGCCTTCGGCTATGCGAGTAAGGGATGCGCCGGATTTTTCCGGGCTCGCTAGCGCTCACTGAGCGTTCAACGTTGAACGGGGGAGAAGAGGAAGAGTGGTCAGTCGTTCCTCAGTCTGGATCGGATCCATGAGGGATTGCGTCTGCAATCCAAAATCGCGCGAATGATGACGGCATTATTTTCAACGGTGTAATAAATGGCGAAAGCGAAGCCTGCTATCAAATCGTCCCGAGCCGCGTCAAGGACTAGGAGTTTCATCGAACCATTCGGTTGATTTGCTCTTTGGCCAGTTCCCAATCGAGCAACTGCGAAGAACCCTGATCAAGTGATCGCTGGCGTCCGTCTAGGATATCCTTGTGCCATTGTGGTATTTCGACCGTATTCGGATCCGAGGCTAGTTCGGCCCAGACGGCTTCCAGAAGTGCAAGCTTTTCGGGCAGAGGCAATTGGCGGATTGGCGGATTTCGGCTTGAGCGATCACGGGTTGAATACGGCAGTTGACAGGGCGGGAAGCAATGGGTTTCGACGTTTGTGGGGTGAAAGCTGCAATGCTAAACGAAGAGGAAGAAGAGGAGGCTGAAACGAGACAGGTGGAGGTTATTTGTTAGATGGAATGGGGGAGCGCAGGTGCTTATTTAATAGGCAGAGAGCGTAGGCGGGCAGAGCGACGCGCCAAAGTGACGATACAGCAATTTGAGCAAGGAATGAGCGAATTGGGCGTGGATGGCTAGAATCAATTGAGCGGTGCAGGCCCCTTTAAGCTTTCCTCACGGCGGAGGATCACGGAAGCCTGTGAGGAGGAATGATCGTAGTTGGTGAGGTGGAATCCAGCTACCGCCATTGGTCGAGTCTCCAGAGCGTGGAGAAAACCAGTGGATTTGAGGACGGGATCCCAGAATGATGAAACCATCGGAGGATGGGACGGGCTGGCGGCGGGAGAGTAGCATGGCCAGCAGAAAGTTCAAGGAAAAATGAACAAATGGACTTAGAGTGAGTCGAAGAGCAAGTTAACGAGCATGGCGTCTTGAAAGGCTAGCCAGGCGAGGTCTGGATTGGGGATGCCGCGCACGGCACCTTGTGCGACGCGGGCATGGGCAGGGCGGAAGCGTTTGATGGCGGCAGTCCATCGCAGGCGTCGTGCTTGTTCGGCACCGCCGCGCAGGCCCCTGCCTAGCAATTTAGAAGCGCCGGAGACCCAAGTTTCCTTGAAGGCGTGAAGAATTACGCCGGCTGGATCGCGGAAGACGGTGTGGTCGAAAGCAAGTTGTTCGGAGCCGACTTGAAAAAAGCGCGGTGGCTGGCGAGAGGTGAGGGTAAGGCCGATGGCCCCCATGCACTGTTCGGGGAGATGTTTGTAGGCCTCGAGAACACTGGTGGAATCGGCGAGTTCCCACGCGAAGAAGGCGAGGTGGATGGTAGCGCCGTCGTCACGATCGACGCGGGCGGCGGTGCCGGTGGAGCAGTGGAGGGAAGGCAGGGATCTTGCGACGATTTCAGGGAGGGGAGTGTAGCGGCAGTCTGTGCCGGACGCTGGATATTGAATTTTGGATTTTGGATTTTGAATGGAAGAGGAAGAGTGGTCGGTGGGCGGTGGGCGTGTGTCGGTGGGAGAAGATGGTGGATCGGGTGACGGGTTTCGGGAGGCGGTGGAAGAAGATAGTGGATCGTGGATCGAGGATCGGGGAGGATCAAGAGAGGCCGCCGCTGTGTCATCTGCAATCTTCGACCCTCGATCTCTCATCTGTGGCCGGTAGCAGAGCACCGGTTGGTTGATGCCGGCGGGTGCGGGGTGCATCCAGCCATAAGCCAGAGATTCCACCGCTCCCAAGGTGCAGACGATGGCGGCGCAAGACGCAAGAGTAGGCAGAGGAGTCGTCAGTTGTCGGTTCGGTTGTCGGTTCAGCTGTTCTTTCCCATTCTTTCGAGCTGATAGGATCCGTTGAGGATTGCCAGCCACCAAGGTTGGTTATCGAGGTACCAAGCGACGGTTTTGCGGAATCCAGACTGATGATCTTGGGAGGGTTGCCAGCCGAGTTCGTCGCGGATTTTGGAGGCATCGATGGCATAGCGCAGGTCGTGGCCGGGGCGATCGGAGACGAAGGTAATGAGGGATTCAGAGGAAGGAGGGCGGGGGTCGGAGGTCAGAGGTTGGAGGTCGGAGGTCGGGGAAGAGGGAGTTCCGCAGTGTCTGCTGGCTCCGCGCTTCTGCAGTTCCTCGTCGAGGGTATGGCAGAGGAGGCGGACGAGGTCGATGTTGCGCAGTTCGTTGTTGCCGCCGATGTTATAGGTTTCACCTGGGCGGCCGCGTTCGAGGACAGTGAGGAGGGCTGCGGCGTGATCCTCGACGTAGAGCCAATCACGGATATTTTCGCCTTTGCCATAAACGGGGATGGGCTCGCCGCGCAAGGCCTTGAGCAGAACCACAGGGATGAGTTTTTCGGGGAACTGGGAGGGTCCGTAATTGTTAGAACAATTAGTGACTAGGACAGGCAGGCCGTAGGTGTCGTGCCAAGCGCGGGCGAGGTGATCGGAAGCGGCCTTGCTGGCAGAATAGGGCGAGTGGGGGTTGTAGGCGGTGGTTTCCGAGAACTTCCCGGTGGCTCCGAGACTGCCGTATACCTCGTCGGTGGAAACGTGGAGGAAACGGAAAGTCGAAAGCGGAAAGTTGAAAGTTGAAATGTACTCACGTGCGGCCTGGAGCATCGAGTAGGTGCCGGTGATGTTGGTTTCGATAAAGGCACCGGGACCGTCGATTGAGCGGTCGACGTGGGATTCTGCGGCCAGGTGCATCACGGCATCGGGCTGGAATTGGGCGAAGGCGTCGCGCATGGCGGAAGCGTCGCAAATATCGGCCTGTTGGAAGCGGTAGAGCGGTGAAGATTCGACGTCGCGCAGGGATGCGAGGTTGCCGGCGTAGGTGAGTTTGTCGATGTTGAGGACTCGGTGGCCGCGAGCGATGAGCAAGCGTACGAGGTTGGAGCCGATGAAGCCGGCGCCGCCGGTGACTAGGATGTTCATAAGGGTCGGATAGATTACTTACGGCGCGATTTTTTTTCGCTGTCGCTGCCGTAAGCGCCATAAGCGCCGCCGTAGCCGTAGCGGTAGGCGCGGCCGTAGCGGGAGGTTTTGTAATAGCCGTAGGAGTAGTTTTCGCCCATCAGTCGGCGTCTTTCGACGAAGCCGTTGAAAATGATACCACTGAGGGTGGTGCCGTCTTCGGCGAGGATTTGGAGAGTGCGGCGCACGGCGCCCTTGGGACTATGTTCGGCGCGGGCGACTAGGCAGATATTGTCGGCTAAAGGGGCGATGATGCGGGTATCGGGCACGGCCAGGATGGGGGCGGTATCGAGCACGACGACGTCGTACTCCCTGCACGCCTGTTCGAGAAGTTCGTGGAGGCGGCCGGTTTCGAGGAGTTCGCCGGGGTTGGGAGCGGTTTTACCGGCGAGGATGAGGTGGAGGTTGGGTTGGCCGGTATCGCGGCAAATGACCTCTTCGAAGGGGGTGATATTGGCGAGGCACTCGGTGAGGCCGCCGTGTTCCATAGCGCGTGGGAGGCCGAAGAATCGATGGACAGAGGGTTTGCGCAAGTCCATGTCGATGAGGAGGGTTTTGCGGCCTTGGCCGGCGGCGGCGATAGCGAAATTGGTGGAGGTGAGGGTTTTGCCTTCGCCGGGCAGCGAGCTGGTGAAGAGGGTGATTTTTCGCTTCATTTCGTCGCCCAGAAGGGTGATGGAGGCCCGCATCACGCGGTACATCTCTGCATAGCTGGTGGTTGATGCTCCGGGCCGGAACACCAGGCGTTTGTCCCAACCCTTGGGGGATTCCAAGTGGCTATCCGGGTTGCGTTTGCGATACATCTGCTCGGCGACCTCCAAATGGTTGATTTTGATGTCTGCAATAGCGCCGAGGACAGTGACATGGGTCTCAGCGGCCACTTGCGAGACGGTATGGTAGCGGTTGTCGAGGCGCAGGAGCAGGAGGACCAGCAGGATACCGCCAGCGAAGCCGCCGACGGTGCCGCCGGCCAGGACTTTGTTAGGAACGGGAGCGGTGGGCATGCCGGGGACGCGTGCCAGATTGCTGACTTCGGCGCTGGATTCTTCTGACTCCTGGTTGACGCTGGTTTCCTTGATGCGTGTGAGCATGCTGTTGAAGACACTGGTAGCGCTTTGGGTCTCACTCTCCAGCACGCCGATGCGGGCGAGGAGGAGTTGGCGGGCGGCGTGAAGGTATTCCTCGGGGTGGGCTTGGCGCTCCGGCAATTCTTTGCCAGCCACATCCCAATAGGGTTTGTCGCTGGCCGCCTGCCGCGCATCCTCGAACTCGCGGATGAATTGTTCCTTGAGCTGCTGGAGTTCGGCGCTGGCCGTAATCATTTTGGGATGTTTGGGCAGGTAACGGCGTTGCAATGCGGCCAGTTCGCTTTCCTTGGTATCGAGGGTTTTGTGGACCTCAAGGGTGCGGGCGTAGATCGAGAGAGCACTACGTGATGCTTGAATGTTGTTACGGGCCTCTTTGCTTTCCTTTTCCAACAAGTCGATCGAGTTGCTGCGACCGGCGGTACGCGCGTTGGCAATCTCCGCGAGATACTCACGGGCTACCGCGTCGGCGAGTGCTTTGGCGGCCTCAGGTACCGGGTGGGTGATGGAAATGTCGAGCAACCGGGTGTTGCGGCGAATCGAGACGCTAAGCCACTGGGAAGCCATAGCGCCGAGGGCGGCGGGGGGCGGAGGTGCTTGGTGGGCCGCGTCGGCGGATTTTTTACCCAGCTTATTGCGCAACCAATCCGGCATCCAATCCACATCGATGGGCATGAGGCCTGGCAATTCGCGCACGTCCTGGCGGGAGGCGACGCGTTCGAGCAAGTCCATCCGGCGGATGCGCTCGGCGACGGTGTTCATCGCTTCGGCGCTGCGCATATCGATTTCCTCGACCTGATCGCGGGCCATCACCGAGGCGGTTTGCTGCTTGATGAGGAGGGTGGCGGTGGCGGTGTATTGTTTGGGGCTTTTGGCCAAGTAGTATGAGGCACCGAGAAGCCCGAGGATTCCGCCCAGAACGATCCAATGCCAGCGGCCGATCATACTGAGTATCAAACGCCGCATCTTATCTTGTCCGGCACCGTTTGCGGCATCGGTCTCCATCACGTCGTCTGCGGCGTCATCACTATCAGATATCTGGCGGCTTGAGCGGTGGAGCGGAGGCATGGGGAAAAGAATAAATGCGAGAGGAAGTGAGCAATCAGAGGCGGGAGGAGCGGAGCAGCTGGAGCATTAGAAAATGCGCTCTGGCACGGTGACGATGTCGTCGGGTTGCATCAGAAACGGCTGGTCGCCGCGTTGGGAGAGGTCCCTGAAATCGACGATTTTGACCGTGCCTTTGCGGTTGATGCTGACTTTTTTCGGGTTGGCCATGTCGGTGGTGCCGCCGGCGAGGGCAATGGCATTGATCAGGTCGAACTTGCCTTTGAGAGGAAAGGGGACCGGTCCGGGTTTGTGGACTTGGCCGAGAATGGTGACGGTTTTATCGACGAAGGCGCTATGATTGACGATGATGCGGTCTCCGGCGACGAGTTGGGTGCGCCCGGCGCTGCCTTGAATGGCTTCCATGGTGAAGGTGGAGGTGGTGCCGGCTGCGCGGATGAGTTGGATGGCATTGGCATCGGCGTTTTCGGCGAGGCCGCCGACGGCGGACATGGCGGTGGCAAGGTCGAGGTGACCGGAGACAGGCATAGGGATTTGGCCGGGGGTTCTAACAGCGCCGAAGACCGCGACGAACTCTGCGGCGTAGTCGGCGACGGTGAGGTTAAGTTTGGGATCGACGAGATAATCCTTGGCATACAGCTCACGCAAATGGGCAGCGGCGGCGGCGACGGTCATGCCGGTGACTTTTACCGGGCCGAGCAGCGGGAAGGAGCTTTCGCCGGTCTTGAGGATGCGCACCAAAACGGACAGGTCAGGCTCTCCGTATACCGAAAGGCTGATGGTATCGTTAGGGCGCAAAACGTAACCCATATCATCGTCGCCGGCAGCGAAGGCAGCCGTAGGCACGACGAAAAACAGCAGAACACGGAGCAAGCCAATAAAAAGGAGGAGAGTTTTCAAAAGATTTGGAGAAAAAGGTTGAGATGGCCGCTGGCACCTACCGGGAACGCGGCTCGGAGTCAGCATAAACTGCACTAGGCGTTGCGCAAGTACGAAATCCAAGCGCGACAGGCATGGTGCAAGAAACCCTGCAGGGTTGGAAATCAGAAATGGTAGCTGAGGGTAAAGCCGGATTGGAAGGCGTTCCAGGAATGGCCGTAGGAGCCATAGCTAGAGTTGACGCCGCTCTGGTCGTTGTAGCGGACAAACACACTAGCGCTGCCTTTATCGGCGAAGAGTGGGATACTCAGTGAGGAGTCGAGGCTTAGCATGTCGGTGTTGGGTCTGCTATTGCGCCCCCCCGCAGGGACGATCGAACTGCTGGCTTGATAGGAGGCGCCGAGGCTCAAGGTGTTGCGCAGAAGTTTGCGATTGTAGCCGAGGCGCAGCGAATTATTCTGGTAGAAGGCCCCGACATTGGTCGGGTCGGCCTGGACATTTCTGGACATTGCGAGATTCATGCCCCAGAGCGAGGAGGCTTGATAGTTGAGGCCCAGCGAGCCGGAGATCGTTGGATCGGCGGATTGGCCGTTGTCGTAGCGGGAAAAGTCGAATCCCACTTGGGAGGTCAAGGACACTTTGACGTCGAGCTTGTAATTGAGGTTGAGGGTTGGGCCGATGGAGGTGCGACCGATTTTGGAACCGCCGTAGGTGGAAGAGGCGGTGTTGGTATCGTACATATAGTGGACGCCGGGGCCGATTTCGGTGAGTGGGGAATACCTCCAGAGGGCGGCTGTTCCGATAGAGTAAGCACTCGTGTCGCCGTAATTGCCGGAGGTCGTGGTGGTCGATCGCTCAGTAAAATTGCCGGTGAGCGAGGTTTTCGAGCTGATCTGATAGCGGGCGGACGCGCCGGCATTGAGGGACGTGGTCTCGAGCACGGAGGTGTTTAGGGCTGAGGAATAGTTATTGCTTTGCCGGTTTGAGTCATAGCCGATGTTGGCCGACAGGCTCAAGTGGCCGCCCGCGTAATTGCCGAGCAGGCTTGCGCTGCGGTTTAAGCGGTTGAAGTTGGTTTGATTGTAATTCTGGTTGAGACTGCTGCTGGAGGTGCCGCCAAAGGTCGAGTTGGACGAGAAATTTTGCGGGCTGCCGCGGTTTTCGTCGATGCCAGCGGTGGCCGACAACGTGAAGCGGTCCCGCTTGTAATTGGCGAGCAAGCCGCCGCCTTGGCTGTAACCGCTGAAGTTCGAGTGGCTCAAGTACTCGTCATAGCGGCCGCGGTAGTTGCCGCCAAATGTCAAGGCACCGGGCATTGATAGATACTTCAGTTCACCGCCGAGGCCGCCGAAAAAGTCGCCTTTGGACTGGGTGTCTAACTGCCTTTGGCCCTTCAGAATATTCGAGTCGTAGGTGCCACTCAGGGTGGTGGCGAACGTGAATCCGGCGGCCGCGCTATCGCCAAACGCACTGGCGAGCGGAGAATCAGCCAAAGCGGCAAAAGGATGAGGGGATTCGTCAGGGGTGGTGGGCTTGTCGGAAGTGTCGGACGGATCGGAAGAGTCGGACTTGTCGGACTCGTCGGACGAGTCGGGCTTATTAGGAGTGTCTGGCACGTCCGGCATGTCGGGGGAGGGGACCACGTTGGGAAGAACCTGAGGCAGCACATTGGGAACGACTCCGGAATTTTTGGGCGTGGGAGGGGATACGGTGGGTGGTACAGGGACGGCGGTGGGTGGTACAGGGACGGCGGTGGGCGGTACAGGGACGGCGGTGGGAGTCGGTTCGGAGGGGGTGGCAGGCGGGGTGGTAGGGGCACCCTGATCAAGAGCTATAGCGGAAAGGGTGGCAGTCCAATGGCAGCAAAGCACTGCGCCGAGCATCTTCCAACAGGGTTGCCAATGGATCTTGATTTTCATCGTGTTGTTTTTTGGTCGAATAAAATTGCGCCCGCGCTGTGCCGCCGGCGGGTGTGCCGTCGCAAAGCCGCGATGCTAATGGTCCTCCGTCTGGCACGCAAGGTGAATCGTTACGTCCACCTCTCTCACATCGCAAGGACCGCCGTTACCGGCCAACTTTTCTGAATGACTTGTCTTGGACAAGGCATGTAGGGAGCGACGACCTTATTGTCGTCGTGCGGAAGGATCGACCATGATGCGAGTTGCAGCACTCAATCATGGGGCACCCTTCCCCTACCACCACAAGAATGTGGTGGCTCCTTACCGGGCTGCATCCGAGCCAAGCGAGGCATAAGGGCGATAGGACGGTTGGCCCGCCCCAAACACGAAAAAGCCGCTTCAGGAATTATCCCGAAGCGGCTTTTGAAAAAACGGGGTTGTTTCAGGCGCGCTTGCGGCGGCAAGCCAAGCTCATGCCAGCCACGCAGAGTAGAAGTGAGGTTGATGCCTCGGGAACTATCACGAGATTGTCAAGCAAGAGGTAGTTGTCGCCCGGATTGGCAGTATCTACAAGGTTCCAGATCATATTGAATTTGTCGATCATAGTGCCTGGCGCCATGGGGATGGTGCCAGACAGAGTCGTTTCAGTGGGAACTCCGCTAATTGTAACGGGTGTGGTCACATGGTAATAGACAGAAGTAGCATCCTTACCGGTGAAGCTCACACTCATATGACTAGGATCCATGTTGGTATTTAAATAACCAAGGCTACCTGAGCCTCCGCCACCTACCGTATAGGTGACTGACCAAACATTTTTTGCATCTACTACCATCGGGGTAAAATGCAATTGGAAGATATTGGCGCCGCCAGTTGCGGTTAATGAGATTCCGAAGGTGTCGCGGTTCGGCTGGGCACTGGAACTGTCACTGAGTTGATAATCAAAATCAACATGGGCACTGTAGGTATTGCCGGCAGTGATGAGGGTTTCGCCGAAACTATGAGAGAGGTCAACCGTCGGTTGTGAGGGAAGGGTGCTATAACCAGGTGCGTAATACCCGATAGCTGCAGCTTGGTATCCTAAAATCGGCTCTAATGTGGGACTCCAATTTAGTACGGGGCTCAGGTCTGGGGCATCATTTGTAGTCCAACCAAACGCGGCGTTGCTTGTGCCTGCAACAAAGCCGGTTTCGCTGCCGTCAAAGGATTCGAAGTTAGTCGAATAAACTGCTGCCTGGACTTGCACGGACAGTGCAATGACGGACAAGGAGCAAATGAGTTTAGATTTCATAAGATGACAGGGATTGAGAAAGGGATTGGATCGTCACAACCAGCAACTCAGGGGGTGCTGTTGATGCCACCACCACCACCCCCAGGAGGAGCTGTACCACGGGCTTCTGCGGACGTGACAATAGCCATGGCGAATCCAAGGAGGCACGTGATAAAAGCAATTTTGCGGAGGAAAGTTTTCATGACGGGCGAAATAAACCAGAAACCGGCCGAAGTGTCAACGGCAAATGAAAATTTTTTTAAGTTTTTTTACTGAGTGGTTAAAGGGTTGAAAATGAAAGGGATGTGATGAGTATCGGGGTTGAGAAAAGGGGGGTAGGGCTGATGGGTATCGGATGGCGGCGGGCAGGATGACCGTGGACCCGGCAGCCTGCCCAATACTGCCAGTTTAGCGCGCTCTGTGCGGAAAACAGGCATTTTGCCTGTGAGGGAAGACAGAGCGTCCAGCCTATCCTCCTTCTAAACTGCCAGTATCGGGCATCATGCCCGGCGGTCTAAGGCGAGAGAATGGGCGGAGCCGAGTGCGGGCTGGATTTGCTTCGGCATAGGGGGAGTGCTTAGGATGCCAGTGCGACGGCGTGCAGATGGATTATTCAGGCAGGGGGACGAGTTTTTCGAGTTCGGGTTTGCCTTTGGCGAGTTGCCGGATGAGTTGCAGCGTTTGCTCGTGTGAGTGGTGGGTGCCGGTTTGGAGGCCGTCCAGCCATGCGGCACGTCGCAGGGCTTCGCGCCAGAGCGCAGCGCAGCGCTGCGGTTCGTGTGGAATCCATACCTGAGACTGGTACAGGGGGCCGTCGACCATAGACGGGTTGAGCGCCAGTTCGAGGGCGTAGCAGTGGGCTGCGAAAGCGAATTTTTCATTGAAATTCATGGCCAAATACGCTTGGTAGCGCAGCAAGTCGCTGTTCAGCGGGGCCAGCGGAGCGGCCTGAGCTAAAATGCCCAACGCCTTTATGAGAAGGTCATCGGCTGGCGCTGGTTTATAGGAGCGGTGCTCGGCAAGCGCCGCCTTCTCTAGCGCATCGTCCTGTTGGTAGAGGTCATGGGCCTGTTGGAGGGCGGAGCTGGCTGCGACCTGGGCGGGTTGGGGGGCGCCGCCCCATTGGGTCAGCGCCAACCAACTGGCCAGTGCCAGCAGGCAGAGAGCGACGAGGCGGAATGGCCAGACCCGCGGTGCGGCTGGCAGCAGCGCGAGCGACGGTCCGTGCGACGGTCTATGGGAGGGGCCGTGGAGCGCCAGAGTGAACAAAAAGGCGGCGCTCCAAGCGAGAGGAAGGCGGTGGCCGGGCACATCGAAAAGCCCGTGGATAGGCATCAGCAAGGCGGCGACCAGGCAGGCGCTGCGCAAGGCGCGATCCCTGCCGCCAAGGATGGCTGTACGCGCTTTCCAAAAGGCAGCAATTACCAAGGCTGCTAGGGCGAGCGTGGCCGGCACCCCGGTTTCCGCCGCCATCCACAGCCAGTCGCTTTCCGGATGGAAACTATCCAAGTTATTGACGGCGGCCGAGAGGTTGCGGTATTGCGGGAAAATGTAAAAAAACTGTCCGGCCCCGATGCCGGTCCATTTGAAGGCACGGATCAAGTCGAGGGTGTCCAGGGTGATGGGAATCCGTAAATCCAGACCGGTTGCGGCATCCATCGCCGGTTTTTTTTGCTCTGCAGGCAAGGGTTCCGCCGAATTGATGGTGACGCTGGCTTGCTCCATGGTTTTGGAGATACGCTCTTTTACCCCGCTTTCAGTGATGAAAAACAGTCCGGTGGTGGCCAGTGCGATCAAACCCAGCGCCCACAGACCGTGTTTGCCGAGGTAGCGCGGGCCTAGCATCGGCAGCCAGGCGAGGCCACCAATGGCCACTAACACCACGCCACCACGGCTTAGCGACCATGCCGCCAAGGCCCACAGGCACACGCTGGCGGCCACCAGCGCGACTGATAACGCGAGAAATCGCTTGTCGCGCAAGGCCTGTAGCACATTGCCCAAGCTGCAGATGGCTCCCATGGCGAGGTAGGTGGCGGTGTGATTGCGGTTTGGAAAAAACCCGAAAAGTTCCTCTCCGCCTGAGGAACCGGGGTGGGGCGTGGGTTGTAGAAATCTCGCTAGAACCGCGTACCCGGCCACTCCCACACTGAACGCCAACGCCCACTGCCGCGCCTGCTCCGGCGACGGTCGGTGCCCTGCCAGCCACAGTCCGCCGACCAACGTGATTGCGAACATTCCGTAGGCTTCGGCAGCATGGCGCACCTGGATAACCCCCAACGCACCGGTATCTACCCCTAGCGCCGCCAGTTGCCGACGCCATTCCGGCACGCCGAACCAGCTTGCCGGCAAAAAGGCGGCGGCACCCGCCACCACGAAAATCGCCGCCAGAATCCACCACAGTCGGGGCAAGGCTAGCACCGGCGGGCATAACCACATCAACAGTCCTACGCAACCTAACATTACCGCGTGGTATCCTGCCCACGGAGCGGCTACCAGCAAGGTTCCACCCAGCAGCAATGCCCAGAAGGAGCCGAAGACATGCCGCGAACTCGTCTCATCCGGGATGTGAATCTTCTCACCCCCATGCCTGTCTCCATGCCCATTGCGACCACCGATCATGCCATTTATCCAGCCGAAAAGCTCTTAGGTGTCAATCTAACAGTCCTCTCCGCCTTGTCGCGGCGCGTCTATGACCGCCGATGCCCCTGAAGCGCCAATGAACCATATTTCCAGCTAACGCCATCTTGATCGCATTTGCGCTCACAGAACGCGGCTGGTACAAGCACAGCCCAGACGTCTTAATCGATAGTTATTTTTTGTGCGGCGACTTAATCAGAAGGTCGTTTAATGAGTTGACACTTTGGGCTTTCGCCGGCGCGAGATCCGTGAAACGGTGGCGGGGCATTTTCCGTCCTTACCCCATGCCCGTCATTTTATTAATTGTCACCTGCGCGTTGTGGGGTCTGAGTTTTCCGGTGATGAAAGCCTTGCATTTGGAGCAGGCGCAGCGCATGCCGGAGGCAAGCACGCTTTTTCTTTCGGCGTGGATGCAGATTGCGCGGTTTGGTGCGGCGGCGTTCATATTGTTGCCCTTCGTCGCGCGGAGTGCCCGGCCGACCGCCTTGGAACTCCGGCAAGGACTCTGGATCGCCTTGTGGGGCGGCCTGGGCATGGGCATCCAAGCCGACGGACTGGCACACACCGATGCCTCAATCTCGGCCTTTTTGACCCAGGCATATTGCATTTTTCTGCCGCTGTGGGCCTGTTTGAAGCATCGCGAGGCACCCGGCATGCGGGTGCTGGTGGCCACGTTGCTCGTTCTAACGGGTGGGGCGATTCTCTCAGGCGTCAGGTTGGATCATTTGCGCCTTGGTCGGGGGGAATTGGAGACGATTCTAGCGGCGTTTTTATTTACATTTCAGATATTGATTTTGGAGGATCCGAAATATGCAGGCAGCCGCGGCATGCCGATGACCTTCGTGATGTTTGTAGGAATCACGGTCATGTTTGTGCCCATCACGCTGTTGCTGGCCAATCAGCCGTTGGATTGTGTGAGGGCCGGGGCCTCGCTGCCGGCCTGTGGTTTGATCCTGGTGCTTGCGGTGTTCTGTTCGGTGTGCGCCTACCTGTTGATGAATACTTGGCAACCGCGCGTCGATGCGACCGAGGCCGGGTTGATCTACACCACTGAACCGGTGTTCACAGCGATCTATGTTTTATTTTTGCCGGGGCTACTCGGTTTGTGCATCCACAATACTTATCCGAATGAATCGCTCACCCCGGCTTTGCTTGTCGGCGGGGCGTTGATCGTGGCGGCCAACGGGCTCATGCAATGGAAGCGCCAGCCCCAACCGCCCGCCGACGCGCCGGGGCAGTGAGGCGGTGTCTCAGACTCAAGACACAAGACTTCAAGATGCAAGATGCAAGAAATTGACCTAACAACACATTTTTGGCTTTTCAAGAGCCCCCTAGGAGCGCCAGCGTTGGGTGAGGTCGGCGTAGGCATCGATGCGGCGGTCGCGGAAAAATGGCCACAGTCGCCGGACCTCCTCGAGCGCCTCGAAATCGAGGTCTTGGCAGAGGATTTCCTCGTTGGAGGTGGAGGCCTTGGCGAGCAATTGGCCATAGGGACCGGCGACGAATGAGCGGCCCCAAAATTCGGTGTTGCCGCTGTGGCCGCAGCGGTTGACGGCGGCGAGGTAGCAGCCGTTGGCCACGGCATGACCGCGTTGGACGGTTTCCCAGGCACCGTGCTGGGCATCGCCGAGGGCGGCTTTTTCCGCTGCGAGCCAGCCGATGGCGGTGGGATAGACGAGCAATTGGGCTCCGCCGAGGGCCATCAGGCGGGCGGCTTCGGGGTACCATTGGTCCCAGCAAATGAGTACCCCGATATTGCCGAAGCGGGTGGTCCACACCGGCCAACCGCTGTCCCCGGGCGCAAAGTAGAATTTTTCCTCAAACCCGGGGTCCTGGGGGATGTGGGCCTTGCGGTAGAGGCCGAGCAATGAGCCGTCGGCGTCGAAGATGGCGGCGGTGTTGTGATAGATTCCGGTCCCGCGCCGCTCAAACAGCGAGGCGATCAACACGATGCCAAGCTCGCCGGCTAGCTTGCCGAGTTGCTCGGTGAGCGGGCCGGGCAAGGGGTCGGCCAGGTCAAACGCCGCGGGGTCCTGGACCGCGCAGAAATACGGGGTGAGGAACAGCTCCTGGGTGACGACGATGTTGGCACCGGCGGCCGCGGCCTGGCGGATGAGTTGTGCGTGGTGCGCGAAGGCTTCGGGCTTGGAGGTGAAGCTACGGGATTGGAGCAGGGCGAGGCGCGGCATGGGCGGATGCTGGCGCAGTGCTGGCCGTAGTTCAAGGATTTCAAGGTGGAAATGGCTGCAGCAATGGTAACGACTCAGGTAGCATTCATTGAAGAATTGAGAAATCAAACCGCAGATGGATACAGATGGACACTGATGAATGCGGATAAAGTGGGTGTAAGATGGGAAACTCACGATTGTCTTCCAGCCAACAACCCGACCCTCCCCTCTTCTTTTCCTATCTGTGACTGGCAATATATTACTGTCATAATATTCCGGCGGATATTTGTAGATTATCAGTTGCGCAATTGCGGTGACGAGCGTAAACCGCAACCGTTCGAACCGCCGTGCCAAACGCGGTTGAATCCCCCTCCCCCCGCTGATCCCATGCAACCCCCATCATTTACCCCCATCACCGCCAACGGTGGCAGAGACTATCCCACCGGTTACTCACTCATGAACAACGGCCTGCTCAACAAGGGCACCGCCTACTCGGACGCCGAGCGCGATGCCTTGGGGCTGCGCGGCTTGCTGCCGGCACGGATTTTTCCTATTGAACAGCAAGTGAAACGCGCGCTGCGCAATTTACGTGCTAAAAATAGCGACCTCAACAAATATATTTTTCTCAACGCCCTGCAAAACCGCAATGAGACATTGTACTACCGGGTCGTGCTGGATCACCTTGAGGAAATGATGCCTATTGTTTACACGCCGACAGTGGGGCAGGCTTGCCTGGAATACGGGGCGATTTTCCGGCGTCCGCGCGGTTTGTGGATCACCATGAAGGATCGCGGGCGGGTGGCCGAAGTGCTCGCTAATTGGCCGATCCAGGACGTGCGCCTCATTGTGGTGACGGATGGCGAGCGAATCCTCGGGCTGGGCGATCTGGGGGCTTTGGGCATGGGTATTCCGATCGGAAAACTCTCGCTCTATACCGCCTGCGCCGGCGTCAATCCTTATTACTGCCTGCCCATCACGCTGGATGTGGGCACCGATAATCAATCGTTGCTAGATGACGAAATGTATATCGGCATCGATCAACGGCGAACACGCGGCGAGGAATATCGGGAATTTATTGAGGAATTTGTGCAGGCCGTGCAGACACGGTATCCGCGGTGCTTGCTGCAGTTTGAGGACTTCGGCAACCACAACGCGTTTGATTTGCTAGAGAGATACCGCAACCGTGTGTGTTCGTTCAACGACGACATCCAAGGCACCGCGAGTGTGGCGCTGGCCGGGCTGATAGCCGCATCGCGTTTGCAAGGGGTGAAACTAGCCGAGCAGAAATTATTGTTTTTCGGAGCCGGCGAAGCGGCCACCGGGATCGGTGAGTTGTTTGTGGCGGCGCTGCGTGACGAGGGGTTGTCCGATGCCGAGGCTCGCGCCAAGTGCTGGTTTTTTGATAGCAAGGGGCTAATCGTCCAATCCCGCGACAACCTGACGTCCCACAAGCGAGCCTTCGCGCAAGACGCGGAGCCATTGGACGATTTTCTTGCGGCGGTGGAGCAGATTCGGCCGACTGCCTTGATAGGTGCGGCAGGGGTGGCGGCGGTGTTCACTCAGGAAGTGGTTGAGGCGATGGCGCAGAGCAACGCCAGTCCGATCGTATTTGCCTTGTCCAATCCCACGTCCAAGGCGGAATGCACCGCCGAGCAGGCCTACACCTGGACCAAAGGCACGGCAATTTTCGCCAGTGGCAGTCCGTTTCCCGCAGTCGAGTACGAGGGCCGCACGATGGTGCCGGGGCAGGGGAACAATGTGTACATTTTCCCCGGCGTGGGCATGGGTGTGCTGGCCAGTGCCAGTCGCGTGGTCACCGACGAAATGTTCCTGGCAGCGGCGCGCGAGCTAGCGGCGATGGTCAGCGACGAGGAATTGGCAGTGGGGCGGGTGTTTCCGACGCTCACCCATATCCGTGCGGTTTCGCTGCGGATTGCTACGGCCGTGGCGCAAATCGCCCACGACTCGGGATATGCGCGGGTGCCGCGTCCGGCTGACATAGCGGCGGACATCAAGCAACGCATGTTCGAGCCGGAATACCCGTCGTACGTTTAACGACAGGAATGTCGTCGCTCATCACGGCGAAAGCCGGATCGGTGCTGGACAAAGCGGCCGGGCTCTGGCATCAGGGGCGGCCGATGTCCGAGTTACCGAAAGCCTATGAACCGCAAGCCGTGGAAGCCAAATGGTACGCCGCATGGCTGGCTGGGAAATGTTTTGAAGCTGATCCCGCGTCCGCCAAGGAGGGGTATGCGATTGTCATACCGCCACCCAATGTGACGGGCATCCTGCATCTCGGGCATGTTTTGAACAATGCGTTGCAAGATATTTTGGCACGCCGCGCGCGGCAAAAAGGAAAGGAAGTGCTGTGGTTGCCGGGCACTGACCACGCGGGCATCGCCACCCAGACGAAGGTGGAACGCCAACTCCGCGACGAGGAAGGCGTGGGTCGCCGCGACCTGGGCCGGGAGGAATTTCTCAAACGGGTGTGGGAGTGGAAGGAGAAACACGGCGGCATCATTATCCAACAATTGAAGCGGCTCGGCTGCTCATGTGATTGGAGCCGCGAGCGATTCACGATGGACGCGGCCTACAGCAAGTGGGTGAGCCAGGTGTTTGTGGATTTGTTCAAACAGGGGCTCATTCACCGCGGCAAGCGGATGGTCAATTGGTGCCCGGTGTCCCTCACCGCGCTGTCGGACGAGGAGGTGATCATGACGCCGCAGCGTTCGAAGTTATACACGATGCGCTACGAGCTGGTGGATACACCCGGAGAGTACATTGAAATATCCACCACCCGTCCCGAAACCTTGATGGGCGACTGCGCCGTGGCGGTCAATCCGAAAGACCCGCGCTACACCAGCCACGTCGGCCGCAAGGTCAAGCGGCCGTTTCCGCCTGCGGATATCCCGATCATTGCCGACGAGCACGTGGATTTGGCTTTTGGCACCGGGGCCTTAAAAATCACCCCGGCGCACGACAAGGCGGACTTTGAGATCGGGCTGCGTCATGGATTGGAGATTATCGATGTGCTGCATCCTGATGGGCGGATCCATTGCCCGGCCTGCCCGGACCTTGATGGGCTGGACCGTTTCGTGGCTCGCAAAAAGGCCGTCGCCAAGCTCGAAGAGATGGGATTGTTGCTCAAGGTGGAGGAGTACGACAACAACGTCGGGTTTTCCGAGCGTGCGCATGTGCCCATCGAGCCGCGTATTTCGATGCAGTGGTTTTTGAAATACCCCTGTGTCCAACAAGCGGCCGACGCCGTAGCCAACGGTGACATCAAATTCCGGCCCGAGCGTTGGGCCAAAACCTACGCGCATTGGATGGAAAACCTGCAAGATTGGTGCATCAGCCGCCAACTCTGGTGGGGCCACCAAATCCCTGTCTGGTACCGCAAGGATAAGTTCGCGGCCTTGCGCGACGCCGAGGCCTTGGATATGCACGACCTGTCCGCCGGCAATATCCACGTCGGCGTCGATGCCCCGGCCGACGCCGATAATTGGCTCCGCGACGAGGACGTCATGGACACCTGGTTCTCATCATGGCTGTGGCCGTTTGCCACCATGGCGCAAGTCGGCGAGGACTCCCTCACCTTGAAAAAATTCTATCCGACGAGTGATTTGGTGACGGGGCCGGACATTATTTTTTTCTGGGTGGCACGCATGATCATGGCGGGTTACCAATTCGCCGGTGGGTTGCCTTTCAAGAATGTCTATTTTACTACCATCATCCGCGACCTCCAGGGCCGCAAAATGTCAAAATCGTTAGGCAACTCGCCGGACCCAATTGATTTGATGGAAAAATACGGTGCCGACGGGCTGCGTTTTGGGTTGATGCGCATTGCGCCGGTGGGCAGTGACGTGCGCTTCGATGAAACGTCCGTCGAGGAAGGCCGCAATTTCGCTAACAAACTCTACAATGCCTGCCGCTTCCGCCAAATGGCCGGGGATGCCGGCTCGGCGATGGTTCTCGATCAGCACTTACTCCCGCCCTATCACCTCGATATCATCGCCAAACTCGATGCACTCGCCGCCGGCTTGGAGGAAAGCTATGCCGAATACCGGTTCGGCGAGATCGCCCAACGCTTGTACGAATTTTTATGGAGCGAGTTTTGCGATAAATTCCTAGAAGCGGTGAAGCTGGATCTGCGGGAAAGTGCCACTGCGGAGGCGCGAGCGGCGACGCTGTGCACTTTTGACGCCGTGATGAGCCGTTACCTGCAACTCATGAGCCCTTACATGCCGCACATCACCGAGGAACTCTCGGCGCGGATGGGCTACGTGCGCGACGGCGCGTTTTTGATGCAACAACCGTTGCCCGCCGCTCCCTTGCTCACCGTCGATGCCAGCGCCGCCCAGGTTCGCGCCGCCGCTATTTACGAGGCAGCCGGCCGCATGCGCAATCTCAAGGCAGAATACAAGATGGGCTCCCGCAAGGACCTGCGTTTTGTTATCAAGTCCGCCCCCGCTTGGCTCGCCGAAGAGGTCAAGGTGTTAGCCTTGCTCGTCGGTGCTGCGGACATTCGTTTGGATAGCGCGTATGAGGCGGTCAAAGGGACGCCGGCAGCCGTCACGCCGCTGGGCGAGGTGTATATGCCGTTAGAAGGTTTGATTGATGTGGCAGCTGAGCGTCTCCGCCTCACCAAGGAGATTGAGCGCATCGGGCTGGAGGTCAAAAAATGTGAGGGCAAGCTCGGTAATGCCAGCTTTGTCGAGCGGGCACCGCCGGAAGTGGTGGTGCAGGAAACGGCGCGACTGGCTGACTGGCACGCGAAAGTGCAGCAACTCGGCGAAATGCTCGCGGCGTTATCATGACTCTTCCGAGTAACTTGGCTCTTACGGGCGGCGGGCATCCTGCCCGCGCCACGTGGTCCGGGCATCCTGCCCGGAGCCTCCAATCAAAAGTTACTCGGGAGGATGACGGCTTGCCAGCGGGAAGAATGCAGCTAAAATCCCTCACGCGATGACAGCCATCAGCAGTATTCATGGCATCGATAAAACTTCCTGCGAATTGCTCGAAGCCGCCGGATTATATGATGTCCAATCCCTCGCCAAGGCCGCTGCGGATGAGTTGGCCGTTGAATTGGAGCGTGCCAATCGAATGCTCCACATTGCCAAAATTTCCCCTACTGCCGCCAGCATCCGTGAGTGGATTGCGAGCGCTCGCGATATCCTCGGTATCGAGGATGCACCGGTCGTGGAGGCCGCCATGCTGGTGAATTACGAGTTGATGCCGGAGGTCATCGAGATGTTGGTGGCGGCACCGGCGGCCATTCCCCTGCCTGCCTCTAACTTGCTCGAAAATAAGCTCGCTGTGGCGGATATTCCTCCGGCCATTTTACTCAACCGTTATTCCGGGGATCTGGAAATCCGCGCCATCAGCCGCGAGGTGGCGGTGCGGCCACAGCCGCGTTTGTCAACCGCCCCGCAGCCCCAGCGGTCGCTCACGTCGGCTAACGTTCAGTTGAGTGATAGCGGCCAGCAACGCATGGCAATTGACGCGACGCGGTTGCGCTCCATCGCGGATTTGGAAAAAGTGGGGCAGCGGATTCCGCTCTCGAAGAGTTTGGCGAATACGGAGGAATCTCGTGAAAGCGACCGGATCGCCTTGATTCGGGCACCGCTGGAGGCGACCAACCGGGGTCGCGACCCTCGCTCGCGGTGGTACGTGCGAGGCGTGCTGCACAGCAGTCCGGTGAGCATGATCCTAGGGGCTCTGGTCACCGTGGTGTTGGCGGTGCTGTTGCCGCTGGCCATCGCTGTGTCGGGTGTGTTCTTGATGGCTGTGTTGTTTCCGGCTAAGTTTGCCTGGGCATCGCCGTGGCTGCTGGCGGTGCCTTGCGCGTTGCCGCTGCTGGGGGGCTTGTATTTGATCTTCGGCATGAACGGACGCTGCCGCATCTGTACCCAACGCGTATTCCTGCACCGTGCCTGCCTCAAAAACTCCAAAGCCCATCACATCCGCGGGCTCGGCCATGTCATTCCCACGGCTTTGCATATCTTGCTCTTCCGCTGGTTCCGCTGTACCTATTGCGGGACTCCGGTGCGCTTGAAAAAATAGCCGGAGCGTCCCCTCATGCGCAGCGATCCATCCCATCAAAGCTATCCCCTGTCGCGCTTGTGGCCTTGCTTGATAGCCGCCGCATTCGGGGTGGTCGGTTGCGGATTGATCGGTTCAAAACTCAAGCCGCAGCCAAGCGATGAGCCCAAACCCTTCGGCGACACCGGTATCCCACCCGAATTGCGGGTTCGCGGCGCTGGTAATGCCGATGGCACGGCGGTTGCGCCCGGTGGCAACAAGCCGGGGACCGCGGGTTTGACCCTCACGCCGAGGGAGGACATTGTGTTCACCAAGCCGGATGATCCAGATGCCCAGGTGCCGGAACTCGCCGATTTGTTAGCCGCGCCCCAAGCGAAAATCTGGGAGGACAGCGAGACAATCGCGCGCCGTCGAGCCGCCCGCGAAGGCAAGCCGTTGCTTATTTGGTTCACCAGTTCCCAAAACAGTCCGATGTGCAAAGCCCTCAACGAGGAGTTGTTTACTAGCAGCGATTTCGACAAATGGGCTAGCGAAAAACTCGTGCGCTTGCGCATCGATGACGCCATGCGCGTCAATGACCCGGATCTGTCGTTGGATGAGGCCCGCACCCGCGAGATTGATGTGAAAAACTATGCGGCAGAACTCAAGAAACGTTACAAGGTGATGGGCCATCCGACGTTGATTTTGCTCAATTCCAGCGGCGAGGTCATTGGCCGTTACGTCGGTTACAAGCGAGGGAGCGCGGATTTTACTTGGGGGCTTCTCAAGCATGGCGAATCGGTGTCCACCCGCGCCTATGTCACCTGGCGCGATGCGCTGGAGAAAAAAGGCTATCGTGAGTGGCAGGACCGGCGTGGGCGCAAGGTGTTTGCCAAGCTGGTGGCCTACGCCAAGGGCGAACTCACGCTCATCGAGCCCGACGGCACCCGCTCGCGCACCTACGAGGACAAGCTCTCCGATGTCGATCGCGCCTGGCTGACCGCCCAGAAAAAACTCCGCGGCTTGCCTTGAGGGCATGCGCGTCAAGTTAAGCATCCCTTAACTTGACGCGCATGCTCTGGCGGATCTGGCTCGAAGCATCCGGCATTTGTACGGATCACTGCCGGAATTGTTATTGCGTGGCGTTCATTTGCTCTTTACGCTCACGCCGTCAGGCGCCTCCGCCTTTTGCTCATGCCCAACACCGACCCATCGTGCCGCCAGTCAACGGCCGGCCAGCATCATGCGTGGTCGGGCGAGACGTCGGGTGCTGGCGATGAGGGGAATGAATTGCGGCTTGCCACCGAGCGGCTGACGTTGGCGGCGCAGGCGGGCGGCGTGGGTATCTGGGATTACGACGTGGTCAATAACCGCTTGAAGTGGGACGCGCAGATGTTTCGGCTCTACGGCATCACGCGGGAACAATTCGGCGGAGCTTACGAGGCGTGGCAGGCTGGGGTCCATCCAGATGACCGGCAACGCGGCGACGAGGAAATCCAACTCGCCTTGCAGGCCCAAAAGGAATTCGACGTTGAATTCCGTGTGCTGTGGCCTGATGGCAGTATTCATCATATCCGCGGCTTTGCCACAGTGGAACGCGATGCCACCGGCCAACCGCTGCGCATGGTGGGCACCAACTGGGATATCACCGCCCAGAAGCGGGCCGAGGAGGCCCTGCGCGAGAGTGAGTCAAATTTCCGCACGTTTTTCCAAACCATCACCGACATGGTTTTTGTAGGCACTCCCGACGGCAGGATATTGTTCGCTAACGATGCGGTCAGCCAGATGCTCGGCTACTCGCCCGATGAATTGAAGGGTATTCATCTGCTAGATGTGCATCCGCCTGACCGGCGCCAAGAAGCTGAGGGGATTTTCGGCGAAATGTTCCGCGGCGAGCGGAAAAGTTGCCCGTTGCCGTTGGTCGGCAAGGACGGAGGATTGGTGCCGGTGGAGACCCGCGTATGGTTTGGCAAGTGGGACGGGACGGACTGTATCTTCGGTGTCAGCAAAAACCTCAGCGATGAGCAAGAAGCCAAACAACGATTCGAGCGATTATTCCGCTCCAACCCAGGCATGATCGCCGTCAGTTCGTTGCCGGACCACCGCTTCGTGGATGTCAACGACGCTTTCCTGGAAACTCTCGGCTATTCCCGCGAGGAGGTGATTGGCAAAATCAGTGCCGAACTCGGGTTGTTCGTCAATCCCCTCCGCCACGCCGCCGCCGCTCATCAACTCATCACCACCGGTCATCTGGCCGATTTCGAAATGCAGATCCGTAGCAAGGACGGTCGCATTTTCGATGGAATTTTCTCGGGTGAAGTGATTCACAGCCAAGGGCGCCAATTCCTGATGACCGTCATGGTCAATATTACCGCACGCAAGCAGGCGGAGGCCGAGTTGGCACGGCTCTCGGTCATTCAGCGCGAGTTGATGCGCTTGGCCACCGATTTCATCAACGTGCCGACGCTGCGCCAGGATGCCGCCATAGACGAGTCGCTGGCGACCATGGGGCAGCTCATTGATGCGGACCGCGCGTATTTGTTTGCCTACGATTTTGCCGTCGGTGTTGTATGCAATACCCATGAGTGGTGCAGCCTGGGTATTGCGCCGGAAATTGACAACCTGCAATCCGAGCCCATTGCGTTGTTGCCGGAGTGGGTGGCGGCGCACCGCCGGGGTGAGGCGGTGCATGTCCCGAGTGCGGCGGCGCTGCCGGCGGATGGATTTTTGCGACAATCTCTTGATGCGCAAGGGATTCTCTCACTCATCACCTTGCCCCTGATGCAGGGCGATGTCTGCCTCGGGTATGTTGGCTTCGATGCCGTGCGCCAAGAGCGCGTGTGGCATGAGGACGATGTGGCTCTGTTGCGCGTACTCGCCGGCCTCTATGCGAATTTCCAGGCCCGCCGAATCGCCGAGCGCCAAGCCAGCCAATTGCAGGGAAATCTGATTCAGGCGCGCGATGCGGCGCATGCGGCTGCACAGGCCAAGAGTCTGTTTTTGGCCAACATGTCCCATGAGATCCGCACGCCTCTCAACGCCATTTTGGGCAACGCACAGATTATGGAGAGCGAGTGCCGCCATTGTCCGACCGGGCGGCGCCTCAGTGCTATCACCCGCAGCGGCGATCACCTCTTGGAATTACTCACCGATTTGCTCGAGTTGGTGCGCAACGATGTCGGCACGGTTAGCTTGGCTCCCTTGGATTTCGATTTCTATCAGGTGATGGAGGATGTGCGGCTCATTTTTGCCCGCCACCCGGATGCCGGCGGGCTGATCTTCGAGCCATCTATTGCCCCGGACGTGCCGCAATTCATCTATGCCGACCAAGGCAAGCTGCGTCAGATCCTGGTCAATTTGGTTGGCAACGCGGTTAAGTTCACCAGCAGCGGCCATGTGCGCATGGCGGCGGCGGTGTTGCCCGATGCCGGGCTGGATGGCACGCAGGATGGCGTGATGTTGGCGGTGGACGTCGAGGATAGCGGATGTGGTATCGCCGCTACGGAATTGGAGCGTATTTTCGATGTGTTTGAGCAGGTGCAGCTAGGCCGCAAGCTTGGTAAAGGAACCGGACTTGGGTTGCCCTTGAGCCGTCGTTATGCACGGGCGCTGGGCGGCGATGTCACCGTGAGCAGCCAACTCGGCGTGGGGAGTTGCTTCCGGCTGACCTTCCGCGCCGGGGTGGCCAGCGCCGAATCCGCCGAGGCGTTGCGCCGCGGCAGTGTCTGCTGCTTGGCTGACGGGGAGCCGCCATGCCGCTTGCTCATCGTCGATGACGAGCCCGATAATTGCAGCATGCTCGTGGGCATGTTGGGCGCGGTTGGCTTTAAGGTCGAAGCGGTGGCCACTGCGGCGCTGGCCTTGCAGCGAATGGGCCAGTCCCCGCGGCTTGACGTGGTCTTGATGGATAAGCGGCTACCGGAGATGGATGGCTACGAGGCCATCTTGCGCTTGCGCGAGTTGCCTGGCGGGCGCGATCTCGCAGTGCTGGTGGTCACCGCCTCAGGGCAAGCCGATGAAAAACAATCGGCGCTGGCCGCCGGGGCGGATGGATATGTCGCTAAACCGGTGCGCCGCGAGCAACTCCTGGCCGAGATCGCCCGCGTCGCCAACGTCAGGTATGCTTATGAGGAGACTCTCGCCCCTCCATCACCCGTCCAACTTGACGCCGCCGCTCTCGCCTGCCTGGATCAGGAGGCTCGCCGCTTGTTAGTCGAGGCGCTGCGCCGCGGTGATATCCGCCAATTGCGTCACTTGCTTAGCTCCTTGCCCCCCGAGCATGCCGGACTCGCGGCCCAGATGAGTGTGCTCGTCAATGCCTATGCCTATGAGCGTCTTAGCAGTCTGTTAGATGCCGTGAAATAAAATCCCATCCGCCCCCCCATTATGAAAATTGATTGTACAGAGGCGACCATCATGATAGTCGATGATGAGCCGGAAAACCTGAATGTTTTAGAAACCTTGTTGACCTTGGTTGGCTATCGGGTGTCGGCCTTTCGAAGTGGCGAGATGGCGCTCGCGGCGGTGCGCTACGAGATGCCCGATTTAATTTTGCTAGATATACGCATGCCCGGCATGGACGGCTACGAAGTATGCCGCCGCTTCAAGAGCGATGAGCGGTTGCGCGAGATTCCCATCATTTTCCTCAGCGCCCAGTCCAGACTCAACGACAAGGTGCGTGCCTTCGAAGCCGGGGGCGTGGATTATGTGCTCAAGCCTTTCGCGGAGGTTGAGGTGTTGGCCCGTGTCGGCACTCACCTGCGGTTGCGCCGCCATCAACTCCATTTGGAGGAACTCGTCGAGCAACGCATTAGCGAACTGGCAGAGGCGCACCGCCGCCTGCACATCTGGAACGATGCCGAGCGCCAGTGGCTTAGCGTGTTATCGCACGAAATGCGTACGCCTCTCAACGGCTTGGTCGGTATTTCCGAACTATTGTTTATGGATTTGCCGCCTGAGTCCGAGCATCACGCCATGCATGCGGATTACAACGAGTCGCTTCAGCGCATCGAGAAACTCATGGATGATGCGCTGACGCTAGCGCGGATCGACGTAGAGGCGGCAGACTTTGCGGCGAGCCCGCTGCGCTTGGCGCAGGTGCTGCGCATTGCCGTGGAAATGAGCGGCAGCCAAGCGCCCGGCAGCAAGGTGCGTGCCGGCTTGGGCGCGGTGGAGGATATCACGGTTGCCGGGGATTTGGAGTTGCTCAACCGGGCCTTCACCGATTTGCTGCTCACCGCCTCCCATTGCGTCGCTACCGGCGATCCCGTCACGCTGGAAACCCGCGTGGCCGACGGCATGGCATACGTCGCCATTGGCACTCAGGGCCAACCTCTCTCGGCTGAGGCGATGGCCACCTTTTTTGAGGTCGGTGGCCAACGCATGTTGCTCAAAAGCGGCGGGGATTTCGGGTTGGGGGCGGCTTTGGCGAGTCGCATCATCCGGCTTTTCAACGGTGTTGTCTCGGTGAATAACGCAGCCAAACGCGGCATAGTTATTGAAATCGTGCTACCCGTTCACTTTGCGCAGCCATCCACGACATCCAATCCATCGAGCCCCCAGAGATCTTGAGCACCGCCCCGGATCAAGCCAGTTCAAACCCCAGCGATATGGATGGCCGTGGCGCATGGCGGGTTGTGCTGCTGTTGGTGATGGGTGTGAGCCTAACCGGCTTGGCGGTGCGTGCCGTGAAATCCGCGCTGGATGATGAGGCCGCACAGAATTTTCATTACGCCTGCGATTCCCTCCAAGCCAGGGTCGAGGAGCGTCTCCATGCCCACGAACAAATTTTGCGCAGCGGTGCGGGGGTTTTCGCGGATACCTCCATCTAAAGACAACATTACCTTCTTGTCTTTTATTTCTTCCCTTGCAATTTT
>JBAXOP010000016.1:0-31870 GCA_037133195.1 Verrucomicrobiota bacterium | reverse complement strand
TGCACGACTGCATACGAACGACTGAATGCGTACCTGATGGATCCAATGTTTCGCGGGACGTATCCGAAGTTTATGCCGGTCTTCCCGGAAGTTCGCACCGGCGACATGAAACTGATTGCCCAGCCGTTGGACTTTTTTGGATTAAACATTTATTCCGGCATCTACACCGAGCCGGCGCCGGGTAAAGAGAAATACCGGCTCGTTAAATTCCCGATGCACTATCCGACGTCCGAGGGATTGGATTGGCTGCGGTTCATTCCGCAATCGCTGTACTGGGCCACGCGGCATCTGCACACCCGATATGGCGCCAAAAACATTTTCATCACGGAAAATGGCTGGTCGAGTGACCGGCAACGGGACACCGCCGACTGGTGCAATGACGTCGATCGGATTCTCTATCTGCGCTGTTATCTGCGGGAGCTGCACCACGCAATCGAGGACGGCATCCCGGTGCGCGGCTATTTCCTCTGGTCCTTGCTCGACAATTTCGAGTGGGCGAGCGGTTACACGAAAGGCTTGGGGCTGTATCACGTCAACCACAAGACCGGCGAACGGCGCGCCAAGCGCAGTGCCGGTTGGTACAAGACGGTAATTCGCGAGAACGCTGTTCTATGAAATACAAACCAAACTGGGCCGAGACGCAGGAACGACTGACCGCCTTGTGGGAAGGCCAACCGACCGACCGGCCGTGCATTGCGGTCACGGTTTCCCGGCAGCAGCAGACGTTCGACAAGCCGGCGGACAAATATGACAAGAAGCAATGGGGCGCGACTCCGCCAGCGTCAGCTGAAGCGCAGTGGCTCGATCCGGATTGGGTGGTTGCCAACGCGTTAAGCAAGATCGAAGAGACTTGGTGGGGCGGCGAGGCGATTCCATCGTATCTGGTAATGGCCGGTTGGCTCATCTCACTTGGCGGTCGACCGCATTTTGACAACCGGACGATCTGGTTTGAGCAATTCCAAGTTGATTTCGAAAAACCGCATCCGTTCCACCACAATCCTGCCGACCCGTGGGTGCAGCGGCACGAACAATTATTCATGGCAATGGCCAAAGCCGCCGGTAAAGATGATTTTCTCCTCGGTTCACCGGCGATCTTGCCGGCGCACGATTTACTCTCGATGCACATGGGTACGCAGGAATTTTTATACGCGCTCATAGATCAGCCCGACTGGATTTTGCAGGCGATCACCGACGGAACCCGCGAGCTGATTCAAGCCCGGCAGGAACTGATGCGCCGCGTTCAAGCTATCCACGATTGCTGGTATGGCAATGCTGGCTGGATGCCGTTCTGGGCGCCGGTCCCATTCATCGGCACGCAATCGGATGTTTCCTGCATGTTATCGCCGGAGCATTTCGAGCAGTTTGTGATTCCGGAATTGGACCTGTGGAGTCAGACCTGCGGCCCGATGTGGTATCACTTGGATGGCGGCGATGCGGTCCAACATCTGCCACGTTTACTGACGCTGCCATACATGAAAGTGGTTCAATACGTCCCGCGCCCGTGCGAACCGCTCAACGGCATCGAACATCTTGCGCTTTACCGGAAAATTCAAGAAGCTGGCCGCATCGTGCACATCGAAGTTAATAAAGATCAGGTCGAGCCGCTTTGCCGCGCGCTCGATCCGCGGTTGCTGATGCTGGATGTTTCCTATTGTTGCGAAACCATCGCGGAAGCCGAAGAACTGCTCGCCTCCGCGAAACGCTGGACTTCCGCCAAGTCGCACCGATGACCACAACGCGCATCGACAACGTTCGACTTGTCGTGCCGGGCGAGAAAATCGCGACCGGCTCACTTCGTCTCGCCGCCGGCAAGATTGCGGCGGTGGATTTTCATCCCGTCGCCGGTAAAGTGCCACTGCTCACGCCGGGATTAATTGATGTCCACACCCACGGCATCGAACGCCACATTTACGAAGCCGGGCCTGACGCATTACAAGCCGGTGCGACGGCGCTCGCCCGGTATGGCACGACATCCGTGTTGCCGACATTGTACGCCGCGCTGACTAGGGACACAGTTGGTTCATGGTCAAGGCGGTTTGGTTTGAATTCATCCTGCGCCGCCCGTTCACCACTTACGTCAAAGGTCACTAACATTCACCCGTCAAGTTTTCCCCATCCCTTATGATTGCTGGAGTCCCCGGTGTCGGTATCAATGGTTTGTTCTATCTGCTGCTCGCGGCGGCATTGCCGTTTCGCGAGTTGCCGCGCACGCTGACGGGGCGCAGCTCCCTCGCACGTTGGGCACTCATCTGCAATCTGGTCGTCATGGCCGCATCGGTCACGCTCGTCATCGTCGGTGAGTATTGGCTGCTCGAGCGAGTGCTCTCGGTGATGGCCGAGCGTTTCTCCGCGGCCGGCCACCAGAGCGCGCTGATGGCGGCGCTTCATGCGGTGATGCCAAGATTGTCGGTGGTGCCGTTTGTGGCGCTGGTCGCGGTGATTCTGAGCATCCACGGGTTGCGCTTGGTGCTGCTGCTCGTGGCCTGCCTGCGCGCCGGACGACGGGGCTCAAGTGCCTCATCCGGAGGGGCCCTGCTGCTGCTCATCACCTGCGTGCTTACTCCGCCGCAGCAGGCATCCGCCGCCGATGCTCCGGCCGATGTGCCTGCGCCCGCGCCACTCGCGGTGTACCCGCCGGACGGGTATGATTTCGGCTCGGCCCCGGCGTCAATCCTGGCGGAGTTCGACTCGCTGGATGAATTCTATCAACTCTACTTTGATGCGATGGCCGGCACGCGTGCGGACAAGGCGTATGGATTGGCCCTCGCCAATCAGACGCTTGGCATCATCCGCAATGATCCTGCCTACATATCCCGCGCCCGCGGCTTGTATGACATGCAGCGCGGCGCGACCAAGGATGCCAAGCAAAAGGCTTTGGCGGAACTCGGCGTGCGGTATGCCGACAGCCTGCTCAGCGACGACTACGCGACGAGTGAGGAACCCAAAGCAGTCGAGCCAATCCATTATGTGAAAGAGCCCGCGCCGGCTCCCGGGTTTCACAAGATCATCTTGGGCCGCTCCGCCATTCATGTAAAAAGGGGCGCGCTGGTCAAAACCCAGGTGGACCGCGTGACGCGGGATTGGTTGCTAGCAAAAAATCCGCAACGAGTCCCGTGGGGCTTCACCGTCGAGGACCATGTGCCGTGGCACGAAGGCGAAAAATGCAGGGAGCTGGTCGATCTGGCCGGAACTAACATCACGCCCGTATGGGGCATGAAAGCCACCAAGGTCGGCCAGCGCTGGTTTGCGCCCGATGCAACCGGCACGCCACGGTTTGAAATCTCCGAGGACAAGGTGAACAACTATCCCACCACCTGCGTGGTGGACAATCACACCGCGATCGTCAATGACACCCATGGCATCAGCGCCATCGCCTGGGACGCGCTGGACGCCGACCTCGTGGTGGGTTGCGGCGACCATCGGGGCAAGATGGACGCGGCGTATTATCTCGCCGAGAAAGGCGTCAATGTCTATGCCCCGACCGACCGCTTCATGGGGGTACTCATGGGTGCGAAAACGAAGGGCACCATTCTGGGAACCGCACCGATCAAGAAAGAAGGGGACGGAGCCGTCATCGGTGACCAACCCATCACCATCGACGTCAATGAGCCGATCGTCGTATCCGCCGCACCCAGCCGCTATCCGTTGCAGTATTACGACACGCCCAAACGCTACTTTGATGCGCTCAGCGACTATTGTGGCAAGCCACTCAAGATCACGCCGGTCGAGGTCACGGCCTACGGCAAAGCCATGAATGTGGTCGATGCAGCCACCAAGCTGAAAGCGAAATTGCTAGGTATCCGGGTGAAGAGCAAGGAAGAGCACGCTGCCGTGGCGGCCTGGCTGCGGCAGGATAAAACCCGGCGCGTGGTGCTTTTCCACACCGCGGTCTATCCGGACGGCTACAAGCTGTTCTTTGAGTTCCCCTCGCAGACGTCCTTTGGGGACATCCGGCCGGTCTTTGAGTGAGATCCGGCGTGGGCGTTCACCATCGGTTCATTTTCCTCCTTAGGCTAACAACCGCTATCCTTGATGGCTTTGAACATGGCGAGGACGTTTTCAATGGGTGAATTGCCCTGGATGTTGTGAACCGCGTTGAACACGAAGCCACCGTCCTTGTTGAAGATGTCGATGCGCTCGCGCACCTCGCGATAGACCGCCTCCGGCGATTCATACATGGTGTGCTGGGTGTTGACGCCGCCGCCCCAGAAGGTGATGTCGCCGCCGAATTTCTGTTTGAGTTGGGCCGCGTCCATGCCGCAGGCCGAGCACTGGACCGGATTGAGAATATCGAAGCCGGCCTCGATGAAATCGGGGATCAAGGGCGCCACCGCACCGCAGGAATGTATGAACGTTTTCCAGTTCGACTTGCTGTGGATGAGGTCGTTGAGTTGTTTGTGATAGGGCTTGAACAGGTCACGGTAGGAAGGCACGGAAATAAACAGGCTGTTCTGGGTGCCGAAGTCCGTGCCGGTGGTCACCACCGCCTGGACACGGTCACCAAACATTTCGATGAGCGTTTGCAGGTTTGTCAGCGCATACTCACATTGTTTCTCGAAGATGGCATGGACATATTCCGGGTTGGCGGCGGTGGTCATATACCATTCGCCGATGTCGCGGATGCCTTTCGGATGCTTGAGAAACGGGGCCGGCACCAGGGCGATGTCGCCGAAGGCCGTGCCCGGGGCTAACAACACGACACCTTTGTCGGTGGCATTCTGGTCCAGCCATGCCACTTGCTGCTCGTAATGGGCGATGTCCTCCGCAGTGAACAAGCCGAATTCCTCAAGGTTGTCTTCCGGGTTCAGGTGGTCCTCGTCGATGGGTTCCTGGCGGATGAGCGTGTCGAAGAAATAAGCGCCCTTGGGCATGTGCGCCGAGGGCGGCGCGCTGAGGTCGCCTTCCGGATAAGTCAGCCACCCGCCATCTTCCGCGGGCGTGACATTGAAGTTGCCCGGCACCAGGCACGGCGTCCCGTCAAACAACGTGAACGGCTTCCAATCGCCAACCTCGTAACCGAAAATATTCTTGCGCGGCCAGACGCCGACGATATCCACCGCCAGCGCCGCCTGAAGTTCCGCGTCCACCTCGGCCAACATTTGATAGGGTTCATGCACGCGGGCCGGGGAGGCGCCGGGGCCGATGAGCCGCTGCTTGAGTTGGTGGACGATGGAGGTGTGGATGCCGGAGATCCAGGTGCCGCCGAAGTCGACGCAGACCCGGTCGGGCTGGCGGTGATTGAGGGTGGCGATGAAGCGTTCGCGGGAGGTCATGGTGTGGGTGGGGGGGATTGCTCGCTGAAACAGGCACGCAGATTATCCCCGCAGTGGGCGATTTTCAACCAAAACCTTACGACACCATGAATCAACAATCATGGCGATTTTTATCGATGCCGTGAGCTTCGGTGCGTCCTGTCTCTTGCATTCGATTCCGATCCTTCTGCCGTCCTTGAACAACAATAGATCCAACTCCGCTTGATTGTGGGTGGCCCAAAAATATTCCTGCTCAGGTTGATAGAAGCGGATTGCCTCCTCAATTGCATAACCTTCCCAAGACGCTCCAATCCTCGGATGAGTGTGTGACTCAGCAGGTCCACATAGCGCTTGGTGGTCGTGGCTGATATTCCCAGCGCGCCCGCCATTTCTGCAGCATTCCATGTCTGCCCGTGATAATGCGCAAGCATGGTCCAAAACCGCCTCATGCTTACGAGCGTACCTACCGCGTCTAGCGGGGATCGGAGACGCGGCCCAGGAAAAGGCAGGCGCCGCTGGGTGCGTGTTGGATCGCAAACAGGAAAGGCCGGTCCACGCGCACTTCGATCGGCTTGGGTTTGTCTATCATGATGGCAGTGGCCTTCATCATGGCCACGGCGGTGGCGGCGGCGGCCTCGGTGCCCTTTTCGTCCAGTGCCATGAAGGTTTTGTGAAACACCTCTGAAATGCACAGATAGTCGTCGGGTTTGCGCGGTGCCATGCGGTCGAAGTTGGCACTGCCTTTCGGTTGGTCGAAGGCGCTTTGCATGCCCAGTTTGCGCAGCACCTCGCCCATCTTGAACAACGGCGGCTCCAGCTTGAACTTGGGCAGATACAACTCCAGTTCGGCGGTGCCGGGTTTGGCGCAACCGCCGAGGATTTCCGGCGTCAGCTTGGCTTCGAGCGCCGCCAGGCCGTCCTTCGCGTCCGGCAACAACACGAGCCATTGGATCTCACCTCCCGTGTAGGGCACCGTGACCACCTGATAGCCGTCGCGCTTGGCATAGCCCATGTGCCCGGTCCGGCGCATGGTGGGCACTTTGACGGATTCCCTGCCCTTGACCTCAAACGGCTGCGGCTGGGTGGCGGCCACCTCAAACTGCTCGGCCCACGGGGCCTTCATGTAGATGGCATTGACCAGCACCAGACGGGTGTCGCGGGTCAAGCCGTCTTGCGGAATGAGGTCACGGATGCGCTGGTGCGTCTGGTCCTCGACCCAGCCATTGATCTTGAGGCGTTCCTGCGGGGCCTTGGTAATAAAGTCCATCGCTTGCAGGGGCGCGCCGTAGCCGTCCTTCACCAAATCCAGGAATGGCTGGCGGAATTCATAACCTTGTTGGCCGAACAGGCGGTTCGCAACTGTTAGAACAACCGGTTCCGCGGAGCCGCCGAATTTCCTGGCGTTGGCCGCCCGTTCCGCGGTGGATTTTGCCACCGCTTCGAGGGCCTTTTGCAGGGCGCTCAACGACTGGTGCATGGCCGGTTCATCCGCGGGATAATGCAGCACCTTGGCCATCTCCGTGCGCGTGTCGCCCGCCGCCCCGGCATAGGTCATGGCCAGGGCCGACTGGATCGAATACGGCGAGAGAAGCGCATTGGCGTCGGCAGTGGTGCCCTTGGCCATGAGGTCAAGGCCGAGCGCGTTGACGGATTGCGCCGCCTCAGACGGGTTGGCAGCGGCGGATGAAAGCAGAGGGCATCCGAGACTCAGAACTGTCACACACAGCGATGTAAGGCGGTTGTTCATGGGAGTTCAAGTTGCAATGGAATCAATCACCATCGGATAGGAAACCGCATGCGGGCGTCGCCGGCATTCGCCCGGCATTGCCACCCGCAAATCGCGTCTTCGCAATGGCGAGACTGGTGGATTGAGCCCTGCCCGTCAAGGGATTTGCAGCGAGGCGGTGTGAATCTGGCTTGAACTCAAGGAGGGGCGGACTCCGATCCGCCCATGCCCATGAAGAGCCATCAGCAGTGGTACAATCTCATTCATTGTCTCTACATGGGCAACAGCGATTCGGAGATCGCCGCTCCTTGAGTCAGCCGCAGAAGCTCAAGCGACTCCTTGCGCCACAACCATTGCCTGCGCGGGTTACGGCCTGACTTCCAGCAGCGCGGTGGCGGCGCTGCTGGGATCGGCGCGTTGTTGGAGAGACTTGAGGATGGCGTCGGCTTGACGGGTGACCTTGCCGTTAAACACGGTCTTGCCGTTAAACAACACCTTGAGCGGTTGGTCCAAATCCACCAACCGGTCGTGCAGGCGCAGGATGAGACGCGGGACCTCGGGCGCGTCGAGCGTGATCACGTTGCGCTCGACCGTGGCACGGATGGTTAGACCCGCCTTGGCCACACCTTCGGGCAAGGCCAGCCAGTAGAACCGGTCGTGGAGCCGTCCGGACTGGCACCAGACGACCTTTTTCGGCCACGGGTCGCGGGTGAATTTGGCCATCCATGGCACGGCTTCGGCATCCTTGCCATTCATCCAGTGGCCGAGCCCCGCGTAGATGTTGAGCCGGTGCGGATAGCCACCGGCATCCTGTTTGGCGAGGTCGTCGAGTTTGCCGTTCCATTCGGCAGCGATTTTGTTGCGTCGGTAGGCGCCATCCTCCGCGCCCGAGAAAATCGCAAACGGCAGGTTGCGCAGACCCAGCGGCGAGGCATTGCCCGGATGCCCGGCCATCATCGAGGCCGCTGCCAAGCGATCGGCCAGGCGCGGCGCGAGTTGATAGACACCGTCGCCGCCGGCCGAGTAACCCATCAGATAGATCTTGTCCGGGTTCACACCGGCCAGCATCACGCAGTCCTCGATAAGGCGGTCGAAGAGATCGTCGATGTGACCCTCGTGCCACAAATTCCAATTGTTAGTGGGGGCGCGGGGAGCGACGTAGAGGCCTTCCGCGGGTTGATAGAGGCGGATTTGGTTCTGCCATTGCTGGTCATTGACCTGGGCGGGCGCGCCGCCGCCGCCGTGCATCGAGATCCAGAGGCTGCGGCCGTCGGCGGGTGCCGTGCCGAAGACGCGGGTCAGGAGCCGCATGCTTTTGTCGCCGATGGTGATGGCATTATCCTTCAACTCGGCGGCCCGGGTGGCCGCCTGCTGGCCGCGCCAATAGCCCCACACGAGATCGAGGGCGGTGGTGGCATCGGCTTTGGTGAGGGGCGCGGGCGGGATGTCTTTCGGCTGGCTCGCGGCGGGTTGGCCCAACCATTCGCGCAAGACGCGCAGGCCTTGGCCGGCCACCACCGGCGTGCCCTTCGACCATGCCAGGTCCAGCGTGCTGACCCCGGCGGCCATGGCGGGCAGGGAAAAATCGCGGACTTGGGTGTCACGCACCGCGCGCAGGACAAACGCGGTGGCGGGCGTGAGTTCAATGGCCGGCATATCATTGAGGTCGCTGGTGCCCGCCTTGGTGGTGACAATTTGGCGGAACGATCCGGTCGCGTCCAACAACCCGACCCGCGCCTCGACGCGCTGGCCAGCATCATCCAACACCCGCACATGGACGGTGGCGGCGGCGGGATTCACCACGGCATCGGGCGGGCGGTTCTTAACCCCGCCGGTGTAGCGGTCGGTGACATTGACGGCAGGGACCGAAGCGTCTGTGGGATTCCATACTAACGGAAAATGCTCCTTGGTGGCGGCCCACATGTTGGCCCAGATCGCGTAGGTTGGGTCATCGGCCACGGCCTTGCTGGCATCACCCTTGAACCATCCGTGGTCGAGGCCTTCCGCGGACGGCTCGGCGGCTCCGGTGAAATGCCAGTCACCATCCCAGACTTCGACCCAGGTGTGATTGCCATGTTTGTTAGTCCACATCGGTGTGCCGGCGATGCGGGCGGGAATGCCCACACTGCGGCAGGCGTCGGCCAGAATGATGGAAAGCCCGGTGCAGCTCGCCAGGCCTTGGTCGATGGATTCCTGCGGGCTTTGGTTCGGGCGTTTGCGCTTGGTACTGTATTTCACGCCGAGTTGTTTGAACAACTGGCGGTTGAGTGCCTGGGCGGCTTCGCTGGCGGTTTTGCAGTCTTTGACAATCTCGTGGCACGGCTCGTGAAACTTGCCACGCCACGGGTCGCGCGGTTCATCAAGTTGGGCATAGGGCAGCACGCAGTCGAGAAACAACGCGTCGGGCACCTGCTTGCCCCACGGATAGGCGTCCCGCGTCCGCAGCGCCAGGCGCAGGTTTTCCAACAGAAAGTCTTTTGTCAGAGAGCGCAGGTCGCGCTCCGGCATGCCGGCAATGAGAAACGCCGCAGCTTTGTTTCCCGGTTCGCCAAACTCCTTGGTGGCAACCTCGGCGAAGCCGCGAATGGCCGGGGCATTGTCACCGGCGGCGGCCATGCGCGCGGGGTCAGGTGCCGCGGCGGCGAGCGCGACAGTGGTGAGGAAAAGCAGGGCGGGCAGGCGCATACGGACGAGCGTGAGGAGAGCCACAGGGACGGTCAATGATGAAAAATGCAGGGGCCTCTCTGGACTGGAAGAACGTCCCGCAGAATGCGGAACGGGACACGCAGGATGCGTGTGCCCCCACTCGCTCAATGCCTTCACTTCCGCCCCGCGGCGGTGACCATGCCCTGCAGGCGCAGGTTGAAGGCCTCGGTGGCGGCGAGTTGCTCCAAGCCGAGATGCATCCGGTAGCGCCAGTAATGAGGGATGATGGCGGGCACGTTGATGCGTTCGGCATCCGGGTCCGGATGGTGCAGGGTTTCGTCGATCGCGAGCAAATCCTGCAGGGCGAACACCGCCCACATGGCCGGCGAGTGGAGGTGGAGCACGAGGATGCGGCTGGCGGTCTCTGCGGACAATTCGGGTGCCGGCTCCTCCATGCCTAACATGCTCGACGCGAAGTGACCTGTTAGATCGGGATTCTCGCGCCACCATCCGCGCAGGGTGGGCATGTCATGGGTGGACGGACTGACCACGCTCATGTAAGGCGCGTCAGCGGTGTGGGCGAAATCAACCCGCGGTTTTTTCGGCATGCGTTGGATTTCGAGCGACAGGATGCCGAGTTCGGCTAGCACGCCGGGGACGCAGTCAGGAACCATGCCCAGATCCTCGCCACACAACAACATCTGGCTGGCGGCACGCAGCAGCGGCAGTTTGTCATAGCCACACGCCTGCCAGAACAGTTCCTGGTGGCGGTGAAAATAGTCATGATACAATTCATCAAGCCGCCACTTCATGTCCTCGTCGAGTTCCTGATAGGAGTGCGTGCTCCGCAGCATGCACCGCGGATGGAACAAGCTGCCGTTGGAACCGGGAACTTCTAACAACAAAATTTCGCCCACGCAATCCAACAAGGCCTCACGGATGGCCGTGTCACGGACCCGTTGTGGCGCGTCGGCCGCGGTCAATGCAGCGAACACCTCGACGATCCGCCGCTGGGTGGCCACCTCCTCCTTCAACTTCCAATAGTCATGCCCGCAGGGTTGGAGATAGGCGTCCTTAACGAAGCCAACTTCCCCACCGAAGCGCGCGACCAACGAATGCTCGCGAATATAGGGACGGCAGAAGCGGTTGAAATCAAAGCGGATGCCGCGGGCGTGCAACTCGTCGATGGACACCGGGATGGCCGGATCAAACCAGCCCATGATGCCCTCCACCTGGTCGTATGGAATCTGCCAGATGCGGAAAAACCCCAGAATGTGATCGATGCGATAGGCATCGAAATAGCGGCCGAGGTGGGCGAAGCGCGCGCGCCACCAGGCGTAGCCATCGGCCTGCATGGCGTCCCAGTTGTAGGTTGGGAACCCCCAGTTCTGGCCCTTGATGGCGAAGGCATCCGGCGGCGCGCCCGCCTGCGCATCCATCTTGAACAAGTGCGGCCGCGACCATGCGTCCACGGAGTGGCGGTCCACGCCGATAGGCAAATCCCCCTTGAGAGCGATGCCGCGGGCATGCATGTGGCGCGCCGCATCCAACAACTGGCAGTCGAGCTCATATTGCAGCCAGACATGATAGAAAATGTCCGGCCAGTGTGTGCCGGACTTATCGAGCAGTTCCTCGATGCGTGCCGGATCAAAGGTGGCCCACTCGCCCCAGCGGGTGAAGTCCGCCGTGTGGTGGCGCTCACGCATGACACAAAACACCGCGTAAGGAATGACCCAGTCGCGATTGACCTTGAGAAAATCCCGTATCCCCTTGTCTGTCAGCAGCCGGGCTTGATGATGTTGATAGATCTGGCGGGTGAGGTGGCGTTTCACCTGTGTCACCGCCACATAATCCACGGCGGGCAGCGGATTGAGGCGCTTCCGCGCGGCGGCGAGCTCATCGGCGAAGTCCGGTGGCATCGGATAGGGCAAGTCGTCGAGGCGCAGATAGAGCGGGTGGAGGGCAAACGCGCTGATCGCCGAATACGGATAGGAATCCGTCCAATCATCGGCCGCAGTGGTGTCGTTGATCGGCAGAATCTGGATCATGCGCAGGCCGGTTTTGTTAGCCCAATCGGCCAGCGGCTTGAGATCGGCGAACTCACCGACGCCGAGACCCGCCGCGCTGCGCAGCGAGAAGACCGGCACCGCCACCCCGCAACCGCGGAATTTTTCCGTCGGGTTGCGGGCATAGCCCTCATCGCTGACCTGCGTCCACTGGCGCGGGCCGCAGGTGTGGGCTGCCAGCACGCGGTTGGCACCTTGCTCGATGGAGGTCATGAATCCCTTGGTCACATCGTAGAGGCCGTATTTGTATTCGACATGCCAACCGGCGGGCAGGCTCAGCGGGAGGCACCAGACGTTGGCGGACACTTCCACCATGGGCTGGGCGAATTGCCAGTTCCAAGCGCCGAGTTCCCGGGTGCTGCCGATGAGGCAGGGTGCGTGTCCGGGCGGCACCGCGGCCATGTGCAAGCGGAATGCATGGTCCGCTGCCGGCGGGACCACGAACTGTTGAAACGGCCCGCGCTTGGGCAGGATCACGCTGAAGGCATGGGTTTCCAGCGCATAATCCGGAGTGCCGGCCGAACGCCATGTATCCAACGTCACCACCGTGTCCCGTGCGGCAGGATCCACCTCCAGCACCCGCGGTGCCAACCACTCGTCGAGCTTCACACCGTTGCCTTCCTGCCGCATTTGATAGTGATAGGACAAGCGCAACGGACCTGCGCCATGCAGTTCCAGTGCCCCTTCCCATTGCCGGTCGTTGAGCCAGCGCAGTGGCAGCACATGTTGGACGCGCACGCCGCTGCCGGTGAAGAAGGCCACGAGGGAGAGCCAGATCGACTGGCCGGGCACGGTGTGGTAATTGACGCGGAATACGAGTTGCATGGGAACGTCACTTCGCGGCCTTTTTGAGCAGGCGCAGGCGTTCCAGCGCGGCACCACTGGTAATCATTTCACGGGAAATTTCAATCCCGTTGCCGATATTATCCGCCAAACCCGCACAGGCCAGGGCGACCCCGGCATTCAACAGCACGATGTCGCGCTTGGGGCCGGTTTCGTGGCCCGCGAGAATGGCTTCAAGAATGGCCGCATTGGTCTTGGCATCGCCGCCTTGCAAATCCGCCACCTCGGCATGCCGTAGACCGAAATCCCGCGGCCACACCTCCTCATCCTCCAGATCCTGATAGGCACCGGCTTTGCAAATCCGGGTGGGGCCCATCAAGCTGACCTCATCCACCGCGCGGCCATCGGCGGTGGTGCCATGGACGACCCAGGCGCTATCGCGGCCGAGGCGTTCGAGGATTTCGGCAAAGACCGGGCACAGGTCGCTGGAAAACACGCCCACCAACTGGCACTGCGGATTGGCGGGATTGAGCAAGGGACCGATGATGTTGAAAATGGTCCGCAAGCCGCGTGCGGCGAGTGATTTCCTAACCACAGCAACCGCCTTGAATGCCGGATGATACATGGGTGCGAACATGAAGCCGACCCCGGCCTTTTCCAGACAGCGCCGGAAGCCATCCGCCGGCAGATCAATGCGCACGCCCAAAGCTTCGAGCACATCCGCGCCGCCGCTGGGCGAGGTGATGCCGCGGTTGCCATGCTTGACGACCACCGCGCCAGCCGCCGCCGCAATGAACATCGCGGTGGTTGAGACATTGAACAGGCCGAGGCGGTCGCCGCCCGTGCCGCACACATCCAAGGTGGGACCCTCCAGATCTAACAATCCAACATGCGGATTGACGGCGTGTTCCAGAAAGGCCTCCACAAAGCCGGCGATTTCACCCTGCGTCTCGCCTTTTTTCGCGAGGGTTTCGAGCAGATGTTCCTTTTTGGCATCCACCACGGCAGGATCGAGCAACAAGTCAGCGGCCACTTCCACCTCGCGCGGCGAAAGCTCCAAGCCCTGTTCCATATGATGAATCAATGCATCCACGGACGGACCCTAGCATTGCTTGCGAGCGATTGCCAGAGCAATCCGCCCTGGGGGGCGGCCCGCAGGGCGCATGACGAACAAGTCAGAACGTTCATATGTTGCCGATGCGAGGCGGTTGGGCGTTTCCAAGGAGCGGCGGTCTCCGAACCGCCGGGTGCAGGAGGCGGTCACGTGCGCTGCGGTGGCGGCCCTTGGAAATGGGCGATTCGGAGATCGCCCCTCCTTGATTTTTGCCATCCACCCGCAGGGCATCCCGTTGGCGCGCTGGTGACAGCGCGGGTTTACGGTTGCGGATTCCTGCGTTGGGCTTGGCCGGGGCGTTTGCCGCCGCCGGGGTCGGTTTTGCCGGCGGCCGGATTGAGGTCGGCGAGCACGGCGGCGAGTTGCTGGCGGGCGGTTTTGCTGGTTGCGGTATCCGCCTCGGGGGCCACTGGTTTTTCGACAAACGGCGCGTCGCCCATATCAAACAACTCACTCCGTTGGTTCATCTTGAAGCCGGCATTGCGGACAAACCACTGGCTGCCGAGTTGCACATAGGCCCATTCGCGCGGGTGACCCGTCTCACCGTGCAATTGCGGCACGAAGCTATGACCATCGAATTTCATGCCCTCGGGCAGTTTGGCCCCGGCGAGTTCGACCAAGGTTGCGTGAGGATCGGCAAAGCTAACAATATCCTTGCAGACCTTGCCGGCGGGCGTGGTGCCCGGCCAACTGGCGATGAACGGCACGCGCGAACCGCCTTCCAGCATCGATGCTTTCTTGCCGTTGATCATGCGCCCGCCGATGGTCGAGGGAAAGTTCAAAGCGGTGCCGTTGTCGCCGGAAAAGATGACGAGGGTTTTTTCGCGCAGGCCGAGTTTTTCGAGTTCGGCGACCACCGCGCCGACCTGCTTGTCCATGTAGCGGATGTTGTCCTCGTAGAACTCGGGAGTGAGGGAGTTGTTGGCGGCGGTGTCCGGCGTGCGCAAGATCGGGGCATGCACATGGTGCATCGAATAATAGAAAAAGAACGGCTGGTTCTTGTGACGGCGCATGAAATTAAGCGCAAACTGATGGACCCTGTCCGGGGCATAGGTGCCCGGCGGCAGGGTGATTTCCTCGCCGTTTTTCAGCAACTTGTTCTGCCAATACCAGCCACCCGCGGCCGGATCGGTTAGATACTCGTCAAACCCCCACGCCTGCGGGGTTTCCCCCACTTGGCGCCACTTGCCGGCCATGCCGGTGGCGTAGCCGGCTTGCTTGAGCAATTTGGCGACCGGGTTTTCGGCGGGGGATTGGGCGCCCGGTCCGTTAGGGCGCCACGATTGATTGGTGATGCCGCCGGTGCGGAAGGCGTAGCGGCCGCTCATGAGCAGGCAGCGCGACGGGCCGCACAAGGGCGCCGCATAGCAAGTTTCAAAGCGCAGGCCGGAGGCGGCCAGCTTGTCGATGGCCGGCGTCTTGTGCTTGTCCGAGCCGTAGCAACTGATGTTATCGAGTCCGACGTCGTCGGACAAGATGAAGACGATGTTGGGTTGGGTGGCGGCGCACAGTGGGTTGGCGACGACCCCTGCGGCCAGGCAAAGGGAGCGGAACAGGGCGTGCATGGAGGCGGCAGGATTGGGATGGGAAAATGCCGACCCGCCGACCGCGCGGCAGGTCGCTCTGCTTTGGGGTTACGCGTTTTGCGTGGGGCTGTGAGCGTCCTTTTGCTTGCCTTTCTTGCCCTTGCCTTTCTTGGCCTTGCCGGTCTTGCCGGCCTTGAACTCAGCGAGCGAGAGTTTGCCGTCGCTGTTGGTATCCAACTTGATGAAGCGATTGCCGGCCTTGGCGGGGTTCTTGGCGCCGGCGAGGAATTCCTCCTTGGTGAGGAAGCCATCGTGGTCCTTGTCCTTTCGGTTGAAGATTTTTTCCGGGTTTGGCTTGGACTTGGCTTGGCCGGCGGCTTTCTTGTTACCGGCATGGAGCGGCAGGGCGAGGGCGAGGCTGAGGGCGAGGAGGATGCTGTATTTCATGGGGGGGTCTTGCGGTTTGGGTGAGGGGGATCCTGCGGTGGGATCGGAAGGATATAGCGTGAAGACTGCGGGTGGTGAGGATGAAAAATTTGCCGGAGGCATAGATTCGGCGGCAGGCGGTGAGGCGGGGTCCGGGTTCATTTGTCCCGCACGCGCCCCACTTGCAGCAACGGTTAGGAGGTATGGGACTGGGGCACCCCATCCTCCGGTTGCCGGCGCGCTTGCCACAGCACGCCGAAGGTCATGGTGAGAGCGGCGGCGCAAATGAGCCACGGGCAGAGCCAGCCGGCGCGGGTGAAGAAGGTGAGGTTGTGGCGCAGATGGAGCTCTGTGACCAGCACGCCATCCTGCAGGATTGGAATTTGGGCGGTGCGGTTGCCATGCGGGTCGATGAGTTGAGTGAGGCCGGAAGTGGCGCACACGACCATCCAACGGCCGTTTTCAAGGGCGCGATGGCGGAACAAATCGGCATGTTGGACATGCTGTTTGGCCGACCAGCGTGCGGCATCCATGCTGGGCACCGCGAACGCCTCCGCCCCCGCCGCGGTCATCCGGCGCACCGGCCCGGCAAAATCGCAGTCAAAGCAAATCGGCGTGCCGATCTTGCCAAACCGCGTGGTCACCGGCAGGGATGTTAGGCCAGGCATGCCATCGCTGAACAAGGGCACCGGGTGATTCTTGTGATGGGCGCCCACCGGACCCGCCGCTTCCAGCGTCAATGCCTCATTGAAATAAGTGCCGTCGTCGGAAGATATCTGGGTGCCCAGAATCAACGTGGCGTTGCGGTCTTGGGCCAGCTTGAGCGCCATGGCCATACTGCGGGCATCCTTGTGAAGGTCAAAACCTGCGGCATACTCCGGCCACAAGATGATGCCGTCGGTAAAGGTCTGCGCCGCGGTTAAATCGTGACAGCCAAAGAAATCACAATTTTCATTCTGCACGGCGAGCACCGGAATCCCCGGCCCGGTGGGGGTCACCGGCGGCGGGCGGAAGATTCCCAGCGCTGCCAGCATGAGTGTTAGAAAAGCGCCAGCAAGGCGCTGGGTGCCAGCTCCAAACACCCACAGACCGGCAGCCAGCAAAAGCAAGAAGCCCGCACCATAGACGCCAATCCACGGTGCCAGCCAGGTCGGCCCGAGTCCCAGCCCCGCCGTCATCCATGGAAAGGCGATCCAGATGATCTCCGCCCTAACAAATTCGAGCGCGCTCCACGCCAGGGCGGCATACAGCGGCAGCCACGGCCAGCGCGGGCGGCGCAGCGAGGTCCAGCCAATCACGCCGCCGGCCAGCGCGCCGAACGCCGCGAGGATCAACCACAAGGCGGGGGCCACCCAATCGAAAATGATCAACATCCACGACAAGCCCGCCCCATAACATGCGAGTCCATGCACCAAGCCGAGATAGCAGCCGTGACGCAGTCCCGCCCCGCGCAGCGCCGCAAACAGCAACGGCCACACCAGCAATATCACCGGCCACCACCCCACGGGCGGAAACGCCAGCGCGGTCAACAACCCGGCCACCCCGGCAAGTACATAACGAACAACCGTCGGCATGGCGTGGTTCTAGCAGATTTCCAGGTTCTGGCAATCGCGCATTCAAAAGAGGCTGAATTTGGAGATTGCAGTTGCAGCGGGCTCCTGCCGGCACTATGAAACATCGTCATGCGAGGCCTGCTTATCGGAGTGTTGTGCTTAGTGCCGTTGCTCGGCAGCGCGGCCGACGACTGGCGTACCTTCACCGACACCAGCGGCCGCCAAATGGTGGCCAGGATTGTGAGCGTGGAAGCCGACCGGGTGGTCGTCGAACTCAAGTCCAACGGCCGGCAAGTGCCGCTTGAGCTGGATAAATTGAGCCCGGTGGACGTATTGGTGGTCATGCAACACAAGGCGGCCCCGGTCATCACCAAAGCGGAGCCACCCAAGAGCGAAGCCCCCGCCAGCGTCGGGTCCACATCATCTAACAGCCTATATCCCCGCACCCGCAAGGAGATTGAGGCGGGCATCCACGAGATTGCCAAACGCGCCAGACCGGACGGTTTGGGCCGGGACGTTCACGAGGCAACCAAGAAACTCAACATCTATCGCTTCCTGTGCGGCGTGCCGTCCAACGTAAAGGGCGATCCGGAATACTCGAAGCGTGCCGAGGACGCCGCCCTCACCTGCAAGAAAAACGGCGGCCTCTCCCACAGCCTGGGCCATTCCACCGGAGAGTGCAATATCGCCTCCATCGGCAGTGTCGTCGCCAGCGTCAGCCAATACATGGAGGACGACGGCCCCAACAACCGCGAGGCCCGCGGCCACCGTGCCCAGTGCCTTAATCCGCCCATGGCCAAGGTCGGCTTCGGGTCCGGTGGCGAGAGCTATTCCGCGATGTGGTGCAGGGATGAGAGTGGCACCTCGCTCAAGGGCCCATGGGCCTATCCCGGGATGGGCTTGTTTCCCATCGAATACCTGCACGGCAATGCCTGGTCGCTCTACGGCTCGGGCATAACGAGCAAGCCGACGGTGGAACTCTTCCGCTTGTCAAAGCGGCCGGAGCTGGCGTTGCCGGCCGGGGGGGAAATCCCGGGCAAGGGGCTGAAGGTGGGCTTTGTCTCCACCGACAGGAATGCCATCAACTTCGAGCCCGGGGAAGCCGTCAAACGTGGCATTTATTGGGTCAGGGTCAGCGGCGATGGCCAGCACGTAGGCTACCTCGTCGAACTCTATTGACTCTAACTACTTCCAGGCCACCGCGACTTCCGCGATGCGGCCGCTGCGGTCGTCGTATTTGACGAGCCCGTGTTGCAGCGCATATTCATGGACGCCCTTGGTGACCTTCACATCGTAGGCGCAATATTCGGCGATCTTCCGGAGTGGCGCAAACTCCCCGGTTTTCTTGTGTTCCTGCCACCAGCGCAGCGCGTCAAGACCATCGGCGGTCTTGCCGGTGCCCAGCGTGGCGGAGGCGACCGAGTCGAGCTTGAGGCGGAAGCCGAGGATTTTTTCCAAGTCGAGCATCATGTCGAGGTTGAGCGTTTGCTCGGCGAGGGTATGGAAAATGTAGGGCTGGAGCACAGGGTAATCGAATTGCAGGTGATTCCAGCCCACCACGAGGTCGGCGCGCACCAACTCCTCGCCGAGGCGCTCCATTTCATTTTCCGGATAGATTTCGTAGCTGCCGCGGGCGGTGCTGTAGGTGACGCCCACCGAGATGCCCATTTTTGCTTTGTTAGAAAAGCCCCCGACGTCGCCGAAGCTGCGTTGGGTTTCCAGATCGAAATAGACAATGTTTTTGACGGCCACGCCGCAGCCTAGGCGGGCCGGGGAGCAGGCGGCAAGCCTGCGCTTGTGGTGAAAGTGGAATCTTGGATTTGGGGTTGAGGTGGGTGGCGGGTTGGCATAGAAGACGGCTAGTGATTATCCGGTTCAACACCTATGAAGAGGCCTCGATCTATGCCGGGGTGATGCAAGCCGACGGGCATTTTGCGGAAATCCTGGATGAATGCTCAGGCTTTATGTATGGGCCCTTGGCGATCGGCGGCTTTCGGGTGATCGCGACCGAAGAACCGGTGGTGGTGGCCGAGGGACCGCCCGCAACCGGTCCACTGGAGAGCGCCCTCTTGAATTTTCTTCGCTTGTTAGTATCGGCGTTTGTGGCGTTTGGCCTGACGCTGGGAATCGGCCTGTTGTCCCAAGAAGGCGGCGGCTTCCTGCTGGTGGTCCTTTTGGCGTTGGTCGCCGCCAGCGCCGGTTGGCTGGGCCTATGTTTGATCATGGCCCCCCTGATGATTCCCTTCACCCGGGCGTTAAGAGATGAAAAATCGGCCTTCGGAGGCTTGATCAAGGGCACGATCGCATGCCTCTTCGCAGGGCAGTATCTTTTCATCATCGTGGCCCTTATCTATCTGCTATTGTCGTGGCTCGTCGGGGCCTTTGCCACGCTTTGAGCGGGCGGTTCTGAGACCGCTGCCCCTTGGGACAACGCCTGCGGACGGTCACAGACCGCCTGTGACCCCGCAAGCTTGGGGTTGCAATATCGGGTTTCCTTGCTACGCTCTGTGCATGGTCTCAGCCACCCTGCTCCTCGCCCAACAAGCCATGCCGCACATCAGTGCCACCTATTGGATCATCATTGGCGCCTCAATGCTGGTAAGCCTCCTCGTGAGCAGCACGCTCAAGCGCCGCTTCAACGAGTATGCTCAAATCCCGATCCGCCTCACCGGCGCGCAAGTGGCCGAAGCCATGCTCCGCCAAAACGGCATCACCGACGTGAGCGTCATCTGCACTGCCGGCCAGCTCACCGACCACTACGATCCGGCCAGCAAGACCGTCAATCTGAGCGAGGATGTGTACGCCAGCAACTCGGTGGCTGCGGCCGCGGTGGCCGCGCATGAATGCGGCCACGCGGTCCAACACCAGCAGGCCTATGCCTGGCTCGCCTTGCGTTCGCAATTGGTGCCCGCCGTCCAGTTCTCCACCAATCTGCTCAACTACATCATGATGCTCAGTCTGTTCGGCATGGTCTACTTCGGGCCGACCATGCTGTGGATCTACATCGCGTTGTTCGGCATCACCACCTTGTTTGCCTTTGTCACCCTGCCGGTCGAGTTCGATGCCAGCCGCCGTGCGCTGCTGTGGCTCGAATCCAGCGGCCTGGCCGCCAGCATGGAGCATGAAAAAGCCAGGAGCGCCCTGTTTTGGGCCGCCATGACCTATGTCGCCGCTGCCATCGGCTCCCTCGCCCAACTTCTGTATTTCCTGTCACTTGCCCTCGGCCGCAGGGATTGAGTCGGTGCCGCCAGATTCCACCTTGGCGGCACCTTTCACATCCAACACGACGACGGTGGCGATCGGATCGGCGGCCCGGGAGGGCATGATGATGCTGAGCTGGCCGCCGTCTTTGTCGACTTGCAGGGACGCGTCGTTGGCCAGCAGGCGGGCCTTGGCCGTGAGCGGCTCGTTGGTTAGACCCGGCAGGACAAGCTTGCCGGCGGGCCAGTTGAAGACATGCAGATAGAGGCGGGTGTTGCCATCGGGGAGGCTGCGGGTGGTGCAGCGGCCCCAGTCGAGGGCTTTGGGGGACGGACTGGCGGGGGTGGCATGGATTGCCTCGCCATTGACCTTCATCCAGGCGGCGATGCCTTGCAACCGTTCGACGCTCGGCGCAGGGATGAGCCCCTCACTGGTGGGACCGACGTTGAGCAGGTAGTTGCCGCCCTTGGATGCAATGTCGATCAAGTTGCGGACCAACATTTCGGTGGACTTCCATTTATTGTCATGGGCGGAATAGCCCCAGGTGTTGTTCATGGTCATGCACGATTCCCAATCGACGCCGGGCAGGCCGGAGGCGGGGATTTCCTGCTCTGGCGTGCAATAGTCGCCCTTGAATTCGTTGCCTGAATTGAAGCCGGACATGCCCTTGCGACCCTTGTCGACCCGGTTGTTGACGATGAGGCTGGGGGATTTCTCGCGCAGATAGTTATATAGGTCGACGCCGCGTTCGTGGGTCCAGGCCTTTTCCCATTCGCCATCGAACCACAGAATGCCCGGCTTGTAGGCGAGCAACTCATCCAACTGGGCTTTCAGATAGGCGCTGAATTTGTCCATGTCCGGCTTGGCGGTGGCGGCATTGCCGCGCCACGCCGCCTTGTCGCCCCATTCCGGGTGGTGCCAATCCATGATCGAGTGATAGAAGCAAAGCTTGATGCCCTGTTTGGCACAGGCGTCGGCCAGCGGCTTGAGCAAATCCTTCTTGTAGGGCGTGGCGCCGATGTCCCAATCCGTCTGCGCTGAATCCCACAGGCAGAACCCGTCGTGGTGCTTGGTGGTGATGACGATGTATTTCATTCCCGCATCCTTGGCCAGGCGGACCCACTCCTCCGCGTCGTATTTGACGGGGTTGAACTTTTCTAACAACGGCGTGTATTCCGCCACCGGGATGTTGGCAAGGCTTTGCAACCACTCGACCCCACCGCCGAATTTTTTACCTTTCCACTCGCCGGCCGGCACGGCGTAGAGCCCCCAATGAATGAACATGCCGAAGCGGGCCTCGCGGAACCAACCCATGCGGGCATCATTCTCGGCCTTGGTTTCCGCCTGGGCGGGTTGGACGCTACCGAGGACAACCGCCAGCGCGGCCACGGCAAGGAGTGGCTTGAATTTCATAAGAAGCGCAACTTGGCAGAGGTCCGGCGGAAGTCAAGCCCAGCCCAAAGCCGAGTCCAAAGCGCCTCCTTGACATGAAGGGGTGAAAATGCCAAATCCCTCCGCGCACTTAACGCAAGCCACCGCCATGATCCCCACCGCCACCCCCCAATCCCTCCGCCACAGCCCTGATTCCGCCGGATTTTTCGGCGCCTACGGCGGCATATTCGTACCTCCCCCGCTGGAAGCGCCTTTGGCCGAAATCCGCCAGGCCTATGAGATTGTCTCCCGCTCGCATGATTTCATCGAGGAACTGCGCCGCATCCGCCGCCATTTCCAAGGCCGCCCGACCCCGGTCTATCATGCCGCCCGCCTGTCGAAGAAATTGGGCCGGACCCAGATCTATCTGAAACGCGAGGACCTCAACCACACCGGTGCTCACAAGCTCAACCATTGCATGGGCGAGGGCCTGCTCGCCCGCTACATGGGCAAAAAGAAACTCATCGCCGAAACCGGTGCCGGCATGCATGGCGTCGCGCTGGCCACCGCCGCCGCCTACTTCGGGCTCGAGTGCGACATTTACATGGGCGAGGTGGACATGGCCAAACAGGCACCCAACGTTGCCCGCATGCAGATTCTCGGTGCGCGGGTGATTCCCGCCACCCATGGCTTGCGCACCCTCAAGGAAGCGGTGGACTCCGCCCTCATGGCGTATGTGCAGGACCCGGTCAATCAGATCTATTGCATCGGCTCGGTGGTCGGGCCGCATCCGTTCCCGATGATGGTGCGTGATTTCCAACAAGTGGTGGGCATCGAAGCCCGCGAGCAGTTCATCGAAATGACCGGCGACCTGCCGGATATCGTGACCGCCTGCGTCGGCGGTGGCAGCAATGCGATGGGACTCTTCGCCGGATTCATCAATGATCCGGTGGAGTTGCACGGCGTCGAGCCGCTGGGCAAAGGCACGGTGCTTGGCGAGCACTCCGCCACCATGACCTATGGCATGGCCGGTGTGATCCACGGGTTCAAGTGCTATCTGTTGCAAGATGACAAGGGCGAACCCGCTCCCGTGCATTCAATCGCCAGCGGCCTCGACTACCCCGGCGTCGGCCCCGAGCATTGCCACCTCAAGGACACCGGCCGCGTCAATTATGTCACCGCCACCGACACAGATGCAGTGGAGGCGTTCTATGTGCTCAGCCGCAACGAAGGCATCATCCCCGCCTTGGAAAGCGCCCACGCCGTCGCCCATGCGATGCGTCTCGCCCGCGAAAACCCGGACCTCCCGCGCACCGTCCTGATCAATCTCAGCGGCCGCGGCGACAAGGACATGGACTACATGATCGAGCACTACGGCACCGGCGACAACTACGGGATCTAAGATGTGACCGCGACAATCGGATGGTCCGATCGGACCATCCGATTGTCGCGGTATTTCGGTGGGATGAAAGGCGAACATTGAACATCCAACGTTGAACCGAAGAGAAGAGGATCTCCACTCCGGTCGTGTGCGCTCTTTTGTCGATGTTGAATGTTCCCCAATAACTGCTAACAAATCACCGTCCCGCAATTGGCGCTTGGAACCTGCGGTGGGAAATGGCAACATCGCGCCATGCGTCAGAAGGCAGTTTCCTTGTTGCGGGAGTTGACGGAAGCCCACGCGGTTTCCGGTCATGAGGATGAAGTGCGGGCCATTTTCGTGGATGAGCTGGAGGCTTGCGGCAAACTTTCCGCAGACCGCAACGGCTCGGTGTTTTGTGAGACCGGAGATGACGGCCCGCGGGTGATGGTGGCCGGCCACATGGATGAGGTCGGCTTCATGGTGCAAAACATCACCCCTTGCGGGTTTCTTCAGTTTGTGGCCATCGGCGGCTGGTGGGAACACCAACTGCTCTCCCAGCGCATCGAAATCCTCACCCGCCGCGGTGACAAAATCCCCGGCGTCGTGGCCTCGCGCCCGCCGCATTTTTTGCCCGAGGCCCAACGCCACAAGGTCATGGGCATCGACCAGATGTTCATCGACATCGGCGCGGAATCCGACCGCGATGCGGTGGAGCACTTCGGGGTTTCGTTAGGTGACCCGATCGCCCCGGTCTCAGCCTTCACGCCGCTTGCCCGCGAGGATTGGTTCATGGCCAAGGCCTTCGACAACCGCGTCGGCATGGCCGGCACCATCCAAGCCGGCCAAATCCTCTCCCAATCCGTCCACCCTAACCGGCTCATCCTGTGCGGCACGGTGCAGGAAGAAGTGGGCCTGCGCGGGGCGCGCACGGCGGCCCACTTTGCCCAGCCGGACGTGGCCATCATTCTGGAAGGGCCGCCCGCGTATGATGCGCCCGGGTTTTCGCGTGCCGAGTGCCAGGGGCGGCTGGGCGGCGGTCTGCAAATCCGCATGTTCGACCCGACCGCCATCGCCAACCCGCGACTGGCGCGGCTGGCCATCGACACCGCCCGCGAGCTCGGCATTGCCCATCAGGTGACCGTGCGCCGCAGCGGCGGCACCGACGCCGGCTCGTTCCATCTGGCCAACGACGGGATTCCCTGCATCGTGTTGGGGGTGCCGGCCCGCTACATTCATTCCCACAACGCGATCATCGACCTCCACGATTATCTCCAACTGCTTACCCTAACAATAGCGCTGGTCCGCCGTCTGGACGAGGCCACCGTGCATGAACTCACCGCCTATCTTTGAGGCACTTTTTACTTGCGTGATGGGCGGGAATTTCATCCCATGACGGGATGAAATCCAGAACCTCCCGGAGTGTCGCGCTTGCCGTCATGCTGGTGACGGTGGCCGGTGCCCGGCCCGCCGCCGCCGCCCTGCCTTGCCTGAAGGAAAGACCCTGGTTCGCCCATTTCCTGGTCTATCAGCACAGGAAATTCAATTTCGGCATCCTCGGCACCGCCGAGGCCATGCTCACCCCGATGGGCAAATCCAACAAGCCCATCAGCCAGACCCTGATGTTGCCCGTCGCGTTCGTGGTGGAAGAGGTGCTGCCTAACGGGAATACCACAACCCGGAAAATCCTGCCTGAGTCGCTCACCACCGATGATGCGGCCACATCCAAGCCGGGGAAAGTCACGTTCCGCGGCAAGGTCACGGGCGGCGCCAGTTTCGAGGGCCACATCGAAGTCGAGCATGGCGTGGTGGCTGTGGGTGGTCGTCTGCTCGACATTGGCACCCTCAACTCCCATCCGTTGCGCTTCGTCATCCGCGTGACATTTCCCAACTCCTATCACACCAAGCCGCAAATCGACAAGCAGGCGGCCAAGCTGCTGGAGGAGAAATTCAATGACGATCATTTTTCCATTCTCTGGACCGACGACAAGCGCGTGCGCTTCACGGGCAATGACCGGCTGGAGGCCGGCTCCAAAAAAGTCAATGGTCCGGGCATCGCCGGGCTTAAAATCGAGGTGGGTGCCTATCAAGGCAAGGTGCTTGAGTTCGACGCCTCGAAAAATTCCAGGATGGAACTCTGGTGCCGCATCAGGAGCCAGTTGCATCAGGGGTTTGCCATCCATTGGTATCCGGATCCCATCGCAGACCCGGAGGGCAAGGCGCGACTGAAATTCGTGGTGCGGTGAAAAAGGGAAATTGACGCGCGTGATCATGGCCGTTGAAAACACTGATTCGCCGGATTGAAGAGGATTCACTGATAAATCAGGGCAATCAGTGGTTCCCACCACCCTGCTAAGAATCATCTTTTTTGTGGAAGATGGTATTACAGGCCTTGGCGGGAAAACCGCACAGGGGGCTGTGCCGCCTACTCCTCAACGATGACGCGGAAACCGACCCACATCACCGGTTGGTAGTCTTGGAACACGGCACGGTAAGAACTGGTGCACTGGAACGGACGCGTCCACCAACTGCCGCCGCGCACGACCCGCTCGCCCGGCGTGGCGTCCGGGTCACCCGGCTCATCGGCATATGGATACGGCAGATAACGCGAACGGGTCCACTCGGCGACGTTGCCGTGCATGTCGTGCAGACCAAAAGCATTGGCGGCATAGGCACCCGGCGCGGCGGCGAGCTGGTTGCCGTCATTGTGCGCGGCGTCGTGGAGCAGCGGCATGTCGTATTTGTTAGGATTGGGAATGATGCGGATGCCATGGTAATTGTTGGCTGCGGTGCAGGCCGCGAACTTGGCGATCGAGGCATCGGCGAAGTTGCCGAACGGCGCGTAATCCGGAGTGAGCTCGCCGAAGGGAAACGGGGTGGCGGTGCCGGCGCGGGCAGCCCACTCCCATTGGGCCTCGGTGGGCAGCGTGACATTTTTTCCGGTTTTCCCTGACAGCCAGGCGCAGAAGGCGAGGGCCTCGCGGAACGAGACCCGGCAGACCGGTTGCGCATCGTCGTTGAGCGACCACGGGCGCTGGCCGAACTGATAGTTTAGGGCATCGGCGACGCGGGAGTCGTGGGCGGGATCGAACTGGCGGAATTGGCCGTTGGTGATTTCAAATCTGGCCATCCGGAACGGTTTGGCTATTCTAACCAAACTGACGGGTTGTTCGTCGCGATGGCCGGTGGTGGACCCCATGACAAACTCACCGGCCGGGATGCGCACCAAGGGAATGCGGAGAGCATCGGCGGCGAGCACCGACTCGAAGTGGGCGCCTTGGAGGGCGCGGGCTTGTGCGGCGTCAAAGGGCCACCCCGCGGGCTTGACGTCGGGATTGGCGATGGTTGGCAACGCCGCGGGTGTGAGCGGCGCGACCGGTGCCAGGGCGTCATCGGGGATGTCCTCGTGATTTTCGGTTAGACCGGCGTAGGTTTCCCGCAGTTTGGCGCGCGCGGCTTCGAGTTGTTTGGCATCGCCCCACTGGATCGAGCTCCAGGACCCGTGATAGGGACGGTTGAGGTCGATCCAGGTGATCAGGCGGTCGTTCGCATCGGCATCGAGCGCGACCCCGTAATGGCCCTTGCGCAGCAACTGGCCGAGCTCGGAGGTGGAAAAATGAAACTCCATCGGGGCGAGCAAATGATAGTCGCCCTCGATGCCGTTGGCGCGGGTATAGGGAAACAAATTGACATAACTGGTGGAAAAGCGCCCGCCCTTGCCGGCTCCCCCGTTGCCCGCAATCTGGCTGGACCAATCGCTCACCATGGTGCCGCCGCGCAGGTCGGGCTGCGCCTTGGTGCCGTCGTGGCAGGCAGCGCAATGGCGGTCCAACACTGGCTGGACTTCGCGCTTGAAGCTGAAGCCGGCGACTTGCGGCCGCCACGGTTTGAGGGCGGCTGTCGGGGCGGTGGAGGCGATGGCCGCGCGGGCCGCCGGGGCCGGGTCATGGGTCTCATGGCAACCGACACACGAGAGGACCTCGCCGGGCATGGCCGTCAGCCACGACCGCATGATGGCGAGGGCCTGGCCGTTGCCATCTAACGGTTGGATGGAAATCGGGGTGTTGGCAGGCACGCTGAATTTGGCGGACCCGTCCGCGTGGACGGGCACGGTGCCGAGCGGGCGGTGGATGTCCCACGGACCGTCCAGACCGATCACGCCGTAGAGGCCGCCGACGTTATGATAACTGAAGGTGTAGGAAAACAGGCGCAGGGCCTTGACCGTGCCGCGGGGGACGCCCTTGAGCCCCGGTCCCTGATAGATATCCTGCAGATAGATGGTGGCGTCCTTGCACGCCAGGTCCACCTTGTCAGGAATGACCGGCGGCACAGGACGCTTGAGCAGCGGAACCGGCTCGAGGACGGCCAACCCGCCAAGTTCCTTGAGCAAAAGCAGGTTGTCGAACACGTCCACCAGATAGATCCCCCACGCGTGCCGCGGCGACGGTTGGCAGGCGGTTAGAACATACTTGTCGCTCAGCGGCTGCGGGTGGAGGAAGCGCGGCCAGACGTTGCTCATGTGGTCGTAGATCCGGCCCCGGCCGCTGGGCGTGGCCGGCTTGGACGGGATCTGGGCCATGACCCCGGAGTCCTCGCTGCGGCCCTTGGCGGAATCCAACAGATAGAGCTCGCCCAGCCGGGCATCGCCGTGATGGCCGGAGGAAATGCCAGCCACCTTGGTGGTGGAGCCGGGAACCGGCGTGGCATAAAAGAAGGCGCTGGGCCAATAGGAATTGGACCCGTAGAACGACCGCTGGTTGGTGCCATCCGGATTCATCGTCATGAGCAGGCGGGTGTTGGCATGCGGCGTGTCGGTGTATTCCCAACGTTGATAGAGAATGGTGCCATCGGCCAGCACGCGCGGGCACCAGTTGTGTTCCTGGTCGAAGCACAACTGGCGGACCCTGCCATCCTTGGTGAGCCGGCACAGATTGGCGACGTGGGCACCGCCGGCGACGCACGGGACCGACACCATCGGCAGGGTGGACGTGAAAAGGCACTCGCCATTGGGCAGATAACAGGCGTCATAATTGTCCACGCCCGGCTGGATGTCCGGCGTCAGCTGGCGCAAACCGCTACCGTCAACCTTCACCTCGAAGATTTGCCAATCCTTCTCGCCGGGCATCGAAAACAGCAGGCGGTCGGCATCGAAATGCAGGCAGAGATCGCCGACAAAGCGGGATTTCTCCGGCGTAAAAACCGTTCGATCAGGAGCCTTGCCGTGGATGGAAAAGCGGATGATCTCATTGTTGTAGCCGGTCTTGGGCAGTGACGAGTTGGACAGGAAATTATCGGGCAAGCCGAGCTTGTCGGTCTTGCGGGCGAGCACCGTGTCGAAGTCCAGCAGCGGGTTGGCGAGCAGGATGCGCCGTTGCAAGTCGATGCTGGCAGCGGCTTGGGCGAGCGCATCGGGCTCGGCCGCATTCACGCGCGCCAGCAGCGCTTGGACGTCCGGGATGTCGCGCACCTGTTGGCGCAGCGCGGCGGCATCCGGATAGCGGGCGGGCGCGCCGGCCACCAAATCATCCAGCGCGCGCAGCAACGCCGCTTTGTCCACCAGTGTGAGCTGGTTGGCGAGCGCTGCCGCTGGCTCTGCAGCCGCGGCTAACCCTCCGCCAGCCGCGAGCAGCATCAGAGTGGGTAATAAGAGACGATAAGGCATGGTCGGAGCGGCGGATGTCTAACAGCGTGAGGGGTGCCGGAGCATACGGCGGAGCGGGCGGGAATGTTTCAGAAGAAGGCATGCGCCCTGTCGCCGCTCATGAACCACCGTGAACAGATATATCCAACATCCAAAGATCTAGAATTCCGCGCCCGATTTATTTCTCTGCATCATTTTGCCAAAATCTCTCACCGCTAATGGGCTGATTTTGGATGGATATTTACTTACGCGCACTTGCGCTACCCCCGCCGCCAGCGGCGCACTTCAAAGTCCGGGTGGGTTTCAAGCACCTCGCAGAGCGGGAAGGCGGCGGCGAACTCCGGGAAGCGGGTGTCCCCCGCGGCACTCTCAAACACATGACTTACTAACAAATCATCCAGCAGCGGCAGAAACGCCTGATAGATCTCCGCCCCGCCGATGACAAACACCCGCTGTGCCAAAGCGGGCAATTCCGCCAACTCCGCCGGCGCATGAATCACCTCCACGCCCGGTGCCGCCCAGCTTGGATCGCGGGTGAGCACGATGTTGCGGCGCTTGGGCAGCGGCCGGCCCAGCGAGTCGTAGGTCTTGCGCCCCATCACCACCGGATGACCGAGCGTGGTCCGCTTGAAAAACGCCAGATCCTCCGGCAGATGCCATGGCAGTTGCCCGTCGCGCCCGATCACCCGGTCCGGCGTCATCGCCACTATCGCTGTGAGGTGCCGCTGCATGCGCCGCTCAAACGGACACCGACGCCTTGATCGCCGGGTGCGGGTCGTAGTTTTCCAAGCGGATGTCATCGAAGGTGAAGGCATCGAGGTCTTTGACGAGCGGATTGAGCCACAGCGTGGGCAGCGGCTTGACCTCGCGGGAGAGCTGCAGATTGACCTGCTCCAGATGGTTGGCGTAAAGGTGGACATCGCCGAAGCTGTGGATGAACTCGCGCGCCTCATAGTCGCAGACATGCGCCACCATTTGTGTGAGCAAGGCATAGGAGGCGATGTTGAAGGGCACCCCCAGAAACAAATCCGCGCTGCGCTGGTAAAGTTGGCACGACAACCCGGCCCGCCCGCCATCGCGCGGCGCGTGCACGAAAAACTGGAATAACAGGTGACATGGCGGCAGCGCCATCTGATGAATCTGCCCCACATTCCATGCCGAAACAATATGCCGCCGCGAATATGGATCTCCTAGCAATTCATCCACCAGCAGGTGCATCTGATCGATGCTCCGGCCGTCCGGGGTCGGCCACGCCCGCCATTGCCTGCCATAGACCGGCCCGAGTTCACCGTCCGCATCCGCCCATTCATCCCAGATGGTCACCCCGTGGTCGTTGAGGTAACGGGTGTTGGTTTCCCCGCGCAATATCCACAGCAACTCATGAATGATCGAGCGCAGGTGCAGCTTCTTGGTGGTCACACATGGAAAACCCTCGCGCAGGTCGTAACGCACCTGACGCCCGAACACGGCCAGCGTGCCGGTTCCCGTCCGGTCCGGACGCGCTTCGCCATGGGCCAACACTTCCCGCATCAAATCAAGGTAAGCTTTCACCACAAGAGTTGGCCACACTGCCGCCGGTTTGGCAAGTCCGAAGAATCGACATGAGGCTTCATCTTTCCCGGCGGGTCACCCGATAGACGCGGTCGCCGGGGCGCACCGGGGTGTCGAGTTGGACGGCTACGGCTTGGCCGCGGCGGGCGGCCGGCTGCGGCTGGTGCTCGATTTGGATGGAGGTCACGCGGACGCGGACGACGCCGGTGGTGGGGCCCATGATGAGCAGCTCATCGCCCAGGGCAAACTCCGTGTCACAAACGCGGATCTCCACGGCTCCGGCCTTGCGATAGAATTTGACGACCTCACCGACATGGAGTTTTTTGCCGGAAGCTTGGCTGTTAGGAGTGCCGGTCCACTGGTCGAGCGGGCGACCCATGAAAAAACCGGACGCGCGTCCGCGGTGATAGACGCCGTCGAGTTCCACCATCAGGGAGTCCTTGAGTTGTTGGAACTCCTGTTGGAAACCGGGCCGGCGGCGGTTGGCGCAATGGAAGTCCACGGCACGGCGATAGGCGGAGGTGACAGTGCTGACGTATTCCGGCGCGCGCCCGCGGCCTTCGAGCTTGAGGCTGTTCACGCCGGCCTCGAGCAATTGCTCGATGAACGGGAGCGTGCACAGGTCCTGCGGACTGAGCAGATAAGCGTCGCCCATGCGGAACGCGGTGTCGTCGTCGCTGCCACTGATTTGATAGGCACGGCGGCATGGCTGGGTGCATTGGCCGCGGTTGGCGGATTTGCCCACCGTGGACTCCGACATGAAGCAGCGGCCGCTGATGGATACACACATCGCGCCATGGGCGAAAACCTCGAGTTCAATGTGGGCGGCATCCGCGCCGAGCAGGCGGGGGAGGGTGCGGCGGATGGCGCGGATATGCGCCAGCGAACATTCGCGGGCGAGCACAAAACGCCGGATGCCAAACGCCCGATAGAACGCGGCCAGGCTCGCCGAGTTGGCGCAGGACATCTGGGTGGATAGAAACACCGGCAGACCGCGCGCGGTGGCCGCTTCAATCACGGCCATGTCCCAACAAATAACCGCATCGATGCCGGCGGCCGCCGCGACGTCAAGCAGGCGCCGGATGCGGGCAATTTCGTTCTCGTAAATGATGGTGTTGAGCGCGAGATAGGCGCGGACACCGGCCTGCTGGCACGTCCGGGCCACCCGTGCCAGCTCGGACCCGCGGAAATTGTTGGAATTGTCGCGCATGTTGAAGCCGCGCACGCCGAAATAAACGGCATCCGCACCGGCATGGATCGCGGCACGCAGGCTGGTCCAGTCCCCAGCCGGAGACATGATTTCGGGTTTGTTGCGGGCCGTCATTCGCGAGGGGGGGATTATCACGGCTCGGCAGCCCTGCCAACGCCCTGTCTAACAATCAATAGCGGGGCGTTCTATTCCACGGTCACCTTGGTGCCAAGTTTGACTTTGGAATAGACAATGGGAATGGCCCCGACCGGGCCGCGGATGCAGGCGTGGGATGCGGGCGCGCGGCGGACCAGCGCGATGTGATGGCCCACGCCGTCGTTGGTGAGGCGCATCCAGTAGCGCATGGGCGCGCCGTCGAAACGGCCGCCTTCAGGGACCGGGTCTTTGGTGATGTCGGCATCCCTGTTGACGCAGACGTCCTCGGCATCGTAGATGCGCCCATAC
>JBAXOP010000015.1:0-32556 GCA_037133195.1 Verrucomicrobiota bacterium | reverse complement strand
TGGAATACTCGGTGGAACTCAAACGCCTCATCGACCTCGAAATGGAAGGCTCGGTGGGCTGATATTCACTCGCAACCCTGCAAACAATGAAACGCTCACAATAGTCCCCATCATCTGATGCCTCCTACCGCCACATCCACCACCTACCCCGCCTGGTTCACCACCCGCCAGCAGGCGGCTTGGGACCGTTACCTCGCCATCCCCACTCCCAAGCGCGGCGACGAGGCCTGGCGTTTTTCTAACATTAAACAACTCGATTTCACGGGGTTTTCACGGAGTGTGGGCGTCCCGTCCACTACGGTTGACTCGGGCGATGCAGGAGCGAGACAGGAAGAGGCGGCGGGCAGGATGCCCGCGCCACGTGGCCCGGGCATCTTGCCCGGAGCCTCTGTTGAAACAACAAAGAGTGCTAAGTCAACAGTATTGGGCGTTCCGCCTCCATTGGATCTGCTCGCCCGTTCCAACGGACTGGAAGCCAGTGCGGCCAAGTTTGTTTTCGTCAATGAAACCCTCATCCACGCACAATCCAGCCTGCCTGCCGGGGTGGTGTGCCTGCCCTTGGCCGAAGCTCTGTTGACGCACAGCGCGCTGGTGGAGGCGCATTTCATGCAACAAGAGACGCGTCTCGGGTCCGCCAAGTTTGCAGCGTTGCATGAGGCGTCGCTGACGAATGGCATGTTCATTCATGTGCCGGACAATGTTGAGGTTGCCGATCCGATAGAAATTCACCACTGGCTTGCAGGTGCGGACACCGCGATTTTCCCGCACACCTTGGTGGTCACAGGCCGTCACGCCAAGGTGCGAGTGGTGGAGATATTCCGCTCGGCCGATGATGTGCAACCCGGCTTGGCCATCGCGTTCAACGATTTGGCGGCCGGCCCCGGCTCCAAGCTCGATTATGTGGCTATTCAGGCGTTCAACGAACTCAGCCGGGTCATTCAGATCAACGAGACAGCTGCCGCCCGCGATGCATCCACCACCGGCTTCATCCTTAACACCGGTGCCGCCTGGGCTCGCAACGAATCACTGTCGCGCCTCGAGGGCCCCGGCTCCCGCTCCGACATGCTCGCCGTCTCCATCGCTTCCGGGGCCCAAGAATACGACCAGCGCACATTCCAACATCACGTGTCACCGGGGGCTTATTCCGACTTGCTCTATAAAAATTCGCTCTACGACTTTGCCACCACGATTTTTTCCGGGCTCATTTTCGTTGATGAGGGGGCGCATCACACCGATGCCTATCAGACGTGCCGCAATCTTCTGATGAGTGATACCTGTGAGGCCAACTCAATGCCGGGGCTCGAGATCAACGCCGACCAAGTGAAGTGCTCGCACGGCAGCACCTCGTCCCAAATCAGCGAGGAAGAAATTTTCTATCTGCGGGCCCGCGGCATCGGTCCCGCCGCCGCCCGCCAACTCATCGCCCGCGGCTTTTCCGTCGAGGTGGTCGCCCGTCTTGGCAATGAGGCGCTCGAATCGCTCGTCATTGGCTTCATTGATGCGAAGTTTGCTACCATCGCTAACAGCGGCAAACATTGCAGTTGACCGTCCGCGCCGGAGCTGTCATTCACGCGTGGCGTGAAAAAGTATTTCCAATCCGGTATCATCCTTGTCCTTGTCTTGTGGCTCTTTGGAGTCCTCATTTACCTGCCGTCCACCGAAGGTAAATTGCAGGAAGCCGCCAAAGTGAAGCTGGCGGCGGACAAGGGCGGCGTGTTTGCCCAGGTGAAGGCTGAGTTCAGTGGTCAGCAAGCTATCCTCAGCGGTGCGGTGGCCACCACTGCGGAAAAGGCCCAGGCGCAAACCCTCATCGAAAAACAACTCCACCTGCCTGGCTGGTTCACCGCTAACATGAACCCAGTCACTGGCGTGATCAATCATATCGCGGTGGATCCCGAGCACGCGCCATTCCGAGCACGCCCATGGCTCATCCTAACGCTTTTCGGCGATAATCAGCGCCTCGATGGCGTACTGCCCGCCGCCGCGCAACGAGAGCAACTCTTAGTCACCATCGCCGACAAACTACCCCATCCCGCCACCCCGCTTAACAACCAGATCGCTATAGCAGAAACCGCCCTGCCAGCCGCGAATTGGGACGCCACCCAGGCAGAGGTTCCAGATCTAACAGCCACGCCCAAGACAGAACGTGCGATCGCCGTGAGCGCCTGTGACGGCAAATGGAAGACCTTCCCCGCGAGTGCCAGCGACGCGGAAATTGCCGCGGCGCTCCAAGCCAGCAAGGTGGCAAACAACGAAATCACCCACGCATTGGCGAAATTGCGTTCCTGGAAAAACCTTACGCCAGAGGAACTCAAGCAGCAAGCCGAGCAAAAAGCCGCAGCGGAAGCCGCCGCCAAGGCGAAGACCAAGCCTACGCCAGTCGCCGCTCCCAACAAGAACCTGGGCCCCTTCAAAGGGCCTAACGGCGGTCTTGGCCCCACCCCCAGATAAGACATATCCACCCTTTTCAACCGCAGCAACTCCCATCCCACCATCCTATCATGATCGCAGAAATCCTTCCGGGCAGCCTCTGGCTTGTCATCAAACTTCTCCCGCTCCTTGCTCTTACCGCCGTACTGTTCGGTTTATTCGGTTGGTGGTTGCGCCGCAAATTCCACGCCCCTGTGGTCTCCAGCAGCAAACCCAGCGTGCCGGATGACCTGCCAGCCCGCGAGCGGGTTAAAAAACTCGAGCACGCCTTGGCCAAGTCCGAGAGCGGGCAAAAATCCCTCAAGCACGAACTCGAAACCCTTCAGGCCAAGAGCGTCTCCAAACAAGCTCTCGACAAGGCCAGTAAGGACCTCGCCGATGCTCAACACCGCTTGGACGCGGATCTAAAACGCATCCAAGCCCTTGAAGCCGATCTCAAAAAGGCCCGCGAAACCCTCAATACCCTCAATTCCTCCACGGCCGAGGCTAATAAAGGCCAGCGCGACCGCACCTTTATCCTGGAAAACGAGTTGTCCAAAACCCGCGAAGCCCTCGCCATCCTCGAGGCCCGCCCCGATAATTCACTGGTCCTCCAAGCCGAAATCGACCGCCTGCGCGAAACCCTGACCAATTCCACCCGGGTCATCGGTGAGCTGCGCAAACAGGAAACCACCTCCGCCCAAGCCTTGGCCAAAACCCAGGCACTTCTCGAAGCCGCCACTCAAAAAGCTGCCGCCACCCCGACCGATGCGGTGAGCCTGTTACCTGCCATGGAGGCGGCTGAGCGCAATTTCCGTAAACCCGCCAAGGAAGCCGCATCTAGCAAGGTCACCGACGCCAAAGAGGCCGTCGAACGCCTCCAAGCACTCAACGCCCAAAAGGAAGCCGAGCGCCTCGCCGCTGAACAGGCCGCCGTTAGAAGCGAGCAGGACCGCCGCGCTGCCGCACAAGCCGCCGCCGCCGCACAACAAGTCGAACAAGCCCGTCTCGCTGCAGAGCAAGCCGCCGCCGCGCAAGCCGAACAGGCCCGTCTCGCCGCTGAGCAAGCTGCCGCCGCGCAAGCCGAACAGGAGCGTCTCGCCGCTGAGCAAGCTGCCGTTGCCGCGCTCGCCGAACAAGCAGCCGTCGAACAAGCCGCCGCCGAGCAAGCCGAGCAGGCCCGTCTCGCCGCCGAACAAGCCGCCGCCGAACAAGCCGAACAGGCGCGTCTCGCCGCCGAGCAAGCGGCCGCCGAACAAGCCGAACAAGCCCGTCTCGCCGCTGAGCAAGCCGCCGCCGAACAAGCCGAACAGGCCCGTCTCGCCGCCGAGCAAGCAGCCGTCGAACAAGCCGAACAAGCCCGTCTCGCCGCCGAACAAGCTGCCGCCGAGCAAGCCGCTGCAGAAGCCGGGTCCTCGGTAGCGGAGCCCGCAGCTGTCCAGCAAACGGAGTTAGAACTCGTCACCCCCGCGCCAGTCCCAGTACGTCTTCCGGCGACCCCGACTGAACAGCCGCAAAACGCGGATTGATTTGGCGAGGGTCCGTCTCTGACGCAAGCCCCAAGATACAAGGTGAATGCAGGCAGTTGGCAACTTTCCTTACTATTTTGGGCTTTGCGGCGGGACTTTTCACGCCTAGCGTAGCGCTGCAATGAGCGGCTGTGGCACCAAACAACAATTCGATCCGTCTCTCCACCGGGAGAAAAAACCTTCGTGGATCAAGGTAAAACTGCCGAGTAACCCGACGTTTTGGTCCACCAAGTCACTGGTCACCGACCTCAAACTGGTGACCGTGTGCGAAGAGGCCCAGTGCCCGAACCGCTGGGAGTGTTGGAGCCACGGCACCGCCACCTTCATGATCGCAGGGGAAAAATGCACCCGTGCCTGTGGATTTTGCGCCATCAAAACCGCCCGCCCCGACCCACTCGAAGCCGACGAACCCCAACGCGTCGCCGAAGCCACCCGCCGGATGAAATTGCGTCACGTCGTCATCACCGCCGTAGCTCGCGACGACCTCCGCGATGGCGGGGCCGAACATTTTCAGCAAACGATCCGGGCCGTGCGCGAATTGAACCCGGATACCATCATCGAGGTGCTCGTCCCGGACTTCAATGACCGCGATTGGGCGCTGGCCTTGGTGATGGATGCCCGCCCACACATTTTCAACCACAACCTCGAAACCGTCGCTCGCCTCACCCCGCTGGTGCGCTCACGTGCCCAATACCAACGCAGCCTCACTGTCCTGAAAAAAGCCAAGGCCATGGTCCAGGGCAAGGTCGCTACTAAAAGCGGCCTGATGCTCGGCCTCGGCGAGCAACTCGAGGAAGTCAGCCAGGCGATGGACGATTTGCGAGCCCACGACGTCACCGTACTCACGTTAGGCCAATACCTCCGCCCCTCGCCTAAGCACCTGCCGGTCATCGAATACATCGACCCCGCAGTCTTCGAGGATCTCAAGCAACTCGCCCTTGCCAAAGGATTCCGGCATGTCGCCAGCGGCCCGCTGGTGCGCAGTTCATACCACGCCGCCAATTTCCGCCCAGAACTCGACGTGCTCGAAGCCATCGCTGCCGACCTGCGCAGAGCTTGACAAACCGGCCCGGTTATCGTTGCTTACTGCCCGCCCAAACCCATCACCCCCCCCCGCCGCTATGTTTTCATTAGCCCCCCTCCGCATCGGGCTGCTCGTCCTGTTGGCGAGTGCCATCGCTTTGCCGCTTGCACATGCCGTGGCCCCGGCCGCTCCTTCCAATTGCGTAGCTACGGCCATCAATGCCTCTGCAACGATTTATATCAGTTGGAACGACAACTCGACGAATGAAACGCAATGGAAAATCCAATACAGTGCCAATGGCTCGGCCTATATGGATTTGGGGGTGACTTCCTCCACGACCACTGCCACCACTGGCAATATCGGCATTTCAGTGACCGGAGCTATCAACACGACCTACGGTTTTAAAATCTTTGCCTACAATGGCAGCGAATACTCAGCGGCTTCGAATGTGGCCACGGTTGGCACCTATGACTTGGGTGGGCCCATCAACCTCAGCGTCACGGCGGTGGACCCGTTCAATGTGATGATGACATGGGAAGAAGGCTCCGTTAGTGAAGCGGGCTTTGCCATCGAGACAAAAGTCGGCACCAATGCTTGGGAGTATCTGGGATATGTTGGTGCCAACGTCTTATCCGTGAGTCCGATTAACCTGATTTCCCCGCTTGGAACATTCTTCTTCCGCGTCCGGGCATTTAAAGGTAGCCCGCCGACCACGCCGGATTCGCCCGTTGGAGCGAACGTCTCGGCCTACTCCAACGTTGCATCGGTGATTGCTGGTGCCTACCCACTGACGGCTACGAAAGTGGCCGGCAAGCCCGTCATCAATCTTTCCTGGCCGAACATTCTCAATGAAAGCGGCTATCAAATTATCCTCAAGGCGGCGGCGGACACCTCTTATACCATCGTTGGCGAGGTGGCTGCCGATGTCACGACATACCAGGTTCTGGCACCCGAAATCAACCCCGCCACGAGTTATTCAATTATTGTCAGGCCGTTCGCCGGTTCCAGTTCCAACGGCATTATGGGCGAGTCGTCCGTGGCTAGCGTCGCGGTGGATGCCTATACGCTCACGGCGGCGGCAGTACCCGGCCAAACTGCAATCAATCTCTCCTGGCCAGACCTCCAAAATGAAACCGCTTACGGGATTTACTATTTGGTACCAGGCGCGGCCTCGTATTCGTTTCTCCACCAAGTGACGGCTGATGTCACGAGTTATCAAGTCACCGCCCCCCAAATTGAACCGACCAAAAGTTACTCGTTCGTCATTCAACCCATCAACGCCAATGGTGCCATCTGTGAGTCCAGCGTGGCGAGTGCCACGGTGGATGGCATCACTAGCAAAAGCGGTGTATCCGATATCCCGGGGGCCGCGTTTTCCCACACCTTCACCGACAATGTGACCCGGGCAGCGGTGAGTTCGCGCAGTCTAACCGGAGTGCCGTCCACCCTCACCTTTAACAATGGCACAGGCACTCTCAGCGGGGTGTTTCCGGCCTTGGGCAATTACACGCTCACTTACACCGTGAACTTCGCGGATAGCTCGCACCTGACGCAGACCTTCTACATACGGGTGCGCCCCGCAGCCGGGGCACCACTCGTTGGCACGCTCATTCCGGCATGGAGCGGGGTCGTTGGGGCCAGCCGCGATACGCCCGTGGCCGGCACCTTCAGCGATCCGGAAGCGGATTCGGCAGTGCGCGTGAGTACCACCCTCGGCACCATGGATTTCATCCTGTTCAATGCCGCGACACCTGCGACGGTCACCAATTTCATGAATTATGTGAATGCCGGAAAATACACCGATGTGGTGTTTCATCGCAGCATTGCCAACTTCGTGATCCAGGGCGGCGGCTTCAAAGGGGCAGGTAGCGGCAGTAATTTCACCAGCGTGGTGACCGCGCCGCCAGTCGTCAATGAGCCAGGCATCGCCAATGTGCGCGGCACACTTTCGATGGCAAAAAACGGCGGCATTCCTGATAGCGCCACCAGCCAGTTTTTCATCAGTCTCAACGATAACCGGGCCAATCTCGACTATCAGAATGGCGGCTTCACGGTATTTGGGCGGGTCGCTGGCAACGGCATGGATGTGGCCAATGCCATCAGTGTATCGCCAACCGCCACCTACAACCTGTTGCTCGACGGCGCCACCACGGCCACGCAATTTTCTGATTTTCCGATGAATGTGCCCAGTGCGCCAGCGCCAGCGACGATGGATCAGACGCAAGTGGTCAAGATCAACTCGGTGGACTCCATTCCAACCCTCAGTTATAGCATCACCGGCAATACCAGTCCGGGTGTCGCCACTGCCAGCATCGTCAACGGCCAACTCCATCTCACCGGCCTGTCTGGCGGCCAAACCACCATCACGGTGAGCGCCACGGACCTTGATAATCTAACAACATCCAAAACTGTGGCAGTGGTCATCGGCGATACCTATACGACCTGGGCGGCGCGGACGACATTCCCCGGAGGCCAGAGCAGTGCTGGACAGAACCCCGACGGCGATGCTCTGACGAATTTGCAGGAGTACGCATTCATGGGCAACCCGGCGGTTTCCAGCCCGGCACCGCTGCCGGTGGCGGGCAAGACCGGGGTGGCCCCGGCAGCGCAATACATGACCGTGAGCTTTCCGCTGCGCAAATTCACCAGTGGTTTGAGTTATGTGGTTGAGGCGAACAACCAACTCAGCGGCACGTGGACGCCGGTGTGGAGTTCGGCCAGCGACCCCGGCTTCAGCCAAGCCCAAGTAGTCACTGCCGTGAGCCAGACAGATCGCACGGTGGTCACCATCAAGGACAGCGTGGCGCTAGGCACGCTGCCGCGGCGCTTCCTGCGGGTACGCGTGACCCAGGAGTGAGGCCGGTGAGGCCATCACCTATGTGAAATTGAGCTTGCTCACCATCACTGGCGAACGAATTGCCTTGCCAGATGCCCTCGCACATAGCTTGCTCGTCCCGCTCCGGTGTCTCACCTATGGTTCACCCGCATGCTGCCAAGCTCCGATGGCGGAAAATTTTTCCGATACGGGCTTGATTGCCAGCACGGGTGATCACCTGCGGAAGGCAGCGGGCGATGGGCGACTGGTGGAAATCAGTTGCCATGAAAGCAAATGCCGCCGTGGCGGAATGGTAGACGCTGCGGATTTAAAATCCGTTGACTTCACGGTCGTGGGGGTTCGAGTCCCCCCGGCGGTATTTTGCCCAAGCCTCCTGATTGATAAATTTTCAACCCATGTCCAACCCGGTTCTCAATTACTTTTCGGAGTTCAAGGTGCTCAAGAGTGCGTCGAGGGATTTTTGGCTGACCAATGCGATCCAATTCTTTGATGGCCTGGCGTATTTCTCCATGGTGACGGTGCTCTCGATCTATTTGACCACCAATTGCGGGTTCAATGATGTGGATGCGGGCAAGTGGTTCGGCATCTACATGCTTTTTGTCACCGCCTTCATGTTTGGCGTTGGCTCGATCTGCGATGTCATCGGCATCAGGAAAAGTTATTTCATTGGCTTCGGGTTGCTAGCGCTGTCTCGCCTCGGGCTGGGGGTGGTGCCGGTGTGGCTTCACGGCGAGTCTCTGCAATGGACGGTGAAAGGGATTTTACTGGTCATGTCGCTAGGCACGGCGTTCATCACGCCAGTGACGATGACCTCGCTGCGGCGCTACACCACCAAGACGGTGCGGGCGACTGGCTTCAACGTCTATTACCTGATGATGAATATCGGCGCGATCATCGCCAACGCGCTCATCGTCGATGGCTTCGCCAATATTTGGGGCGACGTCGCAGGTAAATTGGCGATTTTGGATTTCGGGTTTTTGATGTCACTGTGTGCCATTGTTTGCGCGCTGTTGCTGCGCGAGGACAACTATGCCGAGGCCAGCGAGCGGGCCAGCGGTGCGAATGATACCAAGCGGCCACTGGCAATTTTGTTTGAAGTGTGGCAGGAACGGGCTTTCCAAAAATTGCTGTTGTTTCTCGCTCTAACCATCGGGGTGCGCTTGGTCTTCACCAACCAGATGTTGGTGATGCCGAAGTATTACACGCGGGTGCTCTACACGGATTTCGAGTTGGGTTTGGCCAGTTCTATCAATCCCTTGATCATTGTGCTGGGCCTCATCGCCATCATTCCCATTATCAACCGCTTTGCCACCGTCAGGCTCATCATCCTCGGCATGGCTATTTCAGCGTTTTCGCTAGTGTTTTTGGCCTTGCCGCTGGAGTGGGTGATGCGCGTGCCCGGTATTCACAACATCACCCAGGCATATCTTTTTGTTATAGTCGCGCAGATAGTGGTATTCGCATTTGGCGAACTTATCTTCATGCCGCGTTTTACCGAATACATCGCCTCGGCCTCCCCTCCAGACAAGGTTTCCTCCTACATGGCGCTGGCCGCCATGCCGATGTTCATCGCCAAGCCCATCAACGGATTCGTCAGCGGCATCCTCATCTCCAAGTATTGCTATGATGGTATCCGCCCGAAAATCGACACCGGCAACATTGGCTTCGGTAACTCGCCTGAGTTCATGTGGCTTATCTATCTGATTTTGGCGGCCCTCAGCCCGCTGGCGGTCATTGCGCTGCGCAATTTCCTCACCCACCAGACGCCGGCACCCGCCGCAACCACCACCAAGGAAGGCCGCCCGGCATGAGAAAATACCGGTTAATTCTGCTAGACACGCTCATCCTCTGCCTCGTCTCCACGGTGCTCGCCATTGCGGTGGACTTCGCGGTCACCAAGTTGAAAGGGGAGGTCAAAAAGGATGATCCCATCGTCATCGCCATCATCCAGGCCAACACCAAGGTGGTCGAAAATCTCGTCATCCAAGGCGCGGGCGTCACCAATGAAACCGACGAATTAGGACGAACCGCCCTGATGCGCGCGGCTTTTGCCAATTTTTCCGAACCACGCGGCGGGTTGGAGCAATCGCCTGCAGGTTTCCTCAGCGACACCGATGGTAAGCGGGCTGGCATCGTCGGGTTATTACTCAGCCATGGTGCGATGCCCGACTCGCGCGACCACGACGGCTGGACGGCGCTGATGTGGGCGTCGTGGAGTGGCTTGACCCAAGTGGTTGGGAAGTTATTAGAGGGCGGTGCGTCGCCGCAATTTGCTGACCATCAGGGAAACACGGCGTTGCTCATCGCGGCACAGCGCGGCAATGCGGCAATCGTCTCGGCTTTGCTGGCCAAGGGCGCTGACGCGGCGGTGGCCAACAAGGCGGGCAGCACCGCGCTGGCGGCGGCACGCACGGGTCTGGCGCAATACCCGGAGCAAGCCCTGGGTTATGCGGCGGTCATCGCCCAGCTCTCGCCTGCAAAATAAGGGAGCTGGTGCTTGGAACTGGGTCGTCAGGGCCGCCTCAAGCATTTGAGGAAAAAGCGATCACCTGAGGCTAAGGAGCCCCCATATTCCTGGGGTGGTAGGGCTCATGAATGAGCGCCAAAAGCTCGCTTTATGGTAGGTCCTTCCGCACGACGACCGTAAGGTGGCCGCTCCCGACAGTCATCCGCGCCAAGTTATTCAGAAGGCTTAGGGGCCCGTGTCATATTTCAAGTCTTGTGTTTTGCGTCGGGCTGGGAAATTTCTAGAGTGCCGGTATGCTTGGCTCCTGGCTTAATGCTAATGGCAGCGGCCCGGATAAACCCATGGAGCTGGGCACGGCGCTCAAGGGTGAGGGTGCCGTCACAGAAGAATTGTCCGCGGACGTGGCCGGCGATGCTGGCACTGGCCACGGTGACGGGGTGGAAGAATTCGACCCTCGCACCGCGTTGGATGCGTAGGTGCTGGCACTTGACGTTGCCCATGACTTTGCCGTGACCCCGGATGAGCAAATCCCCCGAGCAATCGACGGGGCTGGCGAGTTCGCCTAACACGGTGAGATGGTGGCATTGGATGACACAGCCGGAAACGACACCGCCTTTGCCAATGAGCACGTTGCCGCGGGTCTGGATGCGGCGGTTCCAGGGGCCATCGATTTGATAGTCGAGGAGGCTCACATAACAACAGCAGCGCGGACATTGGCTGGACTGAGCCTCTGCGGCGGCGGTGTAGTGGTGGCCACAGTCGAAGCAGGAAATTTCGCGCGGCGGCTTGGGCGGAAATAGCAAGCGCAACATCCGCTGTCGCAGCGTGGGGGGCGTTGGGACGCTGCGCAACGGCGGCGGCGGCGGTGGGGGTTCGGGGATGGGGTCGGAGTCGCGCCGCGGTTTGGCTAGCCGCGCGGTGGTACGCTGGCGCACCACCGCCTTGCCATCGTGCACTTGGAAATTAGCCCGGCAGCCATGGCATTGAGTTGAAATCACCATAGCGGGTTCGAATTGGGTATGCCCGCATTCGGGGCATGTCAATTCGATGCGCTGGCGCGGAGATGGAGACTCACCGACCATAACAGGAAATCGCGGACCATCCGCCTCCAAAATGTTCAGAGGCAAGGATCAAACGGCACCGGGCAAAGTGGCTTGCTTGGGTTGTGTGCTGCCCGCCACGGGTTTCGCTGCCGCCTGGGCTTGGGCTTGCTGCGGGGCTTGGGCAGGAGTGCCAACGGTGGATTTTCCGATAAAGATGGCACCCGCCTCGATGGAGAGTGTTTTGGATTTGATGTCGCCGATCACTTCGGCGCTCGACTTTAATTCGATGCGATCCAAGGCGGTGATATTGCCGTGGACTTTGCCGTAAACCACCACGGTGGCGGTTTTAATCTCGGCCTTGAGGCGGGCATTCTCGCCTACTGTGAGGCTTCCATCGGAGGAAATTTCCCCTTCAATCTTGCCGTCGATAATCAAATCATTGGTGAACTTGACGGTCCCTTTGATTTCAACATCCGACGAAAGGATATTGCGGGATGCGCCCGCAGATTGGCGGGGGATGGTGGCTTGGGCCGATGCGGGCGGAGCGAGCACATGGCTGGTCGGTGGTACCAACGGCTCGGGCTGTCGGTAACCTGCTGGCGGCGGGGGGGTCGAACGATGCGAGTCGTCTTGGCCAATGACTTTCTTGAACACGGTGCTTGGGGGGAATGTGGTTGATGAATGTGATATGTCTGCGAAAATTATGGCTTGGCCGGCTTGGCCGGCTTGGCGGGCACCGGGGCTGCACTATCACTCGGCGCTGCAGGCGCTACGGGTGCCGCGCCATCGGCGGCCGGCGCGGGAACGACCGGAGTCGCGGGAGTCGCGGGAGTCGCGGGAGCGGGCGGCGGGGGGGGAGGGGCGATTTCAACAGGCAATTGAGCCTTCAGCAGGGAGAGGCGTTGGGAGATGATGTTGGAAAAACTGCTATCAGGAAACTCGGTCTTGGCCTTTTGGTAGGACTTTTCGGCGGCCGCAGTGTCTCCTTCGGCCTTGGAAATATCGCCGAGGGCAAGCAAGGCATATGGTGCCATAAAACGAGCGGCAGGATCCTCCACAATCTGTTGAAATAGCTTTTTCGCTTCAGCCGTTTTCCCTTGGGTTAGGAGCTTGGAGCCGAGGCTGGCCTGGGCGCTCGCGCGTGCCGGATGCTTGGCATTGGCCGCGATGAACCCGTTGAGCGTGGCCACGGCGGTGTCTTTGTCGCCTTCCGTCCATTGGCGCTCCGCAAGTAATACCTGAGCGCTCGCCGCGGCAGCAGTGCCGGCATGCTCCTTGACGAGGCTGCGCAAGGTGGCCAGATCTTCGGCTTTGTTGAGCAATGCCCCGGCGGTGTGTTCCTTGCTGTTGGCCACCCCGCGGTAGATCACCCATGCGGCGACCGCTAGGGCCAACAGAATGGTCAGGGCAACGAGATTTTTCTGGTTGCGATCAAGGAATTGCTCGAAGGCGCTCGGGCCTTGGGCGATTTCACCGATCGGGCGTGGTGTTTCCGGGCTGGCTGGGCTGACTGAGGACATGAGGAGTAGGCACGCGTTGGGCGGCGGAACAAAGACAATGCGCAACCCGTCACTAAATCAATGCGGAAGTCCGCTGCTACACGATTTTTTTCTAAAACTTGACGGATTTTTCGCTTTGGTAGGATTTTCATGGCCAGATTATCAGGAAATGGTAAGAAATCCGGGCATGGCCGAGCAAATTTATGTGGTTGCGGGTGAACTCAGCGGTGATGCCCACGGGGCCGGGTTGTTGCGTGCGCTCAAGACGTTGCGTCCGGGCCTGGCCATCGCCGGAGTGGGCGGGCCGGAAATGGCCGCAGCATCCGATGGCGGAGTGCGCGATTGGGTGGAAGACGCGGCAGTGGTGGGTTTGTGGGAGGTGGTGAAGCATTTTCGCTGGTTCAGGCAACGCTTTGACGAGATGCTCGCGGAGGTGAAACAACGGCGACCGGATGTGCTGGTGCTCATCGACTATCCGGGATTCAACCTGCGTTTTTCCCAAGCCGTGAGGCGCGAATGTCCGCAGATCCGCCAGGTTTATTACATCAGTCCGCAGGTGTGGGCGTGGAACCGGAGGCGCATCCCGCAGTTGGCGCGTTTATTAGATGAGATGCTGTGTTTATTTCCGTTTGAGCAAGAGTTATTTGAGCGGGCTGGCTTGCAGACCACTTGTGTCGGCCATCCCTTGGTCGATGAATTGGAAGGGCGGCTTCTCCCCGGAGTAGTTAGAGAGGAGCGCCTTGTCGGCCTGTTCCCGGGCAGTCGCGAGCGCGAGGTGGCACGCTTGTTCCCGGTGATGCTAGAAACAGCCAAACGCCTGCTCGCCTGGCACCCGGATCTGCGCTTTGAAGCGCCGGCTGCCTCGCCCAAGCTTGCCACACAGATGCATGCGCTCATCGCCCAAACCCAGCTTGGCGAGCAACTCAAGGTCACCGCCGGCGGTAGCCACGCATTGATGCAGCGGGCATGCTGCGGGGTCATTGCCAGTGGTACGGCCACCTTGGAAGCCGCTTATTTCGGCTTACCCTATTGCCTGACGTACAAGGTGGCGTGGCCGACTTATCTCGCGGGGCGGCTATTGATCCGGCTCAAGCACATCGGGTTGGTCAATATCCTCGCAGGTGAGGAAGTGGTCGAGGAATTCATCCAAGCCGATGCCGCGGCGGTGCCCATTGCTACGGCGCTCCAGCGTTTATTGCAAGACGCGCATTTTCGTGCTGCCCTGCAAACGCGCTTAGCGCAAACTGCGGCCAAGCTCGGCTCGGCCGGCACTCACTTGCGAGCGGCCCGCGCGGTGGCGGCTTGGTTGCCTCCCGGATGAAACATTTGCGGAGCGGGGCTTGCGTTTTATTCATCTGCGGCTATTAAAAACGCCTGATGAAATCCCTCCTGCTGATTCTCGCGGCCGCCTGCGCCTTTTTCATTTCCTGCGAACGCCACGCATTTGAAGGCAAAGATGGCACCAAACAACTCCATGAATCCCATGGTGCCCACCACTCTGCCGAACCTAGCGAGCAACCTAAATAATGCTAAAACCGGTTGCGGGTAGCTTACAGGTCAAAGAAACGTTTGGCCTTTTGGAAAAACCCTTCCTGCATGGGTGAATTGTGATCGCCGATGGAAGCGGCGAACGAGCGCAATTTGTCTTGTTGCTCGCTGTTGAGATGGGTCGGCACCTCCACCTGGACGCGGACGTGGAGGTCCCCCCGGCGCTTGGTCGATAACCCCAAAACCCCCTTCTCCCGCAGCCGAAACACCGTGCCTCCTTGCGTCCCAGCCGGAATCTTGATCGACGAACGACCGTCGAGGCAGGGCACTTTCAATTCGCCACCCAGCGCGGCGACGGTGAATGGTAGTGGCACTTCGCAGAATAAATCCGCTCCATCGCGCTCAAATACATCGTGATCGCGGACGTGGAGAAACACATACAGGTCGCCCCCCTCGCCACCGCGCACCCCGGCATCGCCATTGCCCGAGGAGCGCAGACGCGTGCCGGTGTCCACCCCGGCGGGTATCCGCAACTTGATGCGGCTGGGGCGCTGGACGCGGCCATCGCCACGGCACACCGAGCAAGGGTCGGCCACGGTCTCGCCGGCACCCCGGCACTCGGGGCAAGTCGTTTGCTGGAGGAAAATACCGGCTTGGCGGGTGACGACGCCACGGCCGCCGCAGGATTGGCAGGTTCTGACGCCGCCGCTGCCTTTTGATCCCTTGCTGGCACAAGTATCACAGGGGACGTTGCGTTCGATTTCCAGTTCTTTTTCGACGCCGCTGGCGGCTTCCTCGAGGGTGATTTCGAGGTCGTAGCGCAAATCACTGCCGCGTTGTTTGCCGGAGCGTTGTTGTTTGCGGCCACCGCCGAAGAATTCCTCGAAGCCGCCGCCGAAGGCACTGCCGAATACTTGCGAGAACATGTCCATCGGATCGTGGAAGCCGCCACCGCCGCCACCACTCATTCCGCCGGCAAAGGCCGCGTGGCCGTAGCGGTCATAGGCGGCCCGTTTATCGGCGTCGCTGAGGGCTTCGTAGGCTTCGCCGAGTTCCTTGAATTTATCTTCGGCGGTGTGGTCGCCTGGGTTTTTGTCCGGGTGAAATTTCACCGCAAGCTTGCGGTAAGCCTTTTTTATCTCCTCCGGCGTGGCCTCGCGACCCAGCCCCAAAATTTCGTAGTAATCGCGTTTGGCAGACATAACTCAGGCTTCTGTTCCTTCGGTTGGGGGTTGCGGGGCGGCGGCGGGCAGTTTCGATACCACCACGCTGGCCGGGCGCAACAAGCGCTCACGTAGCCGGAAGCCGCGGCGCGTTACCCGCAGGATGCGCCCCTCCTCGCCAGCGGCGCAGGTTTCCTCGGCCACCGCGTCGTGCAGGTTGGGATCGAAGGTGCCGCTGCTGGGAATGTCCTCGACGCCTTGCGAACTGAGAAACTCGTTGAGCTGGCGGCGCACCATCTCCATACCGATGAAAATCATCGACTGCGAGTCCTGGGCCGCCGCTTGCATGCCCATCTCAAAATTGTCGATGACCGGCAGGAGTTCCTCAAGCAGGCGTTGGTTGGCGTAGCGGATGGCATCCTCGCGGTCTCGGGCGGTGCGTTTGCGCAGGTTGTCCATCTCCGCTGCACTGCGCAGGGCCATTTCCCGCCATTTCGTCGCCTCTTGCTCAAGTTCTTCCCACGGATCGGGTCCTTCAACCACTGCGGCGTTGTCACCGGGGCGAAGGTCGAGTTCCGTGGCGTCGTCGGGGGCGGCGTCGGGGGGTGGGGTGGGGGCGGCGTCGGCGTGCATGCGCCAAACGTGCCACCATCAAGCCGTTGGCGTCAACCCTTCGCCATAAATTTCACCACGGAACGATCAATTGGCGAGAAATTCCAGAAAATTGGAGCTGGTGTAGTGGGTGGGATCGTGCAGTCTTGGGAGATGACTGCTGCTGCCGCTGGATTTGCCATGCCCCCTGAATGGTCGCTGCAAGAAGCGGTGTGGCTGTCGTGGCCAGTGGACGACCCGCGGCATTGGGGAGGGGCGAAACAGGAGTTGATCTGGAGAAAGTTTGCGGAGATTGCGGCGGCCATCAGCCGTTTTGAGCCGGTGCGCATCAATGCGCCGGAAGCGGCCCACCAGGCGATTGGCGCGGCGTGTGGGCGGGCGCTGGCAGTGCCGGAGCGGGTTGAGTTGTTTGATCATCCGCACAACGACGTGTGGTGCCGGGATCACGGGCCAATTTTCGTGAAGCACGGGGAGAGCGGTGAGGTGGCGGTGACGGATTGGGGGTTCAATGCTTGGGGAGGGAAATTTCCGCCGTGGGATCTGGATAACCTCGTTGCGGGCCGGATTGCCGAGGCGCTGGGAATGGTCCGTTTCGATGGCGGGATGATTTTAGAGGGAGGGGCGGTTGAGATCAACGGCGCCGGCCAGTTGCTGACCACCGAAGCGGTGTTGCTCAATACAAACCGCAATCCACTTCTCTCGCGCCCTGAAATCGAGCAACGACTTCGCGACGGACTCGGGGTCGCCGAAATCCTGTGGCTGCGCCAAGGCATCGAGGGCGACGACACGGATGGCCATATCGATGATTTGGCCAGATTCGTGGATTCACACACGCTGCTGGCCTGCGTCGAACGCAGCCGCCACTCACCTAATCACCAAATCCTCGCCGAAAACCTCGCCCGTCTGAAATCTTTCCTCGATCCTCAGGGCCGCCCGTTCGAGGTGTTGGAAATGCCGCTGCCTGAGGCCTGCGAGGTGGCGGGTTGGCGATTGCCCGTACTGCCAGCCTCCTACGTCAATTTCCTCATCGTCAATGGCGGTGTATTGGTGCCGACTTTCCGCCAAGAAAAAAACGACAGGCGAGCGCTCAGCATGATTCGGGAAGTATTCAATGATCGCGAGGTGATCGGTATTGATTGTCTGGATCTTGTCGAGGAGGGAGGCACATTGCACTGCATTTCCCAACAGCAGCCTGCATGAGGAAGGTATTCGTATTCTGTGGTTGGCGCGGCGCAGGATCTGCGCTAGTTTCCGCGCGTGGCTGATGAGTCTTCTACGCCCGGCACGCCGATCCAACTACAGGGGTACCTGCTGTTGGCCGATCCGTCGTTGCGTGATGGCATGTTTGACCACTCGGTGATCTTGCTGGCGGATCACACACCGACGGACGGGGCCTTCGGGCTTATTCTCAATCACCCGACCGATCGGGTGGTGGGGGATTTCCTTACCGACGCGGATTTGGGGCCGCTGCGGCGCATTCCGGTGCATGACGGCGGCCCGGTGGGCCGTGAACATCTGACGTTTTCCGTGTTTTGGTGGAGTAAGAAGAGCGGTCTGCGCTGGGCGATCAGGATTACCGCCGAGGATGCGATCAAGCATTCGCAACGGCCTGGCAGAATTGTCCGCGCCTTCGTCGGGCATTCCGGCTGGAGTCCGGGCCAACTCGAAGGGGAATTGCGGCGGGCGTCGTGGATCACCACCCGGCCGGCCCCAGAGTTGCTTGGGGCCAATCACGACCGCAGCCTGTGGTACGGGATTCTGCGGCACCTTTCGCCATTCCATCGAGTACTCGCCGAGGCTCCTGCCAATCCCTCACTTAACTGAGTGTGCTATCCCATAATCTAACAGCAACACCCCGTGCCTGATTTCCCGCTCCGCTTCAGCCCGCTAGATGAAATTGCAGGGGAAATTGCCGCTGGGCGCCTCGTGATTGTGGCCGATGATCCGTCGCGTGAAAACGAGGCGGATTTGGTCGGGTCGGCCGCCTTGTGTAGCACGCAAATGGTCAATTTCATGGCGGTGCACGGCCGCGGCTTGGTGTGCGCTCCGTTGAGTGTCGAGCGGGCCGCCAGGCTCGATCTGCCGCAAATGGAGCAACGCAACCGGGAGGGGCAAAAAACCGCCTTCACTATCAGCGTTGACGCGGCAGCTGGAATCACCACGGGGATTTCCGCCGCCGACCGCGCGCTGACTATCCGATTGCTGGCCGATCCCGCGGTGGGACCCGAGGCCTTTGTCAAACCCGGGCATGTTTTTCCGTTGCAAGCCCGGCCCGGTGGGGTGTTGCGCCGCGCCGGTCACACCGAAGCGGCTTTGGACCTCGCCCGTCTGGCAGGTCTGGAGCCGGCTGGTGTTATTTGTGAGATCATGAATGACGATGGCACGATGGCGCGCGTCGGCCAGCTCGGCGCTTACCAACAACGCCATGGTTTGAAAGCCTGCACCATTTCCCAGCTCATTGAGTACCGTCGCCGCACCGAGAAACTCGTGCACCGTGAGCAAACCGTCGCCATGCCCACCACTTTCGGCGATTTTGATTGCCACCTTTATGGAATTGATACGGACGCCAGCCACCATTTGGCGCTTACCCGCGGAGCGATTGATCCGGAGCAAGCGACGTTGGTGCGGGTGCATTCCGAGTGTCTCACCGGGGATGTTTTCCATTCGCAGCGCTGCGATTGTGGCGATCAACTCGCCGCCGCCATGGAGCGAATCTCCCGCGAGGGCGGAGTCCTCCTGTATCTTCGCCAGGAGGGTCGCGGCATCGGCCTGCCCGCCAAAATCCATGCCTACAAACTTCAGGAACAGGGGCTGGATACGGTCGAGGCTAACGAAAAACTCGGCTTTGGCTCGGATTTACGCGATTACGGCATGGGTGCTCAAATCCTCTGTGACCTCGGCGTGCGGCGCATCCGTCTGCTCACCAATAATCCCAAAAAGGTTATTGGCCTTGAAGGCTACGGCCTTGAAATTGTCGAGCAAGTTCCCATCAGTATTCCAGCCAATCCGCACAACGCCAAATACCTTGAAACCAAGCGCCTGCGCATGGGGCATCTGCTCTGAAGAAGACACTAGACACGGAAGATGCGGAAGATGCGGCTTGGCATGCGGTGTGAAGTAGGATGTGATGGGGCGCGATGATCTCAATGACGGATGGGCATCCGCAGCCAGGCTTCTGTGATGCGGTGAAGGATGCGTTTTCAAAAAAAGGCGTGTTGGCGAAATCGCGTGATTTCGAATACCGTCCGCAACAACAGGAGTTGGCGGTAGCGGTGGCCGAGGCTTTGGTCAACGCCAGTTCGCTGGTGGCGGAGGCCGGCACCGGGGTGGGCAAGTCGCTGGCGTATTTATTGCCGGCGGCGCGGTTTGCGTTGGAGACAGGGAGGAAGGGGGTCATTTCCACGCATACGATCAATTTGCAGGAGCAATTGGTGAGGAAGGATATTCCGATTGTGCGCAAAATTTTGGGGGATGATTTTCCGGCGGTATTGTTGAAGGGGCGGCAAAATTACTTGTGTCCGCAGCGCATGCGGCGGGCGTTGGAGCAGACGGATGATTTGTTCACGAGCACGGAAAACGCGGAGTTAGAGACATTGCGCAAGTGGGCGGAAAGCACGCGCGACGGGACCTTGAGCGATTTGAAATTCCAGCCGCAACCGAAAGTGTGGCTGCAAGTGTGCAGCGAGGCGCACCTGTGCACGGCACGCAGTTGCGGACCACGGGGAAATTGTTTTTTTCAAGAGGCGCGCAAGGCGGCGGCCGATGCTCGGTTGGTGGTGGTCAACCACACGTTATTTTTCGCCTTGCTCAACAAGGATGTGGAGCCGGACGAGGACGAGGACTGCGAGCCGACACGGGGGAAAATCCCCGGGTTTTTGTTTCCGAACGATTTTGCCATCCTCGACGAGGCGCACACCATCGAACAGGTGGCGGCAGTGCAATTGGGGTTGCGGTTATCGCAGTCCGGCCTGCGCTTTGATTTGCAGCGGCTGTATCATCCGCGGACGCACAAGGGCTTGCTCAAGGGGTTCCACAAAGCCTCGGCGATGCTCGCGGTGGAGGACGCCCTGGGTGAGGTCGAACGGTTTTTCCAACGGGTGGGCGACACGACGCACTTCGGCGATTTTTCCAAGGAATGCCGCATCCGCGAGCCGGAGGTGGTCTCTAACACGCTAGCCGAGCCGCTGCGCAAGCTGTGGTTAGAAGTTGATGTGCTGGCGGCGGACGTGGAAGCCGAGCAAACGCGGGCCGAGTTGCAGGATGCGTCGCGGCGGTTACGCGAGATGCATGGTTCGCTGGCGGTATTTCTCGAGCAACGCGACGAGCACAGCGTGTACTGGGTGGAGCGCAGTGGTCGTGATGAGACACAATACACGCTGCACGCCGCCCCGGTGAATGTGGCCGAACGCTTGCGCCCCTTGTTGTTCACCGGAAAAAAAAGCTTGGTGCTCACCAGCGCCACCCTCGGCGTCGGCGACCCAAAGCTCGAGTACTTTCGCGGCAGGGTGGGGGCCGAGCGGGCCCGCGCCGTGTGCATCGGCAGTCCGTTTGATTACCAACGCCAAATGCAGGTGCGCATTTATAAAAGCGTGCCGGACCCGGGCACGCCGCGATACGACGAATTGCTGGCCGAAGGGATCCGCGAGGCAGTCACCGAGAGCGCCGGCCGGGCATTCGTTTTGTTCACGAGCTATCGGACGATGCGGGATGCGGCACAACGCTTGGCCGGATATTTCCAAGGCAAAAACTGGCGTTTATTCGTTCAGGGTGACGGATTGCCGCGGCATCGCATGATCGAGGAATTCCGTGAGGACGGCCACAGCGTGTTGTTTGGCACCGATAGTTTTTGGGCTGGGGTGGATGTGCCGGGCGAGGCGCTGTCCAACGTGGTGGTCACGCGCTTGCCGTTTGCGGTGCCGGATCATCCGCTGGTGGCCTCGCGGCTGGAGGCTATCGAGGCGGCCGGCGGCAATCCGTTCATGGATTACTCAGTGCCCGAGGCTATTCTTAAATTGCGCCAAGGGGTCGGCCGCTTGATCCGCACCCAGCGCGATCACGGGTTGGTGTGTATTCTGGATAAACGGATACTAACAAAACGCTATGGGGCCCAGTTTCTCAAGGCCTTGCCAGACGCGCCGGTTGAAGTGATCGGTTGAGCGCCTGTTTGAGCAAGCCGCAATCCCATTGGCCGGGGGCGGTGGGGGAGTTGCCCAGATAGCCGTAGTTGAGGACACTGCCGCATTGGGCGCAGAGCAAGCGCGAGGCGGGTGCGAGCGTGCCCATGCCCATGGTGGCCAGTGGCAGGCCTTGCTGGCTGAGTTGAAATTCCGCCAGTCGCAGTACTTCGGCGAGGGAGTTGAGTTGTGCCGCCACCTTGAAAACGGCGGCACCGGCGGCGCGTGCTTGTTGAGCGGCCTCCGCCAGTGTTGCGGTGGCAGGCAATTTTTCAAAATCGTGATAGGATGCGATCCAGGGGATATTGCGGTGTTTTGCCTCAGCCAGGATATCGCTCATCGCGAGATGACTGGCCACTTCGACGTCGATGCAAGCCGCGTCGTCGAGCGCCGCCGCCAACAAAGAACTGCGTTGCGCAGCGGCCAATTTCATGGCACCTCCCTCATCGTCGCGCCTCGCCGTGAACAGCAACGGCAGTCCCGCGAGGTGCTGCCAGAGCGCTCGCACCGGCTCCACCCCTTGCCCTAGCAATACATCAAGCCGAATTTCCGCGATATCACAACATTGTAAAATCCCGCTGGCGGTCCCATCTCGCAAGGCGGCGGGGTCTCCAATGCTCCCCACCACCCACGCTTTATTAGCCAAAAATCCAGGTTGCTCATGCGCCATGCCCCATTGATGAACGCTCCCCAGCCGCGCGTCAACCGCTCGCTCAAATCGCCTGTATTTACTTCGCAGAAAAACTTTCCGCGAATTGACCTTTTGGCTGGTCAACCCGGTATCTGGTTTCCTACTGTCGATGAAATTCACCCCACAATGAACCCCAACACTCGTCAATCCGCGTTTCTCGCCCTCTCAGCCGCTGTCGCGTTCCTCTCACCCTGCACGGCTTTTGGAGCCGGTGCCGTTAAAGTCGATGTGACGGAAAAACCAAAATTTGATGACATCGTTTCGCCGGAATTCACCGGTGTGAGGGGCAAGCCATTCAAGGGGAAGGACTGGCTGGAAGTGGAAGCCAGAATCAAGGTGGACATGGCTCCGGAGCCCAAGAACAAAACCTGCGACAACCTCACCGTGAAATGGTACATAGCGGTGGACAATCCGGACAAACCAAACACTTTCCTCAAGCTGACGAAGGAAATCGAGTATGTGAATGTGCCGCTCAAGGAGGATGTGTATTGCTCGGTGTACATTTCGCCAGCCTCGATCCGCCGCCTCACCGGCTTTGAGCGCAGCGGCAAGCGGGCGATCAAATTCGTCGGCTTTGAAGTCATCGTCGATGGTAAGGTCATGGCGAGTTCGACCGACAAGGCAGGCAAGGACAACTGGTGGACAGCGGCCTCATCTTCCATAGCGGAGAGCACAGCGGTGCCGTTGCTCAACAAGATGGAGACACCCTTTGCGGGTATTTGGTGGGATCGCTACGCCGAAATCAAGTCCAAGACGAGTCCCTGAGTTTGATGTTGAGCAATTTGCCATTTTATTATTGCATAGCCACCGCAACATACCCCTTTATAGCTCCGCACCATGGCTGACACACTGACTACCATCGCCCTCAATATTGGTTCCCAGCGCATCGGGATGGCGGTTTTCGAGACCGCGAAGAACGGTGGCCTGTTGCTCAAGTCCTATGCATCGGAGAGCATTGTAGCCGATCCGGCGCAGGAGTCCTCGCGCATCGGCCAGACGCGGGTGGCGGTGGCTGATCTGGCGCAACGCCTCAAGGTGGGTCGTTCCAAGGTGCGGTATGCCATTTCCGGGCAATCGGTGTTCACGCGGTTTGTAAAATTACCGGCGCTCCAGGACGACAACATCGAGCAACTCGTCGCCTTTGAAGCTCAGCAGCACGTGCCATTCCCGATTAACGAGGTGGTGTGGGATTATGAAATGATCGAGGGGGGAAGCGACAAGGAGGTGGTTATCGTCGCCATCAAGGGCGAGGCCCTCGACGAGATCAACGCCGCAGTCAACGAGAGCGGGCTATCCACCGCCGAGGTGGACGTGGCACCGATGGCGCTGTTCAATGCATTTTTGGATTCCTATGGTCAGCCGCAAGAACCGGTGTTGCTCATTGATATTGGTGCCAAGACGAGCAACTTACTTTACTTGGAAGGTAAACGGTTTTTCACCCGCAGCATTCCGGTAGGTGGTACCGCCGTCACTGCGGCCATTGCCAAGGAATACGGAGTTTCTTTCCTAGAGGCCGAGCACCAGAAAATCGTTCATGGTTTGGTCGCCTTGGGCGGCGGCCACACCGAGCAACTCGATGAGTCGGTGGCTGCGTTGGCGATGGTTATTCGCAATGCGCTCACGCGCTTGCCCTCCGAGATTGCGCGCACCACCAACTATTACCGCAGCCAGCACGGCGGCAACGCACCAAAGCGGGTCTATCTATGCGGCGGCGGTGCCAATTTGCCCTACACCCTCGAGTTTTTTGAAGAAAAACTCAACCTGCCAATCGAATTTTTCAATCCCCTCAAGACCATAGCCGTCGGCAAGGGGGTGGACACTGCGGTGCTGCAACGCGAGGCCCATCTGATGGGCGAACTCATTGGCTTGGGCTTGCGTGGCCTAGGTAAGTCCGCCATCAATATTGATTTGGTCCCCGCGGTGGTGGAGCAAATCCGAGCCGCAGACCGGCGCAAGCCCTTGCTCATAAGTGCGGCGGCGGTGTTTTTGGCGGGAGTGGCCACGTGGTCGGCCTTGCAGTTTGTGGCGTCGGGCCGGGCGCAGGATAAGACCCGGACCATGCTGGAGAGCAGCGATACGCTGGCTCCTTTAGCCGATGATATTGGCAACTTGTTGAAAAACCAGGCGGCGCTGCAAGGGGTGGCCAGCAACTTCACGTCGGCAGAAGCGGACCACGCATTTTGGCCGGATTTATTGTCCGAATTGTCCGGAGCACTGGCGAGTGATGCGGTATGGATCACCGATCTGGAGCCGCTCAGAGACTTTAATGCGCTCGATCCAGATCCCAAACCCCCGGCCATCAACGGCGTCCCGGTCATTAAAGCGGATTTCGCCGTCGGCGCTTACGGCACCAGTGGCTTCAGCGATGTGGCTCGCAGCGAGCAGCCCGATGCACCTGCCAAGGGTGCCAAAAATCATGCCGCGCCACCTCCTCCCACCGCCGGGGGTGCCAACGCGGTGCGCATTCGCGGATTCTGGCGTGAAAATGCCGATAGCCAGAATGCGGTGTCCAAGTTGCTCAAGCGCTTGCGTGACAAGCCCGGGGCATTCAGTTTCACGGTCATTGGCGCGGATCATAAGCCGATTTCGCTTAAGGACGAACAAATCCTCAAGGTCAACTTGGCCTCCACGGAGGGGGGCGAGATGGCCTTTCCGTTCACCATCACCCTGCCCCTTGTCCGCGAGGTGCGCATCAAATAACCCCAAGAGCTTTCCCGCCACCCGCATTTATGAGTTGGATCAAGGATAACAAATTTGCCGCCATCCTGGGAGGGGCCACCCTGTTAGGGGCGATCGTGCTATTTTACATCGGCCTGATTTATCACGGGCGTTACGCGAAGGCGCTGGAAAGCTACCACGTCGCAGCCGACAACGTGGAAGTGTATGAAAAAACCCCTCTCTATCCGAGTTTGGAAAACCGAGCTGGCAAGACGAAGGCGCTTAACGAATACCGGGTGGCCATACGCGGTTTGGAAAGTGCGTATGACAAGTTCCGGCCCAAGCAGATCAAGAACATAGCGCCGCAAAGTTTCACGGATCACGCCAAATCCGCCAAGGAGGAAGTGGTCAAAGCATTTGAAACCGTCGCCGCCAAGTTGCCCGATGTGCCAGAGGGGTTTCTGCTTGGCTTCGAGCCCTACACCAAGGAATTGGCCCGCGAAGAGGCCACCGGCTTGCTCGATTACCAACTGGGAGCGACCAAGGAATTATTGTTGGCGCTGGCCAAGGCTGCTCCCACCCAACTCCAGAACCTTTTCCGCCCGAAATTCCCCGAGGAAGACGGCGATAAATGGCTGGGTAGTCCCACGGATGCCGCCCGCTCATTCCCCATCGAACTTACTTTCCGCGGGCCCGAACGCTCATTGCGTGAATTCCTTTCCACCATCGTTAAATCGCCTAACTATTTCTTCGTCGTCCGCACCGTGCGGATCATGAATGAAAAACCTACCGCGCCTAACGTCAAGGACGCCAAGTTTGAGGCTCCACCAGGCGCGCCCGGTGCCGCCGGTAAACCTGCGGATCCTTTCGGTGGTGCCAGCGGATTTGTTCTTCCCTCAGATGAACCCGCCGCGCCTGCCCCTCCTCCTCCCACGCCGACCACCAAGCCCGCCGCCACCACGCCGGCTAAGCCCGCTGCCTCAGGAGCCGTGCGGCCAGCTGCTGCAGTTCCGGCTCGGCCGCCAGTGGTGCCCCTCCGTCCAGCCGTAACCGCGCCGCCGCGGGTAGCACCAGCTGCGGTGGTGCAGCCAAAGCCAGCCGCCGCTGTAGCAGCGGATTCCAGTCGGATATTAAACCGGGTTCTCGGCAACGAAGAACTCGAGGTGTTCCTGCACATTGATGTGTTGGAGTTTTTACCGGTCAAGGCGCTGCCTGAAGTGCCAAAATCGCAACCCTGATACCAGCCTCTCTGCCCACCATGTCCTGGTTCTCCCAGAATTACGAAAAGGCCGCCATCGGCGGTGCCTCCGTTGCCGCCCTCGGCTTGATCTTCTTGGGTTGGTCCAAGATCGGCAACGTCGCCGAGGATTTCAACGTCAACACCCAAGGTGGTGGCAATAATAATCCTGCGGTCGCCACGGCCGACCTGGTCGCCAAAGCCGTCTCCTCCCTGAGCCTCAGCCGTTCCTGGAACCAGGCGAAGGTGGAGGACCGCCAGGTTGATTTGTTCACTGGCATTCAGTTGTTCATAGCACGTGATCAGCCGGGCAAGGCCGTCGATCTCTACAAAAGCCCACCCATCCATTCACCCATTCCCAACCTCTGGTGGATCCAAAATGGCCTGGACCCTGGTTTCGCAGATTCACCCAGCCGCGATGCCGATAGTGATGGCTACACCAATCTCGAGGAATTCCTTGCCAAGACGGACCCAAAGGATCCCAAGAGTCATCCGCCGCTTATCAATAAACTGAGGTACGAGAAAGACGATAGCCTCAATTGGTATATCCGCCCCGGATTCCCTGATGCGACGCCTTTACCTTCAATTACGGCGATACCCAGGGCGGTCGCAACCGGAGCAAAACCGGCATCACCGTCAAACCCGGCGAATTGTTCTTCACCGAAGGCGTCATGAAAAACCGCTTTAAGTATTTGGGCATGGAAAAGCGCATGGAAATGAATAATTCCACCCATACCCAGATGGAAGTGACCTATGCAAAAATCGAAGACCAGCTTCCTAACAAGAAAGGCACGGTGTACGAGATCCCGCAATTTCCCGAAGGCCGCGTCCAGGAATTTTCCAAATATGACCGCAATGCCGTGTTGAGTCTGGAAGCCATCGGCAACGAAGGCAAGCAGGAGACCATCAAGGAGAACACGAGTTTTGGCCTGCCATTCGACAGTGCCAAGAAAGATTATTTGCTGAAAAAAGTCACCCCGGATGGCGTCGAAGTGGAGTACACAGACCCCGTCAGTGGTGCCAAAAAGTCTGCTTCTATCAAAAAAGGAGCATTCCCCGAACTCGCCCCTTAAATATTTTTTGAGAAATCCCTTTTCAAACACCATAAACATCGTCAGAAAACGCCAGCCAATCATGCAAAATTCGCCAATGTACCGATCCAGTCGCACTGCCATCGCATTGATGACAGTGGCAGCCGCCATGCCAGTCACCATCACCGTAGTCAATGCTGGGGATGGAGTGGGTTCACCCCACTTCAGCGCCCTTGCGGAGAAAGAGATGATCCGTCGCCAGCAGGCAGTCACCGAAGCGGATCGTCTGCTCGCCGAAGCTCGCAGCGCCTACGGCAAACGCGACTATCAGCAAGCATACGATAAGTGTAAGGAAGCACTCAGCGTGTTGCCAGATGCGCCGATGCTAGCCGACCGCCATACCGCCATTACCAACCACCTTGCCGATGCCAGCGTGGCGTTGGCGCAGCAATTCCGCCGCCAAGGTGGGGATGCGAAGAAAGGAGACAAAGGCAGCTATGAGGATGCCCGCGTGTTGCTCGAAACCGTGCTTAAAGAAGACCCGGAAAATGCACTAGCCAAGCGCGAGATTGGTTTTCTGGATGATCCGATTCGCACGAATCCCGGCCTTGACTACAAACACACGCAAGATGTGGACAAGGTACGCCGCAGCCTCTACACGGCGGAAGGTCTCTATAATCTCGGCAAGTTTGACAAGGCCAAGGAAGAGTACGAGAAGGTGCTGCGCATCGATCCCTATAACAGCGCCGCCCGCCGTGGCATGGAAACCGTCGCCGGGGCCAAGTCGCGCTACTATCGTGCCGTCTACGACCAGACCCGCGCCGAACTGCTCTCGGAAGTGGACAAGGCCTGGGAGTTGTCGGTTCCCGCTGATACGCCGGTTGGCGGCATCGCCGGTCCCGGCCGCGCGACCGTTAGTTCGGGCGTCGCCTACATCAACGAAAAACTCCGCCGCATCATCATCCCCAACATCGCCTTCGATGATATCACGGTGGAAGAAGCTGTCGATTTCCTCCGTCTGCGTGCTGCCGAACTCGATTTGCTCGAGCCCGATCCTGCTCACAAAGGTGTCAATTTCCTCATCCGCAAGCCGCAAGTCGCTGCGGGGGGTGATGCCGGCGTAGAGGCGGCACCTGCTGAAGGTGCACTGGGTGGGGGTGCCAGCCCTGGTTCGATCCGCATCAAGTCGCTGCGTCTCACCAATATTCCGCTCGGCCAGGCGCTCAAATACATTTGTGACCAGACGAACCTGCGGTCCAAAGTGGATGATTTCGCGGTGACCTTGGTGCCACGCACTGAGACCGGCAACGAGATGTTCACGCGCACCTTCCGGGTGTTGCCAGGTTTCTATGAGACACTGGCATCCGGAGCAGGTGATGAAGGCGGTGCCGCCGCCGCCGCCGATCCCTTTGCCGCTGGTGCGGGTGCAGAGAAAAAGAGCAGCATCACCGCCCGCAAACCGATCATCGAATTGCTCAAGAAAATCGCCGCCTTTGGTGAGGGCAGTTCCGCCACCCTGGGTTCCAGCGGGTTGCTGGTGACTAACACCAGTGCCGAACTCGACAAGATCGAGCAATTCGTAGAGGCAAACTCGGGTGAGCAGCCCAAGCAAATCAAGATCACCACCAAGTTTGTCGAGGTCACTCAGGATAATAACGACGAACTGAGCTTCGATTGGCTCGTCACTCCTTATGGCCTGAATGGCAGCACGGTGTTCGGCAGCGGTGGCACTACCGGTAGTGGTCAGGCTCGCGGCGGAGCCGACTTTATTAATCCGGTAAGTGGTTATTCGGTTCCGGGAATTCCGACCGCTCCGGATGTTAACACTCGGTATCTCGCGACCAACGGCAACCGCAGTGGTACCGGTGCAATCAGCGGCGATAGTATCGATTCCTTGCTGAACAACCCGCTGCGCACCTCAAGCACGGCCAAGGTGGCACCTGGGATTGCGGCCGTCACCGGCCTATTCTCCGGTGGTCAGGTCCAGTTGATCATGCGCGGCCTCGCTCAGAAAAAGGGAGCCGACTTGATGACAGCGCCGTCGGTTACGGCGAAGCCCGGACAAAAGGCGACCATTCAGATTATACGTGAATTTATCTACGCCACCGAATACGAACCCCCACAATTGCCGCAACAAAACAACAATGGCGTCGGCAGTGTTCTGGGCGGCGGCGGCGGTGGTAATGTTGGGATTGCTACTCCGGCCACCCCATCCGCGTGGGAAACCCGCAATACCGGTGTCACCCTCGAAATCGAACCGAATATCTCCACCAACAACTACGTCATCGACCTGCGTTTCGTGCCGGAAATTGTCGAATTTGAAGGGTTCATCAATTATGGCAGCCCGATCAAGGCACCATCTACGGATGTTTTCGGCAATCCGACCACGGTGGTCATCACGGATAACCGCATCGAGATGCCGGTGTTCTCGACCCGCCGGGTCAATACCTCTCTATCCATCTATGACGGCTACACCGTTGCGGTGGGTGGCTTGATTCGCGAGGATGTGCAGAACGTTCAGGACAGCGTGCCGATCTTCGGCTCGATTCCAATCATCGGGCGCTTGTTCCAGTCCAAGGCTGAGAAGCGCCTCAAGAGTAACCTGATCATCTTCGTCACAGCGCAGATCATCGATGCCACCGGCCGTCCGCTGCGTGGCAGCGAACCGAACACCCCGCCTGCGGCATCCGAAGCTCCGCCCAGTGCCCCGGGCGAAGTCCTGCCTCCGCTCTAGTAACATATATATTGCTATAAGCTTGGGACTAGCCCCAAGCTTATAGCAATCCCACCTGCGGTAAAGGGCCACCACATTTAAGGAGCCACCACATTCCTGTGGTTTAAGGAGCCACCATATTCCTGTGGTGGTGGAGAAAGATCTGCCCATGAATGAGTGCCGAAGGCGCTGTTCATGGGCGTTCCTTCCGCTCGACGACAAATAACGTCGTCGCTCCCCAAATAACGTCGTCGCTCCCTATTGCAGGATCAAGCCCGCTGGCTTGCGCAACCCGATAGCCACCGGCACCATCGAGAGGATCACACCCGCCAAGCAGGCCAACACGATGATGAGCACATCTTGCGCGGGAATGGCCGGCATGGCCGCTGAGTGCAGGCCGATGATTTGCAGGTGTGGTGAGGCCAGCTTATAGAGCGGCGTCCAAGCTAGAAGCACCCCAAGGATACCAACCAGCACGAGGAGTAGGTTTTCCAGGAACATGTGGATGAGCAACACCAGCGAAGGCGTTCCAAAGCTTTTCAAGAGAGCGAGCAAGTAGGCATCCTGACGGTATTCCAACCAAGCGATGCTGCCCAGGGTCAAGGATAGGATGATGCCGCAACCCACCACGATGAGCGAGCGCACGATGCGTTGCACGGCGGTGATGCGTTCCAGGTTTTTTAATATCTCCAACGCCGAGACAATCTTTACCTGGCGTTTCTCTGCCCGGTAATAGGCTGATACATCCGCCACGAAGCGTTCCACATCTTGGATGGATGTGAATTTGGCTATCGTATGATTGATGAATCCCTTGAGCAGAAAGGGTTCTATCATTTCCACCGGGGCGGCTACCGCGGTTTCCATGGATAACTCGCGGCGAATCCACGGTGGTACTGTCCGCACTTTTGCCAGTGTGCGCTTGTCGGACAGCGAGACTTCCATCAACTGCCCTTGTATCGTCGCCTCGTCGGAGAGCAACCATACCATTGGCGGATTTTCCAAATCAACACTGTCGGCAAAATCTTTGGCCGAATTGGTGAAGGCCAGCAGCGAAATAGTTTGGCTATGATTCCAGATTGCGGAGACGAGTGGTTGGCGCATTTGCTTGATGGCGTCCAGTCCGTTGCGCCCTGACCACATAACTTCCTCCTCATAACTCCGGCGCAAGATGGTGGCCGCATGGTCTGCTGCCACAAACTCGCTGACATAGACAGTGTAGGCCGAATTCCTCGCTAATTGGTCGCGCAACTCACGCTCGATCTCTGAAAAAAGGGTCAGCACGATGACCGCCAGAAATCCGAGCAACGAGGGGATGAGGATTTTGCTACACGGCGATACTGGATACTCCAGCCAGCGCCTGCAGGTGTTCTTCCATAGGTAGAAAGGTATTAAAGTCCAGGATTTCATCAGCAATGGGGTCCAAACGCTTGTCGTGAGTGGCAATCAGACAGACCGAACCGGGCGCAAGCGCATGGCGGATGGCCTGGGATATCACCGTGGTATTGAGGTCATCAAGACCTGAAGTGGGTTCATCGAGTAATAGAATGGATGGCAGTTTCGCTAGCGCCCGCGCAATGCTCGCTCGTTGTTGCTGGCCGCCCGAGAGCCGCGCCGGCTTGCTTGCGGCATACTTCGTTAGGCCCAATAAATCCATCCACTTCTGGACATTGCGGCGGTCTCCGTTGGCCATTTCCACAGCTAGGCGGATATTGCGCTCAACGCTGGCCAGCGGCAGTAAATTGAGTTGCTGGAAGACAAAGCCGACTTCCAGGCGCAGATATGTCGGGCTGCCAACCGGATGCGGCGAGTCGGTGACGATGCGGCCGGCGGCTGGGGAGATGAGTCCGGCGATGAGGCGCAGGAGGGTGCTTTTGCCGCAGCCGGAAAACCCCTTGGCCAGTGTGACGCCGGGCTTGATCAGCAGGTCCAACGCCTCGAAAACCGGCAATTTGGCGTGCGGATAACAGTAACGGATCGACTGAAGGTTAATTTTCATCCTTGGGCTTCACAGCGATGGCTTGCGGACCCACCTGGATGACCTCGCTGCCAGGCCACAGATGCCTGATCAGCCCGTCCCAGCCGCCGGCTGCCAGTACGTCGGGCGCGAGGAAGGCAATGTCCTTTTTCTGGATAAAGCGGAACGGGCGCGTAAATTTCCGATAGATATGTACCAAGTTGCGCTGGCCCATCGACTGAGCGGCCAACTTCGCCGAGTCGGCCTGGATATTGAAGATATAGTTCCGGGTGATCTCGGAACCGAGGTCCACCTCGTCGGTCCTGGCGTATTCGCCCGCGATGAGCCGGCCGGTCTGGCCTTCTTGGAAAAATACTAATAACTCGGCAGGCGGGATCTGTGCCAGCAGCGGACTGGTGGCCGTGACCGAAATCTCAAACCGGTCGTTATCGACGATGGTAGCGATCAGGTCGTTGGGTTTGACCCATAACAAGTCGGTCGGGTTGGGGGCGGCGGCTAGCTGTTTTTTGAGGGTGTCGCTGAGGCGCAGATCCCCGTTGAATGGCGCCATCAAGCAGGAACGTTTTTCCAATGATTGGAATAGTTTACGCTTGCGGGCAATTTGCAGTTCGCCCTCGTCCTCGTCGAGTTGCTGGTCGCGTTCCAGTGATTCGGGGTCGAGTTTGTCGTTGAGCAACTCGATCTGCTGGTCAATCTTGAGGATCGCTTCCGCAGCGCGCTTTTTGAGTGCCGCGGGAATCTCAGACTCCTGTGAGGCATCTACCAGGTCGCGGCGTTTGCGCTCGGTTTCGTGCAATTCCACACTCAAGCGGACCTGCAAATCTTGGGCATCATTGCGGGCTTTTTTGAGCTGGCGATCCAACTTCTGCTGGTCAACTTCCAGTGACTTGCGTTCCAGGGTGAGTTGTTCCGGGTCGATGGTTGCCCATGACTGATCCTTTTCCAGGTGCTGGCCGTCCTTGGCGCTGAGTGCCAAATACCCCTCCGCGCTGGCACGCACCTGCAAG